>JBARKF010000071.1:0-58070 GCA_049800655.1 Candidatus Cybelea sp.
GGCTACGGCGTCTAACTGCTCGTCTAGCGTAACATTCTGCATCAGCTCGGGCAGATGAGGCGCCCCTTTCACTGGCCCGCCCGCAAGGTGATCTATGATAGACGGCGCCAAGCCAAAACGTAGCCCACGCTCCTTCGCATACATGTCCGCGGTGATAGCGATCTTGTCGAGCGCAGACAGTGCGGTGTACTGCTCGATGGGATCCAGCGTCAGAGATGGTATCGTCGTTTGCAAGACTGCACTCGAGACACTACCTATTATAATTCTAAGCATTCCGGATCGGTCTTGCATAACCGTGACATTTGGATCGTCGCGAAAGATCTGCCGGACCGCGTCCATCCCCGTGGCTCCTGGCAGCGGCGGCTGGAACCATACTGAAGGGAAGATGACGCGTTGGACCAGGCTGAAGCGGTCTATCGGGCATTCGCCGGCATAGTAGACTCGAGCGACTCCCCCGACATACGTGAGGGTGGGCCGCAGGTAATCGATAACCGAACGCATGTGTCCAACGGGTGAAGGATTTTTAACAGAAGGGCGGTACCACGTGGCCTCCATCAGTCGACCGTCGCCCGGAGTATTAAAGCGGACCGCGACCACAGAACGATCGGGTAAGCCATAGGCCGCCCCATTAAATGCGCTGCATGCCGTCTTGGCTAAGGCGAACTGAAGATTCGCGCCCGAATCCTGAACAGGAAAGGCTCCAACACAAGGAAGGTCGACGTTGCCGCCCTGAATTCTGTCCGCTTGGAAATCGACCCTGGTGACATTGCCGGCATCATCCACGGTTATGGTAACCATACCACCTCCGCGTCTGCTCCAACGCCACCAGTGACCGGAACCGTTGGCGGATCCTTGCGCGCTGGGATGTTCCGAGAGAACCTCAGCGAGACTGCTATCCAACTCCACGCCGGCGAGCGTAGACGTCGGCTTTTCGCCTCCGGCCGCTACAACAACTGCCAGCAAAAGCGCCATCATCACTTGAATCCGTTTTGACCAGCGGTCACCAAAATTCCGCTCGGCTATCGCATCACGTTTCCCGCAAGCTCCGCAGCGGACGACAGGCACGCCAGGCGCGACGCGGCTAATGATTTGGGCGTAAGGTCGTGCACGATTCCGATGCGATCGCCTCAGAGTACACCGCCGAACACCGCTTTGGTGCTGATCGCGCGACGCTCGGCAGCGGCATGAAAACGAAAGAACCGGAATCATTGGATGCGCACTCTATTGAGAGGGGTCGTCAATGAACAGCGTACAAATCGAACAGAAGAGTTATGAGATGCCCCCGCGCGACGGATTCACCGTCACACTCTTTATCACCGTCGCCGACATCGACCGATCGGCCGATTTCTATGAGAAGGTCTTCGGCGGTCGCGTTCTAAGCAGGGGCGATAGCAAGGGTGCGTCTGGGCACATTCAGATCGCAAATACGTGGCTCATTGTCAACGTCGGGGGCGGGCCCACCCCGGACAAGCCTACGGTAACGCTCAGCGTCCCCGCCGACCCGGATAAGGTCACCAGCTTTATGAATATCCGCGTTGCGGATATTCAAGCGTGCTATGAATTATGGAAAAGTCGAGGAGCCGAGTTCCTCACCGAGCCGATTGCCAAGTACGGCGAGATTCGCTGCTACATCCGCGATCCCGATGGTTATATTATCGAGGTCGGACAGAGCGCCGATCTCACGCAGGGTTAACGCTCGGTATTTGCCCCGTGGCGCGCTCGAACGAAACGTTTTGACGAAGGCGCTTCTATGGCTCACAGGGATTTCGCTATTAGCCGTAAGCGTTGCATGTGCTAAAGAAGCAAATATGGTGAACCAAAGAACCCCTTCGTTCGCCGGTGCAGTCGAATGGCTCAACTCGAAACCGCTGACGTTGTCCGAGCTGCACGGCAAGGTCGTACTCGTCGATTTTTGGACGTACACGTGCGTCAATTGGCGGCGCACGCTTCCGTATGTCCGTGAATGGGCGCAGAAATATAAGCAAGACGGGCTCGTTGTGATCGGCGTACACACGCCGGAATTCAGCTTTGAAAGAGATCTCGCCAACGTCGGGCGGGCGACCAAGGAGATGGACGTCGCTTATCCAGTCGCGGTCGATAGCAATTTTAAGATCTGGCGCGCTTTTGGAAACGAATACTGGCCTGCGCTTTACCTCATAGATGGGAAAGGGAATGTTCGCGCGCATCACTTTGGCGAAGGCGACTACCAAAAGACGGAACGAACGATTCAGGAGCTGCTCGCCGAGGCGGGAGCGCGCGACATCGATCGCAACCTGGTTTCTGTCGATCCGCATGGCCTTGAGGTTCCCGCCGATTGGGACAACGTGCGGTCGCCGGAAACGTATATTGGCTCCGAGCGTGGCGAGCGCCGTGTCGAGGCTGAGCCGGATCGGCTACGACTCAACGAGTGGACGCTGGTCGGCGACTGGAGCGTAGGCAAGGAAGCTGCGGTTCTTAATCAGTCCAGTGGGCGCGTCGCGTACCGCTTTCACGCTCGCGACGTCAACCTCGTCATGGGGCCGGTGAAGCCGGGGAGTGCTCCGCGCTTTCGCGTGCTCGTTGACGGGAAGCCTCCGGGCGCCGATCGCGGCGGCGATGTCGACGCGAACGGCTACGGCACCGTTTCGCGTCAGGACACATATCAACTCATCCGGCAACGCAAGGCTATCGTCGACCGGCTCTTCGAAATCGAGTTTCTCGACCCGGGCGCCGAGGCGTTAGATTTCACGTTTGGTTGAGAGTCGGGCGAAGGCAAGAACTGGTTGAGTACGCACGCGGCATTGACATCCAGCAACCCGCGGTGAAGCGTAGCCGCCGATGGGCGGCCCGGGTACGATGCGCACTTTAGACCCTGAACGAGGCATGTTTCGCACATGGACGCATCGTGCTAAGATGGCAACGAGGCTCACGCCTTTGGGGGGATGCTAGAAATGGTGCGCCGTGTTTTTGCCTCTGCCGTCTCGTCGGTCGTTGCTCTCACCGTAGCGGCACTTTATCCGGCTGGCCGTGCCGAGGCGCAGAAAGCGCCCAAGCAGACAAGAATGCCGCCGTCGTTCCCGCCGGACCCCGAGCCAATTATTCTCGACCCCGCGACGGTCGATCGAGCTCGCAGGCTACTCGACGCCGTGGCTCACGGCACCTTCGATCGGTCTGAGCTGGCGCCGCAGCTGAACGCTTTCGTAGGTCCTGATTTTTTCGTAAATGGAGCGGCTCGGTGAGCGCACTTGGGCGCCCACAGTCGATGTATCCATACGAAAAGCGCATTAGGGCAGAGCAAACTTTGACGTACTTCCTCGTGCGATATCCCAAAGAAACCCTGACCTGGCTCGTCGGCGTCGACGCAGCAAATCGAATTGCCTTACTCTCGCTTCAACGAAGTCCCAGCTACAAAATTTTTAGCGTCGCGTGGAAAGACTACGGATATTGACGCTCCCGGACGCGGCCGCGTCGTGTAAGACGCTCTTCCGCTTACCCCGCTTTGCGCTTAGCGTCAGCGCGACTGCGCTAGTGGCCGGCTGCGGCGGACTGCAGCAGCCGAGCGGCCTGCCCGGTACCATGCCGCATGCATCGGCCGCCGCAGATTACCCCGACGCGGGCATGTCGTCGAAGATTTATGTAACGAACGCCTCGTATCCGACTGGAAGCGTGACCGTGTACGCTAAAGACGCTGACGGGAATGTTGCGCCCGTCCAGACGATCAGCGGCTCGAACACGGGATTGGTGGAGCCGGAGGGGATTGCGGTAGACAACGCCGGCAAGTTCTACGTTTCGGATGCCTTCGGCGCGCGCGGCAAATCCGATGACGGCCTCAGCCAGCAAGGCGTCGTGTTCATCTTCGCCGCCAAAGCCGACGGCAACGTGAAGCCGATCGCAACGATCCATGATGGACTGAACTACCCCAATGGCGTCGCTTTTGACCGCACCGGCAACCTTTACGTTGCGAACTTTGAAGGATGCGACATCACCGTATATGCCGCCAGAACCTATAAGTTGATTCGCACGATCACGAGCGCGGGGTCTTATGGCCTTTGCTACATAGACGGCATCGGATTAGATGGCGCAGGCAACACGTACGTCGTTGACACGCCCTATAGCGGCCACGACGTCGGCAGCTACTCAGGCTTCATCCTCGTCTTTGGCCCAGGCGCAAATGGCCGCGTTTTGCCGATCCGAGTCATTGCAGGTCCTTTAACGAAGTTGACCGGTTCTTACGGCATTGCGGTCAACTCGCGCGGCGAGATTTACGTTACCAACTATGCTACCAGACCCCGCACTTGGGAGATTCTTGTTTTTGCCGCGGGAGCAACCGGCAACGTTAAACCGGTAAGGACCATTCGGGGGCCGATGACGCAGCTCTTTGGCGCCGGAATCGCTCTCGATAGACGTGGAACGATCTTCATCGCAAACGATCCGTTTTCTGGAACCGATAGCATCACGGCATACAAGCGCCACGCGCGAGGCGACTCCCCACCAATCCGAGAGATCAGCGGTGACAACACCGGCCTCGATATGCCCTCGGCCGTTTCCATCGGCCCGTAGTCCGCTACGGGATCTGCTTGGGAGCTGTTGCGCTTCGTCGCGACGCGATCGGCGCCGTACTACGCGACTGCGAGGCTACACGAAGCGCATCTAGCGCGATGAGGCCTCGCGGGCCCGGGGTGGCGCGCTTACAGCGACGAGGGCGAAGACGGTACCGCAGCCGGGGTATCCGGCAAAATTGCAATCCGGACTGCCTCCAAATCCCGTTTCACCGAAAAGCGCGTTTCCGACGGCGAGCAGGCCGGACAATGGTATGTCGCCTTGTGTCACGTCGCGGAAACGGAAGATGACGGACTCTTGATAACTCGAACCAACCGGTGTCAGTTTAAAAACGGTCCCGCACGAAACCCCGTGTTTATAACAACGCCGTATCTCGGTTCCAGTGGTCGTCCCATAGATGACGCCGCCGGCCGCGAGCGTGAAGCTCCCATTCGGAAACACTCCATCATCCTTGCCCTGCGAGCCGAATGAGTAGAGAACGCGCTCGGAATAGGTTAATCCCAGCGGCGATAGTTCGAACGCTACTCCGCATCCAACCGAATCGATCGGACACGTTCCCCCGTATTTCGTCGCGCCGTACAGATTTCCCGAACTGTCGAGCGCGAGTGCGCCGATCGGATACAATCCGTCGGTCGGTCCCGCGGAGAAGGCGTGAAGGACGATGTGGACATAGCTGCCGTGGCTGCGGTGTAATTCGAACACAGTGCCGCACCCGTCGACGTTAAACTGACACGAACCGCCCTCGGAGGTCATGCCGTACAAGTTGCCGAGCGAGTCGGCGACAAGCGGCGTGTTGGGATATGAGCCATCTGTGCCGCCCTGGAAGCGATAGATGACGCTAAACGTATATCCTCTCCCCGATCGAGCTAGCTTGTACGCCGTTCCGCACTCGCAACTCGTACCGCCGTTATACATCGTTACCCCGTATAGGGCGCGTTTGCTGTCTTCGACCACCCCGCCGACCGGGTCCCTACCGTCGCTACTGGCGGTAAATCGGTAGATGGCGTGCTCGCTATAGCCCGATCCGGAGGGCGTCAGCTTGAAAATCGTCCCAGGGTAGCCGTCTTGGCTCAGACCGCCACTTCCCGTCGTACCGTACAACGCGCCTGACGGGTCCGCTGTCAGTCCGCCGGAAGGAACCGCCCCGTCTTGTTCGCGTCTAAATTGATAAATGACGGCGAGTGCGTATTTCGAACTCGAAACCGGCGAGAGTCTGAAAACGGTGCCGCAGCCGACTCCGGTACAACCCGATCCATCGCCATTCTCCGTCGTCCCATAGAGCGCACCGCTCTTATCTATGATCAGACCGCCGCTCGGAACGACGCCGTCGCTATTTACGAAGTCTGCAAGCACGTGTTCCTGTGCCCGTACCCCGCGTGATCCAGCCGGCACTTGCGATATTGCGCCGGACATTCCGATTGGCGGCTGCGACCCGCCGCAGCCGCCAAAAAGTGCAGCGGCGCCGATGCTAAGCGTTAAGCCGGCCAAGTTCCTCATGTGCGAAGCCTCCAAAAGCCAAACGGACGAGCAGGTAACGGCGTTCGGCGCTACTCTTCGCTATCCCAGCGGGGAAAGCGTCTTACGATTCCGCGAGCTCACGTAAGGCCTCCCGATGCCGCGGATGCGGCATTCTGGCTCCAGCCCGGATGCGCGAGCAGGCTGCGAGCTATAAGCCCGTCGCAGCCGCGATTTCCTTCGCACGTAGTTTATCCTGAGCGAGCCCCTCGACTTCGCTCGCGGCTCCAGAAATCTCGATCCAAGATGCGGGCACTGTGAGGCGGCTGCGAGGTGTGGCTGCAAGACTGCAAGGCTCGTTGCGCCACGCAATCGGTGCCGGGCTGCGCAGCTGCGAGACCTAAGCTAAGCGGTGACGCCCGCTAGCGCGATGCGGCCTCGCGGGCGTGGCGGGCGTTGCAAAGGCGGAAGGGCGCGGGGCTAGCCAGTTTACGATCTGGCCCTGGGAACTCGTGACGACGGCTCCGAAAGTGCCTTCCGTATTTCGCATGCGCCGCAACTTGAGTAGGGGTGTCTTATGGAAAAAGCGACAAAGCCGAACATTCTCTTCATCATGGCTGACGACATCGGGTGGTTCAATGCGAGTTGTTACAACCACGGCGTTATGGATTACCGGACGCCGAACATCGACCGTGTGGCGCGTCTTGCAAATGGCGCTACAAACTTTGCAGATAAGTGATGTGGGGAGCGAGTAGTCGGAAACCCTTTATTTTACAGGATTTTCGCGCGTGCCGGCGGATCGAACGCTGGCGAGGCGAGTGTACGGTTTCGGGCCTCTACCTCACAGCCCTTTACGCGGCGGCGCCGTGGCAGCGCTTGTATTTCTTACCGCTGCCGCAGGGACACATCTCGTTGCGCCCGACTTTCGGCTGGTCGCGCTGCATGGGTTTGGCCGGCGATTCGTCATCTTTATTCGTATGGAACTGCTGCACGCGGCGGCCGGTGCCGGGCGCCGGGCCGAGAAGTTGTTCGACTTGCTGCGGCGGCAACGCGTTGCCCGCGGAAGAAACCGGCTGCGGAATGAGCTGACCGGACGGAATTGGCTCGAACCGCGGTGCGCCAGGACCGCCGGTTGCGTATGGGTGCAGCTCTTGCGGAGGCGGGCCTTGCTCGATGACGACGCGGAAGACGCCCTTGATCGCCTCGTCGGCGATGTTGTTCTTGAGCGATTCGAAGATCTCGAAGGCTTCCTTCTCATACTCGACGCGCGGATCTTTTTGACCGTACCCGCGCAGGCCGATGCCGGTCTTGAGGTGATCCATCACGTAGAGATGGTCGACCCATTGACGATCGATGATCGGCAGCAAGAGATAGCGCTGCTCGACAACGCGCAGAATCTCCGGCGTGACTTCCTTCTCCTTCGCCTCGTACGCCGCTCGCGCTTTCGCGCGCAAAAACCGCCGAATCTCTTCGCGATCCTTACCGACTAAATCGTCGACCGAAACCTCGCGTTTGATTGGGAAAATCAGCTCGAGCGCGTTGAGCATCTCGGGCAGGTCCCATTCCTGCGGGTGAACGTTCTCGGGCGCATTCTCCTCGACGGTTTCGTCGACTTTCCCCTCGAGCGTCTGCAGCATGAACGTACGTGAATCGAACGTAGCCTCCAAGGTCGAGCGCCGGTCGCTGTAGATCACCGAGCGCTGCTTGTTCATCACGTCGTCGTATTCGAGCACGTGCTTGCGGATCTCGTAGTTGTGATTCTCGACCTTGCCCTGAGCGCGCTGAATCGACTTCGTCACGAGCCCCGATTCGATTGGCTGCTCGTCGGTGAACCCGACGCGCTCCATGATATTCGTCATTCGCTCGCCGCCAAAGAGCCGCATGACTTCGTCTTCCAGCGATACGTAGAAGCGCGACGAACCCGGATCGCCTTGCCGGCCCGAGCGTCCGCGCAGCTGATTGTCGATCCGCCGCGACTCGTGCCTTTCGGTGCCGATGATGTGCAGGCCACCGTTGCGGGCGACGCCATCGCCGAGCTTGATGTCGGTGCCGCGGCCTGCCATGTTGGTGGCGATCGTCACCTGCGCTTCTTGGCCGGCGTCTTTGATGATCTCCGCCTCTTGCTCGTGATACTTCGCGTTGAGCACGTTGCACTCGACGCCCTTACGCCGCAGCATCGTCGCCAAAAGCTCGCTCTTCTCGATCGAACGCGTGCCGACGAGCACCGGCCGGCCCTTCCGATGCTCCTCGATGATTTCGTCGACGACCGCGTCGAACTTCGCCTTCTCCGACTTGTAAACGATGTCGGAGTTGTCTTTGCGGACCATCGGCATGTTGGTCGGCACAACGACGACGTCTAAGCCGTAGATGTCGCGGAACTCGCGTTCCTCGGTCTTCGCGGTTCCGGTCATGCCGGCGAGGTGATCGTAGAGCCGGAAAAGATTCTGGAAGGTGATCGTGGCGAGCGTTTGATCCTCGCCGCGGACCTTGATGCCTTCCTTTGCTTCGATGGCTTGGTGAATGCCGTCGGAGTAGCGCCGGCCGTACATAAGCCGTCCGGTGAACTCATCGACGATGATGACCTCGCCGTCTTTGACGATGTACTGCTGATCTTTGTGGAAGAGATTCCAGGCCTTGAGCGCGGCGTTGAGCTGGTGCGTCAGCTCGATGTTGCGCTGCTCGTAGAGATTCTGGACGCCGAGCATCTTCTCGACTTTGGTAACGCCGGCTTCGGTGATCGGAACCGCGTGCGCCTTCTCGTCGACGGTAAAGTCATCGCCCTTCTTCAAGCGCGGGATAATTTGCGCGAACTTGTCGTAAAGCTCGCCCGACTCTTGCGAGGGGCCGCTGATGATCAGCGGCGTACGCGCTTCGTCGATGAGAATCGAGTCGACCTCGTCGACCAGCGCGAAGTAGAGCTCACGCTGCACGAGATCCTCGACTTGCCAGGCCATGTTGTCGCGCAGGTAATCGAATCCAACCTCGTTGTTGGTCACGTAGGTGACGTCGCAGTTGTAGGCCTCGCGGCGTTCCGCGGAGTCGAGCCCGTGCTGTATGACGCCGATACTCATGCCCAAAAACTGATAGACCGGTCCCATCCACTCGGCGTCGCGGCGGGCAAGGTAGTCGTTGACCGTCACGACGTGCACGCCGCGTCCCTCGAGGGCGCGCGCGTAGACCGGTAGCGTGGCAACCAGGGTCTTGCCTTCGCCGGTTTTCATCTCGGCGATGCGCCCCTCGTAGAGCACCTGACCGCCCATGATCTGCACGTCGAAATGACGCATCCCGATCGTCCGCGTTCCCGCTTCGCGCACGACCGCAAAGACTTCGGGGAGCATCGCATCGAGCGATTCGCCTTGCTCGAGGCGGCTCTTGAACTCCGCGGTCTTGGCTTTCAGCTCGTCATCGGAGAGCGCCGACATTTGCGGTTCGAACTCGTTGACGGCTTTGGCCGTGCGCCGCAGGCGTGCGACCTCGCGTTCGTTACCGTCGATAATTCCTTTAAGAAATGCCATCGGACGTTACGGCACGAGGCCGAGCCCCGTTACCGCCCCCGGGGATTTGTAAGTAGCCATTGGCGCAACGTCGCGGATACCTCCGGCGCCGGCTCCGGCAGCGAAGACTAAGACGATCCCGCTGCCGCTTGGGGTCGAATCGGCGACGTAGATCACGCCGTCCCCGTTGACCTTGATGTCGGTCGGCGCGTTGAGCAGCGTATCGCAGCCTTGGATTTTGCGAATCGGCTTGGTGTATGGGATCTTCTTATTATACGGCGGGAAGACCAGAATCGCGGGACCTTGCGACGAGTTGCAGTTCTTCGTGTTGGGCTTGCCCTGATCGACGATGTAGATGAAGGCGCTTGAGTCGAGGGCGACACTGAACGGTGTGATCACTTGGTTCTTCGCCGTAATGCTGAAGCGCGGGAAGACGTTGATCGGCGTGGGCGTCGGCGACGGCGTGGGACTCGGGCTCGGCGAGCCGGTGGGAGTCGGGGTGGGCTTGGGCGTGGGTGTCGGCTTCGGCGTCGGGGTCGGCTTGGGCGTCGGCGATGGCGACGGCAGCACGAACTGGTCAACCGACGCGCCCTGAATATTGGCGACGTAGATATGGCCCTGCGGGTCGATCGCCACGCCACCCGGGAGTTTCAAGCCCGGCTTCGGCCCAGCGATCTCCTGAAACGGCGACGTGGCGCCGGTCGTGAAGAGCAGGATTTGGCTAGGATAGAGCCGCGTTGGGTCGGTGTCCGCGATAACCATGAGGTTTGGCGGCGTGCTCGGCGACGCTGAAGGCAGCGGCGACGGGCCAAGTGGCGAGAAGGCGATGCCGCGCGGCCGCCCGGCGATGGCCGCCGAGTTAAGCGGAACGACGTTCCCCGTCGCGAGGGCCGCGAACTCGATAATCAACGCGCCGTTCGTGCTGGGGTTATAGTTGGTCACCCAGAGATTGTGGCGCCGATCGAAGGCCAGATACTGCGGGCCGTTTAGCGTCGTGCTCCCGCCGCCGATGTTGAACGTGGGTGATCCGCCGCTCTTCGTGGCGCTAGTGTAGATGCTAATCGCGTTTTGGTTACTATTGGTCGCGTAGAGCGTCATCGATGGAAAATTCGGCCCGACGTTCACGCCGGTCGTCTGGCCGAGACTGCTGCACGCGACGACCGCGGCAGTCATTGCTAAAGCGAGAAAACTGCGTTTAGCGCAGGCGCTAAGAAAGTTTCTCATCCGAAACCCTTTAAAGAAAGACACAGCGATGCGGTTCCCGCAGGCGCCCAACTTTCCTGGCCGAGTGCTCGGCGGGCAAGGAACCATACGGCGGCTACGAAGAGCAGGAAGACCACCAGCGAGACGATCCAACGCCGCGTGCGCCGCCGCACGTAGGCGGGGCGGCTCGACTCAGTGTCGATGATCTGGCGCGGCACCCTTAGAGAACCTAAACCGCGCGGCGCAGCGGATGGTTGAGCTCGCCGCTCTGTACCATCTTGAGCAGCGTTCCAACCGTAACGAAGCGGTATCCGGCCCGCTTGAAGCGCTCGACAACAAAAGGCAACGCTTCAATCGTCTCAAGCTTGCCGCTGTGGAGCAGCACGATCTCGGGCGCCGTGGCATGCGTCACCAGGTGATGCTCTAACTGCGGGACCGTCACCGTGCGCCAATCGCCGCCGTCGTCGGTCCACAGCACGACCGAGTAGCCTAGCGATTGCGCGATCTGAAGCGTGCTCTCCGTATAGCGGCCGTGCGGCGGACGCATGTAGGCCCGCGCCGCGGGATCGTGCGAGAGCGACCAGAGCACATCGCGTCCTTCGATGATCTCACGGCGAACTTGGCCGGCCGTTTCCTTATCGAGATTCGGATGCGAATAGGTGTGGTCGGCGATCTCGTTGCCGTCGGCTTCGATGCGCCGGGTGAGCTCGGGCCACTGCTGCGCGTCCTCGCCGATCAGGAAGAACGTCGCCGGCACTTTCAAATCGCGTAGCACATCCAGCAGCATCGGCGTGTAAATCGGATACGGTCCGTCGTCGAAGGTTAACGCGATCAGACGCGGGCGTCCGGAGCGATCCTCGGTGGGGAGTTCGTGCGTCGCCCGATAGAGCCGCGCGAATGCATCGCTGGAAAACTCGAGATGCACGTTCGTCTGCGGCGTGACCAGCGCGGGAATGAGATTGCTTTTGTGAATGAACGCACGCCATCCGCCGTAGACAAGCGCGCCGGCAAATAGGACTGCGACAATGCCCTTCACGGTCGGCGACACCACACGCTTACGAATGTTCCTGCAGGTTGGAAAGCGGAAGGGTCCTGGTGATGTCGGTGCCGAGGATCACCGTTACGTCGCTCGTCGTCGTCGCCGTTGCGGCCGGGGAAGCGCTGCTCGGTGGATCCGGCGTGACGAGGGCTTCGTGCAGCGCGGGCGGCAGCGCCTCGCGCACGCGCGCGCCGGCGAACGTCACACTCGAATGCTCGTGAATCTCGGTGGTGCCGTAATCGGAACGATCGGCGTCACCGACGTCCCCGATCGTGAATCCGGCTCTGCGAAGAACCGAGGCAACGCGTCGTGCCGCGCCGGGAACTCCGCTACCGTTCTCCACGTCGACGCGCAGCGTCGACGCAGGGATTGCCGCGAGCGCAAGCGCATCCGGCGACGGCACCGGCGTCACGGTGGGCGGCGCGGTCAGCATCTTTGCGACCAAGCGCGCGCGGGCGGCCGTGTCGGGTACGAGCGAATCGCCGTAGCCCGGCAAGTTGACGTCGCCGGTATAGGGGACTTGGTCGCTGACGATCGCTCCAGGTGAGATTCCTTGAAAATACGTCGCCAGCGAGATGAGCTCCGAGTCGGTGAAATCGGTCTGCACCTCTCTTTTGAAGACCGCCAGCAAGTCGCCCATATGCAGGAACGTGTTGACCTTATCGCCCTTGACTTTATTGATGAGCACATGGAGCACTTGCTGCTGCCGCATGATGCGGCACGGATCGCTGCACCAGTCGTGACGGAAGTGCATGTACGCGACCGCTTGATCGCCATTGAGGTGCTGCATGCCTTGTTTGAGGTGGATGTTCAGGTGGCCCCAAGTGTCGACCCAATCGAGCGTTTCGCCGGTGCAGCCGGTTTTGTATTTGAGACAATCGGACGACTTCACGTCAATGTCGATGCCGCCCAGCGCCGTAATGAATTGCTTGGTCGCATCGATCCGCAAGATCACGTAGCGATCGAAGTCGGGGATGCCGAGCCATCCGGCAATGACGCTCTTGGCTTCCTTGACACCTCCGTCCGACTGCGCCTCGTTGATCTTTCCCTGCGTTCCGTTGGGCAGCGTCGCGATCATGTCGCGCGGGATTGATAACTGGTAGACTCGTTTGTTCGCAAAATCGAGATTGACCGCCCAGATAGCGTCGCTGCGCGCCTTCGTTGAGTACTCTTGATCCTGAGCGGTATAGTCGTAGTCGAGGCCTTCGATTAAGACCAGCAAGTTGGGGCGGCCGAAGACGTCCTGCGGATTCGGGACGAAAATCTGCGTGATCTGCGTGATCGCGCTGACTGGGCTGCGGCGTTCGACGACCGCATAGCCGGCAAAAGCCGAAACTGCGCCGACCACCACGAGCGCGACGACCGCGAGAATCCGCTTGGTCAAAATACTCAACCCGCTCGTTGCTCCAGTTCGACGGCCCGACCTAGAAAATCTAAGTGGGTCATGGAATCCAGGCGCACGTTGGCGAACTCGCCGGCTCGGGCTCCGCCCGTGAAATAGATGCCGCCATCGACACCCGGCGCTTCACCTTCGGAGCGTCCAAACCATGCCCGCGCGGCGCCAAGGTGGCGGCGGATTGGGTCGCGCTCGCGCAAGCGGCGCGATTCTTCGACGAGCACGCGTACGGTCGTGTTGCAGCGCTTGCTCCGCGCACGCTCCGACGCCAGCCGTTGCGCTTCGCGCAGGCGAATGAGCCGCTCGCGGCGCTGTCGCACGCTCACGCGCTCGGAAAGCTTGGCTGCCGGCGTCCCCTCTTCGGCGCTATATTCGAAGAAGCCGACGCGATCGAGTTCCGCACGCGCGATCCACTCTTCGAGATAGGCGACGTGCTCTTCGCGTTCGCCGGGAAAACCGACGATGAACGTCGAGCGCATGGTAATGCCGGGAACCTTCGATCGAAACTCCTCGATGAGCTCGAGATAACGCTCTCCGTTGCTGGGGCGCCGCATCGCGCGCAGTACTTCGGGATGCGCGTGTTGCAGCGGCATATCCATGTACTTGCAAACCTTTGGCAGCTGCGCGATCGCATCGATGAGCTCGCGATCGACCGTCGCCGGATAGAGATAGAGCAGTCGAATCCACTCCAGGCCGTCGATCGCACCGAGCCGCTCGAGCAGCGTGGCGAGTCCACCGCGGCGCATACCGCGATCGCGGCCCCACATCGAGGTGTCTTGGGCGATGAGGATCAGCTCCCTCGCGCCGCCGGCGACAAGCGCGCGAGCTTCAGCAAGGATCGATTCCTCGCTACGGCTGCGGAACTTCCCACGCAGCGCCGGGATGATGCAGAACGTACAGGGATGGTCGCAGCCTTCCGCAATTTTTAGGTAGGCGGTGGCGCTCGGCGTCGTGACGAGGCGCGGCAAGAAGTCGTGCTCCGGCTCGGGTTCGAAGTCGAGGCGCACGGGCCGCCGCCCGGCCTCGACATCGTCGAGCATCTCGGCGATACCGGCGTAGGCGCCGGTGCCGACGATCCCGTCGACCTCCGGAATCAAACTCTGCAACTGCGCGCCGTACCGCTGCGCGAGACACCCCGCTACGATCAGCTGTTGACCCGGACGTTTCTCTGCCGCGTGCTCGAGGATGACGTGCGTTGACTCTTCCTTTGCCGGATCGATGAAGGCGCAGGTGTTGATTACGACCGTGTCGGCGTGGCGCGCTTGCGTCTCCAAACGCCAGCCGGCCGCACCGAGCTTAGCGATCATCACCTCGGTATCCACCAAGTTCTTCGCGCAGCCAAGACTGACGAATGCAACGCTTCGCATCGTTCTAACTAGCGAAAGTTTACGAACTGCAGCGGCAGCTCGAACTCCATGGAACGCAGCGACGCGATGACTTTCTGCAAGTCGTCCTTGTTCTTGCCCGTAACGCGCACTTGTTCGTCCTGATACTGCGCGGTGACTTTGAGCTTCAGCGCCTTGATATGAAGGAGGATCGTCTTACTCTGCTCTTTCGGGATCCCGGTACGGAGCGTAACGATCTGACGTACGGTGCCGCTCAACGCCGACTCGACGGGACTGAGTTCGAACGCTTTGATGTCGATGCCGCGGCGCACGGCTTTGCCTTGAAGCATATCGACGACGTTGCGCATCTTCAGCTCGTCGTCGGAGATCAACGTGATCTTCTTCCCATCGAACTCGATGCTGGTCTTGCTATGCTTGAAATCGAAGCGATTTTCGATTTCCTTGCGCGTCTGATTGAGGGCGTTGTCCAGTTCTTGCCCATCGACGCGCGAAACGACGTCAAACGACGATTCGCTCGCCACGAATTCCTACGGTGCTCCTCTCAAAGCGTAAAGGCGTGCTCGACGACGTCGCCCGATTTCCCGAGCTTCCCGACGTCCCTGCCGTCGACGTAGATCTCCACGCCGCCGGCGTTGCCGACGCGCACCAGTGCCGTATTCCCGTGGAACGTCTTCGACGTCCCGGCCGGGAACGTACCCTCCATGCTAACACTCCCGTCAACGGTGACCCTGAGCCACGACGGAGCCGAGAGCACGAGGGCCAGCGACTTGGCACCGTCGGCCGCTGCGAGCCTGTGTACAGTTGCCGTTGGCCTCACGACCGGCGCGCTGGGCGAGACCGAGGCAGCGCTTGCCGCTATCGGCGCGGAGCCCGGCCCGGCCCGCCGCAGCGTGAGTTCATTAAAGGTAACGAAGGCGATCAGCAGCACCGCCACGACTGCCGCGGCCCAGAGCAGCGGTGAGCCGCGGCTGAAGCGCACCGGCTCAGGCGGCGCAGGCGCTTCGCGCCCAGGCAAGCTTTGTGCCGGCGGGGGCTGCGTACGATTGAACGCCGCGACCGCCGCTTCCGGATCGAGTCCAAGAAAGCGTGCGTACGTTCGAATGAAGCCGCGAATGTAGACCGGAGCGCCGATCGTGCTCCAGCTCTCATCTTCGATGGCCGCGAGGTAAACGGAACGAATTCGGATCTGCTGGGCGACGTCCGATAGTGACATACCACGGGCTTCGCGGGCCGCGCGAAATCGCTCACCCAGCGCGTCAGACGCTCCTGACATTTGGCCTTTCAGTTAGCCCCGCCTTAATGTTATCCTGTTCGCAGTCAAATGGTTAAGGAACGCGTTATTGCGGCGATGAGCGGCGGAGTCGACTCCGCTGTTGCCGCTGGTCTCTTGCTCGAAAGCGGTTACGACGTCGTCGGCATCACGATGAAGATGTACACGCCGTCGCGGCCGGCACATGCGAAGAGCTGCTGCGGCATCGACGATTTCAACGACGCGCGCGCGAGCGCGGCGATGCTCGGTATGCCGCACTACGTGCTCGACTTCGAGGAAGTCTTTCGGCGCGAGGTCATCGAGCGTTTCGTCAACGACTACGCGCACGGGCGCACGCCCAACCCGTGCGTTTCGTGCAACAACTTCGTGAAGCTCGGCACGCTCGTGAAATACGCCGACTCGCTCGGCGCGCGCTACGTCGCGACAGGTCACTACGCCCGCACCGAGCATCGCGAGGACGGGCCGCATCTCTTTCGCAACGGTCACGCGAAGGATCAAGCCTACGCGCTCGCGCAGCTCAAGCCGGCGCAGCTCGCCCGCCTTCTCCTTCCGCTCGGTGAGTTCGACAAAGCAACGACGCGCGCGCACGCCCGGCGGCTCGGGCTGCCGATTCACGACAAAGCCGAATCGCAAGACATCTGTTTCGTCGAAGGCGGCGACTACCGCGCGGTACTCGCGCGGCTGCACCCCGAGATCACTGAGCCCGGCGCCGTAGTGGCGAGCACCGGCGCGCGGGTCGGCGCGCATGCCGGAATCGCTAACTACACCGTCGGGCAGCGCGCTAAGCTTCCCGCGAGCAGTGACGGCGCGCGCTATGTTACCCGCATCGATGCAGCGACCAATACGCTCGTCGTCGGACGCGAGGATGAGTTGCTCTCACGCGAGCTCGAGGGCGGCGATCTCAACCTTATACGCCCCGAACGCTTCCACGGCGAGACGCCGGTACGCGCGATGATCCGTTATCGCGCTACACCCGCTCGCGCGGTCGCGCTCGCCGGCGATGACGGCACACTTCGCCTACGCTTCGAGGAGCCGCAACGTGCGATCACGCCGGGCCAGCTCGTCGCACTGCTCGATCCCACCACCGACGAAGTCCTCGCCGCCGCAACAATCCTCCCTTTTTTGTCATCTGAGCGGAGCGCCGCTTGTCATCCTGAGCGGAGCGCCGGAGGCGCGTAGTC
This sequence comes from Candidatus Cybelea sp., assembly GCA_049800655.1. Classification (GTDB taxonomy): domain Bacteria; phylum Vulcanimicrobiota; class Vulcanimicrobiia; order Vulcanimicrobiales; family Vulcanimicrobiaceae; genus Cybelea. The sequence goes on from JBARKF010000071.1 coordinate 16,924, forward strand.
GAGGACGAGTTACCGATTTGTCATCCTGAGCGGAGCGCCGCAGGCGCGTAGTCGAAGGACTCGCTAGCATTGTCATCCTGAGCGGAGCGCCGCAGGCGCGTAGTCGAAGGACCGGCGTGCACGTCGGTCCTTCGACTACGGCGCTGCGCGCCTCCGCTCAGGATGACAAGCGGCAAACCCGTCCTTCGACTACGCGCCTGCGCGCCTCCGCTGAGACAAGTGGCGCTCCGCTCAGATGACAACTGTTGGATAGCTAGCCGGCGGTGGCGAGGGCTATCGCTGGGCGCAGGTTCCAGTACGTGTCGCGGATGACGGGTTTGAAGCCTGCGTCAATGATGATGTTTTCGAGATCGCGCCGGGTCGCTTCGTTGGTGCTGCCGGCGTCGTGGACGACCTGCTCTTCGATGATGGTGCCACCCATGTCGTCACAGCCATAGAAAAGTGCCAGCTGGCCCATCTTCACACCCGGCGTCAGCCACGATGCCTGCAAATGCGCGAAGTTGTCGAGGTAGAGTCGGGAGATCGCGAGCACGCGCAGGTACTCGAGACCCGTGGCTTCCTTTCCACGCAGCGGCGTCTTGAACGGAACGTAATACCACGGAATGAAAGCGGTGAAGCCGCCGGTCTCGTCTTGAAGCTCGCGCAACACGTGCAAGTGTTCGATGCGCTCGGCCGCGGTTTCGATCGAGCCGAACATCATCGTCGCGGTCGTCGGCATGCCGAGCTGCTGCGCCTCACGCATCACGCCAAGCCATTCGTGCGGTTTGACTTTGCGGGCGGAGATGCGCTTACGCACGCGTTCGACCAGAATCTCGGCGCCGGCTCCGGGTAGCGACTTCATGCCGGCCTCTTTTAATCGCGCGAGCACCTCGCGCGTCGAGATGCCTTCGACGTAGGCGAGACCCACGATCTCCGAGACCGAGAGCGAATGGAGGTCGGCTTGCGGATATTCGCGGCGCACGCGTTCGAAGAGGCGCTCGAACCAATCGATGCCAAGCTCCGGATTGACACCGCCTTGAATCATGATCTGGGTCGCGCCCTGGTCGACCGCGTACTTCACTCGCTCGAGCACCACGTCGTGCGACATCGTATAGCCCTCTTTATGGTGCTCCGGGCGGAAGAACGCGCAGAAGCTACAGTGCACGTTGCAGACGTTTGTGTAATTGATGGTGGTATCGATGACGTACGTGACGACGTCGGGCGCGTGCATCGCCATGCGACGCGCGTGCGCTGCGGCGCCGAGCGCGTGAATATCGGCTTCTTCGTAGAGCCGAAGGCCTTCATCGAACGAGAGACGCCCGCCGGAGGCGGCACGGTCGAGCAGATTAACTAGCGAGGGCACCGAGTGCCTCGGCAAACGAAGGCAGTTTTGGAATCGTGCCGATCGCGACGAGCTCGCGGCAGTAGGCCGCAAGCCCGCTCTGCGCCGCGACGTGAAGCGTGAAGTTCAGCTTACCGTAATACGTCTGATAGAATCCCGCGGGCCGTGGTATCGTCTGATGCGCGAGCGCGACTACCTCGCTACCGTGCGAACGCGACCAGGTGTACGCGTCGGTAAGCGCGTGCATGCACTGGCGCACCGCGGCGAGGTCGCGTTCGTAAACCTCGCGGCGGGCCGCCCAAACGGCAAAGACCGTCTGCTGCGCCGTCCACTCGTGCCAGAGTCGTCCCAAATCGTAGACGCAATTGGGCGGAAAACTCTCGATCGCGTCGATCGCCGAGTCGCCGATCAGCAGCGTCGGCTTTCCGGAGACCGCTCGATCGAACGGCTGCGGCTCGTTCACATAGGTCGGCCGCACGCGATAACGCCGCTCGAGAATCACTCGCAAGAGATTGCGCCCGCTGGCCGACTCCTCGGTCACGAAGATAGGCGTACGATCGAGCGCAGCCGGCGGAACCGTCGAGACCAGCACCACCGAGACAACTTCGTCGCGCGCACCGATGCAGAGGTCGGGCAGCAACACCAGCTCCCGCGAGTTCGCCGCCCAAGTGAACGCGCTGATCGGACTCAGATCAAGCTCGCCATCGAGCAGCATCGCGTTTAGGCGCGCGGGCGTGTCGGCGTGCAGCGAACCGGGATACTCGATCGCGCCTGCGTCGAAGGCGGCGTAGACGGGCAAGTCGTTCGTGTACTTGATGCGCCCGCAACGAAGGGTCGTCATCAGGATGACACGGGGAGAGCGAGCGCGGGTTCGCGTTCGACGGTTGGAGGAGTCCAATCCCAGGTGAACTCATCGTACGTAGAGTTACGGCGCACCGGAACGTAGCCGGCCTCTTCGATCAGGCGACGGAACTCACGATCGTCGACGTATTGCCCCGAGCTGGTGCCCGCCGAGTGGTAGATCATCTCTTCGTCGGTGGAACCGTGCGTGCCGTCCATGTCGTCGGCGCCAAAATTGAGCGCAACTTGGCAGACTTTCAAGCCTTGAATCATCCAATAGGCTTTGATGTGGTCGAAGTTGTTTAGCATCAGCCGCGCAACCGCGAAGGTGCGAATGTCGTCGAGACCGGTCGTCCAGCCGCAGTACGATAACTCGTTGCCGTCGGGATGAAACGCGAGCGGAATGAACGCGTTGTACCCGGGCGAGCGTTCCTGGGATTCGCGCAGCCGTATCAAGTGATCGACCCGATCCTCGAGCGACTCGATGTGCCCGTAGAGCATCGTCGCGTTGCTTGCGACGCCTTGGCGGTGCAGCTCTTCGTGAATCACCATCCAGTTCGCCGCCGAAACTTTGTTCGGGCAGATCTTTGTCCGCGTCGCGTCGGCAAAAATCTCGGCAGCGCCACCGTTGACGTTATCGAGACCGGCTTCCTTGAGCGCCGCGACGATCGCCGGAAATGAGAGGCGGTGTCGTTTGGCCATATATTCGATCTCGGCCGCGGTAAAGAGCGAGAGCTGCACGTGCGGCAACGCCGCCTTAAAACGGCGCATCACCGGAAGCCAATAGTCGAGCGAGAGCTGACGCGGATCGTGGCCGCCGACGATGTGGATCTGATTGAAGTTCGTTCCGGTCTCGATCGCTTTGGTAAAAACTTGATCGGGCGTCATGCGAAAGATGCGCTCGGGTTCCTTAAACTCGTCGGCGGCAAACGAGCAGAACGTGCAGCCGGCGAAACAGACGTTTGTCGAGTTGATGTAACGATTGAGGACGTAGAAGACCTTCTTGCCGCTCTTTCGCTCCTTCTCTCGCCGCGCTAACTGCCCGAGATTGTGCAGATCGCCCGTGCGGTAGAGCGCGAGACCGTCTTCCATGGATAGCGGGATGCCGGTATCGAGCTTCCGCTCGATGTCCGCGAGCACGGGGTCGTCTGGGGGCATGCGGTTCTATTCGGCCGCGCCGTAGGCTCGCCCCGCAACCGGCGGCGCCGGCGCGCGCGGAAGGATCGCCAAGCCGGCACAAACCAGCGCGAGACCGAGCAGCGCGCCCCCGATCACGTCGGTCACGTAATGGGCGCCAAGCGCGAGCCGGCTCCAGCAGATGGCGATCGATAAAAGCAGGAGCAAGGCGGCGGCGGTCGTACGCACCGCGCGCGGCAGCTCCGACATATATAGCATCACCGCCCAGAGGACGTAGAATCCCACGACGATCGCGGCGTGCGAGCTGGGATACGAGAAGGCGGTTTCGTGCTTGACGACCCAGTCGAGCCGGCGCGGCCGCGCAAAGAGGTGCTGCGAGATATCGGCACCCTGCCAACAGAGCAGCAGCATCACGATGCTAAAGATAATGCGCGTTCGCCACGCCGGAAATCGCCACGCAAGAAGCAACAAGATTACCCCAAGCGGGACGAGGAGCTTCGGGTAACAGGCCCAGGTGAGCCACCACGCGATGAGGGTCGAATGATTGAGCAGCGCCGATTCGAACGCCGTCAGCGCGGCCGACTCGCCGTGATGCGTTACCCAAACGCCCAAAGCGATAAAGAGCGCGAACGAAACGAGCGCGACGAGAAGCGCCTTAATCCGCACTGCTGAAGAGATCTTGCTGGGCGGTTGCGTCGCGGCCGAGCCGCGAGGCCATGAGTTCGACCTCCGGCAGCCCGATCAAAATCTTGCGCGGCTTTGTGCCCTCGTGCTGGCCGACGACCTTGAAGTCCTCGAGTTGCTTCATCACCCGCACCGCGCGCGGATGGCCGATGGAAAACTGTGATTGCAGCGCCGCCGTCGATGCATAATTCGTTTCGATGATAAACTTCGCCGCTTCGTAGCAGAGCGGGTCGATATCGCGGCGCAGCTCGTCGTCGCTGACCGGAACCACCTCGACGTCGAGCAGGTTGTCGGGACGCGCCTGACGGGCCCAAAACTCGACGAGCCGGCCGACCTCGGCGTTTGTGATCAGCGCTCCTTGCGCGCGAATCGGCTTCGGCGCGTCGATCGGTAGGTAGAGCATATCGCCGCGGCCGAGCAGACGCTCTGCACCGTTCAGGTCGAGGATCACCCGCGAGTCGGCCTGCGAACTTACGGCGAAGGCGATGCGCGACGGCACGTTCGCTTTGATGAGTCCGGTGATCACGTCTACCGACGGACGCTGCGTCGCCACGACGAGATGGATCCCAGTCGCGCGCCCCAACTGGGCGAGCCGCATGATCGTGGTTTCGACCTTGGCGGGGGCGATGAGCATCAAGTCGGCGAGCTCGTCGATGACGATGACGACGTATGGCAGCCGCTCGTCGGGATACTTCGCGTTGTACTCCTCGATTTTTCGAACCGAGGCTTTGGCAAAACGCTCGTATCGCGCTTCCATCTCTTTGGTCATCTCGAAGAGGGCTCCGGCGGCAAGCCGCGGGTCGGCGATGACGTCTTTGATCAGATGCGGGATGCCGTTGAAGACCGTGAGCTCGACGCGCTTGGGATCGATCATCAGCATCTGCATTTGATCGGGGGTCGCGCTGACGAGCAGCGAGGCGATGATCGCGTTGAGGCAGACCGACTTGCCGGCACCGGTCGCGCCGGCGACGAGCAGGTGCGGCATCATCGAGAGATCGCCAAAGACGGGGCGGCCGGTGATGTCCTTGCCGAGCGCCATCCAGAGCGGCGGCACCTGGCCGCGATTTGGTAGCGCATCGAGAATTTCACGAATCGCCACGATCGAGACGGTCTGATTCGGAACCTCGATGCCGACTGCCGACTTTCCCGGAATCGGCGCCTCGATCCGCACGCTGGTTGCCGCCAGCGCCAACGCCAGATCGTCGGCGAGCGCCGCGATGCGCGAGATCTTCACGCCGCGCTCGGGCTTGAGCTCGTAGCGCGTTATCGACGGCCCACGTTCGATGTGCGAAACCTTCACGCCGACGCCGAAGCTCGCGAGCGTGTCTTCTAATATGTGCGTGCGGTTGGACTCGTCGACGTTCTGGCTCGGGGGCACATCGAAGAGCGAAAGATCCGGCAGGCGGTACGGCCGCCCTTCGACGGAGGCTGCCCCGAGTATAGTCTTGTCATCCTGAGCGCGCTGCGAAGCGGCGCTGTCGAAGGACGAAGTGCTCAGGATGACCGGGGGTTGTTCGCGCACGACGACGGGGGGCTCGGGCTCGTCAACCGTTGTGGGCACGATGGGTTGCACGGGCAACGCGAAAGCCTCGCGAAGTGACTGGTTGTTGCGCGGAAGCTCTACTTTGAGTCTCGGGAGTCTCGGCACCGGCGGCGGACGAAGACCGCCGAAGAAGACGATGACGCGGCCGATCAACTGTTTCATGCTGGCGTTGGTGAGCCAGAGCGTCAGGGAGAGCAGCGCCACGATGAGCAGGATCCAGGCGCCCACGCTGCCGACCAGTGCGTGCAGCGCCCAAAAAATATTCGCTCCCACAACGCCCCCACGGTGCGGGCCGCCCGCGCCGAATACCGCGGTCACGAGCAAGAAGTACGCAAGCGCGCTGGTGCCGAGACCCGCGATCATGCGCGGGACGTTGATCTCTAAGAAGACGATCGCGCCGAAGAGAGCGATGAGCACCGGGAAAAGCGGCGCCGCATCTCCAAAGAGTCGGCGCAGTTCCGCAGCGGTCCAGCCGCCGACGGCGCCGGAGTGATGCGGAACGGCCAGGGCCACGCCGCAAAACACGGCGAGTGCGACCGCGGCAATTCCGACAATCTCGAGGTTGAGCCGTGTCCTCGCATACGCCCGTCTGCGGGTGCGTGCCATGAAATCTCTCTCTTCTTCGTCATAGCTGGAGTTCATTTTGCCGACGCCGACGCTCGTCGTCCTCGAGGGCGATCAGACCGGACAAGAGTTACTGCTCGAAGCACTGCGCGTGTTGGAACCGGCGTCGATTGGTTTCGCGCTCGAGTTCGAGCGGTACGATCTATCGCTGACCAACCGCCGCGCAACGGCAAACCGCGTCGTTCTCGAGGCCGCCGCGGCAATGAAGCGCCATCGCGTCGGCTTGAAAGCCGCAACGATTACGCCGGAAGGTCGCGACGATGTCGGTTCGCCCAACCGCATCCTTCGCGAGGGCATCGGCGCGAGCGTCATCGTTCGCACCGGGCGCAAACTGCCACGCGTGCTTCCCGTCGGCGGCATTCACGCCCCAATTTCCGTGGTTCGCATGGCGGTCGGCGATGCGTATGGCGCAGCCGAATGGCGCAGCGGCGCGGGTCTTGAGGAGACCGCCTCGCGCACGGAAACGATCGAACGCCGCGTCTGCCGCCACGTCGCCGAGTATGCGTTCGTGCACGCGGAGAAGCTCGGCGCCACGGTCTTCGGCGGTCCGAAGTTCACCGTCAGCCCGATCTACGAAGGTATGCTCAAAGAAGAGATGGACGCGGCAGCGGGGCGCCATCCCGGCGTTCCCTACGATCCGCAGCTGATCGACGCGACCTATGCGTTGCTGCTATCGACGGCCGGCGATTCTCCGCTCGTGATCCCTGCGCTCAATCGCGATGGCGATTGTCTCTCGGATCTCGTCATGCAGCTCTTTGGCTCGATCGCCGGCGCGGAGTCCGTCGTCTTAGCCTTCGACGAACATCTGAAGCCTTCGACCGTGATGGCGGAAGCTCCGCACGGCACCGCGCCGCGCCTGCACCGCAAAAACGTCGCGAATCCGTTGGCGATGATCCTCGCCGCCGCCGCCGCACTCTCGTATGTCGACGATCCTCGCGCCGCAAAAGCATCGCAGGCGATATACGACGCCGCGATCGCCGCCGTCGCCGACGGAATCGCGACCGCCGACCTCGGCGGCCACGCCACCACCACCGAATTCACCGACGCGGTGATCGCTCGCGTCGAGTGCGCTACACCTCCATCACGACGGGGATGACGACGGGGCGGCGTTTGGTGCGAGCGTGAACCGCGCCGGCTAAGGCACTGCGGATGTGCTCTTTGACGCTGTTGACGTCGCGCATTGCGTCAACAGAGATCTCTTCGATCGTCCTGCGCAGCTCGTTGCGAAGCTCGTCGAGCACGCCGTCGGCTTCGGGAATGTAAAAGACGCCTTTCGAGATCAAATCCGGCCCGGCGATCACGCGCGCCTCTTCGCTGTCGATCGCGACGACGACCATCATGATGCCGTCGTTCGAAAGCGCCTTTCGATCGCGCAACACCGCTTCGCCAACGTCGCCGATGCCCGAGCCGTCGACGAAGACGTGGCCGCCGTACGTCTTCCCGACCTTGTCGCCGTACTCGTGGGTAAACTCGAACACGTCGCCATTGTCGGCGAGAAAGACGTTACCGGCCTCGACGCCCGTTCGCACCGCCAGCTGCTTGTGCGCGTCGAGCATCCGGTACTCGCCGTGGACGGGAATGAGAAACTCCGGGCGCACGAGATTGAGCATGAGCAGCAGCTCCTCTTGCGAGGCGTGGCCTGAGACGTGCGCGCGCCCATCGGTGCCATGGATGACGGTTGCGCCGAGCTTGCAGAGGTTATTGATCGTCTTGTGAACGCTCTTCTCGTTGCCGGGAATCGGAGTCGCGCTGATGACGACGGTGTCCCCCGGGACGATACGGAAGTGTTTGTGATCGCGGACTGACATCCGGGCGAGGCCGCTCATCGGTTCGCCCTGCGATCCGGTCGTCATCACGACGATGCGCTCGGGGGGATAGCTATCGATCTCTTCGATTCGGATCAGTGTCTCGCCCGGTATCCGCAAGTAACCTAGCTCCCCGGCGAAGTGCACGACGTTGCGCATGGAACGCCCAAGGAAGGCGATCTTTCGATTGAAGCGGACCGCGTGATCCACGGTCTGCTGGATGCGCGGAACGTTCGACGCGAACGATGCGACGACGATGCGTCCCTTGGCGTGCGAGAAGATCGAGGTGAAGGCCTCGCCGACGATTCGCTCCGAGAGCGTATGGCCCGGGCGCTCGGCATTCGTGGAGTCGGAGAGCATGCAGAGCACGCCCTCGTCGCCGACGCGTGCGATTCGGGCAAAATCTGCCGGCTTGCCATCGATCGGCGTCTGGTCGAACTTGAAATCGCCGGTGTGAAAGATCGTGCCGACCGGCGTTCGCAGCGCCAGCGCGCATGCTCCCGCGACCGAATGATTGACGTGAACGAACTCGGCTTCGATCGTACCGTATCGCACTCGGCTGCCGGGTTGCACTTCGGTGAATTCGGCCTCGTTGATACGCTGCTCGCGTGATTTCGCTTTGATGAGTGCAATCGTCAGCGGCGTGCCGACGATCGGGACGTTTGGAAACTCTTTCGCGAAGTAGGGGATGCCGCCGATGTGATCTTCGTGGCCATGCGTGACGAGCAGGGCCCGCAGCTTCGCCGCCCGTTCACGTACGTACGTGAAGTCGTTGATGACAATGTCGACGCCGTACATCTCGTCGTCGGGAAACATCAGGCCGCAATCGACGACGACCACATCGTCGTTGGTTTCGATGACGGTCATGTTGCGGCCGATCTCGCCGCAGCCTCCGAGCGGAACGATGCGGAGGTAGGCCTCGGACGGGGGCGCGGGGACGGTTAGGGCGTCTGAGCTCACCTGCCTTGCTTTTAGCCGCCTGTCCTTGCTCCCCCGCGCCGGCGCGTGAATTCGCTCTCGGAGGTGCTTCCTATGCCGCTTTGCCTTCTCTTGGCGCTCCTGCTGCCGGCTACGGCCGCCGCAGCCCCGTCCCGTCCCTCCCCGCATCCCTCTACGCATCCGTCGCCGGCGGCCATGCCGCTCTCGCCCGAGCAGCTCTTCTCGCGCCGGGCGCTGCGCCGCGCGCGTCTGTTGATCCAGATGCGCATGCTGCAGCTGCGCGACGAGCGCCTCGAGTGCGTGCGCGAGGCGATTTTGCGGCGACTCGCGCCCGATCTTCGCCCCGAAAAGTCCACGAACGTCACCTGCCGAGAGTAAGAAAACCTAGGCGGGATGCCTAAAAGGGAGGTTCGTTGGTAAGAATTTTAGGAAGCTAAGGTAGAGTGGGCTGAAGTGGCTGCTGAAATCTCGCAGACTCCGAGGGTCAATGGTCTTAAGACCGTCCTCGATATCATCGTCGCGCCAAAAGACGCCTTCGAATCATTACGCGCGACTCCGGTCTGGCGCTGGGCACTGCTCGTGACGCTGGTACTGATGATCGTCGGTTATTTCTTGGAGCAACCCGCTTCGCAGCACGCGTCGTACGGGACCATGCAGCACGCGCTCGCGACAAGCCCGCTCTACGCATCGCTCAGCGACGAGCAAAAGCAGCGGATCCTCGCCCGAGTCGCGAATCCGCCCGCATACCAGGCCGTCCTCAGCGTCGGCGGTATCGTGATTGGCCTCTTTATTGCGACACTGCTCAACGCGGTGATTCTGCTCGCCGGCTCCACGCTGGGACGGGGCACGGGTGACTTCAAGCACTTGTTCGCCGGATCGATGAACATCGCGGTGCCTTCGCTGGGACTCTTTTACCTCGTGCTCGGCATCATCTGCCGAGTGCTGGGAGCCGACCACTTTGCCACCGTCGGCGACATCAGCCGCGCCGTACCGAGCCTCGCGCTCTTAGCGCCGGGCGCCACCGGACGGCTGGGCATCTTTCTCGGCGGTATTCAGCTCTTCTCACTCTGGGGTTGTGGGCTGAACATCCTGATGATGCGCATCCTGGCCGGCATGCGCAACGCGTTGGCGTGGCTCGTCCCGCTCCTCATTTTGATCGGCGCTGCCCTGCTGCAGGCGGGCGTCAGCGGACTGTTCGGGGGGTGATGCTGGCTCCCGTTCTCGCGGCCGCGATGACGCTCGGCGATGCGGTCGCTTTTGCGCTGGATCACAGCCAGACGGTTTCAACCCAGGAAGCGGCGGTGACCCAAGCCCAGCACAATCTCGCCTTGCAGCGCGGCGTCGCCTATCCGACGGTCAACGGAATGCTGCAGAGCTGGCTTTCGAAGAGCGCCAACTATCAAGGCGCCTATGCCGTCATCGGGCAGTCGCAAGAGAACGTCGTCAGCCAAAATACCGCGCAAGTCGGCATCACCAACTGGAATCTCACGAGCGGAGGGTTTGCGTTTCTGACGTTGGCGGCGATGCGCGCCCAGACGCAGCAAGCTCAAAATACACTGGCCAACACCGAGGATCAAATCGCAACCAGCGTAAGCAACTCGTTTTACGGCATCGTCCAGCGGCAAGCGATCGTCGTGGTCGACCAAGCGGCGCTCGACTACCAGAATGCACTCACCGTTCTCGCGAGAGTGAGGGTCAAAGCGGGAGTCGCCGCCGGCGTCGACGTGCTTCAAGCACTGACCTCGGCGGCAAAGAGCGAATCGGCGCTGGTCGCCGACCGCGCCGCGGTCGAGGATGCTAGGGAAGCGCTTGCGCAGCAAATCGGCGCGCCGCTTCAAACCCAATTCGCGACCCCGAACCTCGTTCCGCAACCGCCGCTTCCGCACGGAAGCGTCGACTCGCTGGTCACGATTGCCCAGGTGTACCGCCCCGACATCGCTGCGGCGCACGAGGCCGTTCTCGCCGCCAACTATACGCGGCGCGGCTGGAACGTCGAGCTCTTTCCGCAAGTCTCGATCTCGGCGGCGCTCGGCAATCAGTTCTCGCCGACCAATGCCGTCTTTCTCCAAAACGATCTCTCGCAGCAATGCCTCGCCGAGCACCTGCCGCCCAACTGTTTGGGCATCGTTTCGCGCGGCTCGGCCGGCTACTGGTTCCTGCAGGCGGTATCCACCTTCACGCTCCCTTTAATCGACTACAACGGTCGCCATAGCGAACGCGTCAACGACGAAGCGCAACTCGCCTCGGCGAAGACTGCGTTCGAGCAGACACTGCTGCAAGCCGAGCTGGACGTGCGCCAAAACTACCGCGCGGCGGCGACGGCGCTCGCGCAGCTGGCATGGGCCAAGCAGGAAGCGGCCTACGGAACGGAGTCGGCCCGCATCGCGCAGCTGCAGTACAAGGCGGGGGTGAAGACGATCTACGACGTGCTCCAAGCGCAGCAGGCCGCGCAGTCCGCCCTCAACGATGACGTCGCTGCACGCGTCAACTACGTCGATGCCGTCGTCAAGTTGCGCGTTTCGCTGGGAACGTTCACCGCGCAAAGCGCCGTCGCCGATCTCTGAGCCGAATGAAGCGCCTTCGAAATCTCGTCATCGTCGTCGCGGCACTGGTACTCGTCGTAGGCCTGACCATCACCCTCGAGCGCGGCCGCACGAAAACGCCGGTGACGCTCCAACGCGTCACCCTGACGACGTTCTCAGAGAAGCTGCCCGAGAGCGGCGTGCTGCAGCGGCCGCAGACTGAGACGATTCCGGCGCTGGTCGCTGGGAACATCGCGCAGCTCTACGCCCGCGCCGGTGAGAGCGTTACTGCGGGTCAACTGCTCGCGGTCGTCTACAACCCAACCCTCGAATATTCGGCCGCGGGCTCGCGCGCCGACTACCTCTCGGCCAGCGCCAACGTCGATCTCGCGCGCGTTCAGGAACGCAACGCCAAGGTCGGCTATCAAGGACAGGTTGAGACCGCCAAGTCAAACCTCGATGAGGCCCAGCGCATCTACGATGCCGACGCCGAGCTCTACAAAAACCAAGCGATTCCGCGTCAGCAGCTCGATCAGGACAAGGCGAAGTTCGATCAAGCCAAGGTTACGTACGACCAGGCGATCGCGCAACTGAAGCTCGGCGCGGTCACGAGCTACGCCGGCGACAGCATCCAGTCTGCGGTTGCGGCCGCACAGAAAGCCCGCATCATCAACGATCAAAATCAGCAGCAGCTGGCATTTTCGCGCATCGTCGCGCCCTTCGACGGGGTTATTCAAACGGTCGCGCCGCAGACGAACGACTCGCTGCGACCGATTCAAGCCGGGGACGCCGTTACGGCCGGGCAATCGCTCTTTACGATCGCGCTCGGTCGCACGTTCATCGTCCGCACGAAGGTCGACGAGCAGGACATCGCGCGCGTTGCGGTCGGCCAAGACGCGATCGTCAGCGGCGAGGATTTCGGCGGCGCCACCTTTCCCGGCCGCGTGGTGGCGATCGCACCGACAGCGCAAAAATCCGACGATCCCTCGGCAACGACCAAACAGGTGCTGACCGTCATCGCGCTCGAGCGCATCGCGCCCTTCATGAAGGACGGTATGTCCGCCGACGTCGACATTCTCACTACCGTGCTGCACCACGTCCTGGTCGTTCCGAACGGCGCGCTCGTCGCCGGCGCGAAAGCCAAGAAGTACGTCTGGGTCGTCGCGGCGGGAAGGGCTTCGAAGCGGGCCGTCACGATCGGCAAGAGCAACGAAACGTCGAGTGTCGTGCGCAGCGGGCTGCGACCGGGCGAATCGATCGTGCTTGCGCCGTCGCCGGTGCTGACACAGGGTGCGGCGGTGACTATCGCCACGCCGAGCCCGTCGCCTTCTCCGATGTAGCACGTAGCGCGCATGCGGTATCTCGAATACGTGCGTGAAGCCTTCGACGCGTTGATGCGCAACAAAACGCGTTCTCTGCTGACGCTGCTGGGAATGGTGATCGGCGTGGCCGCAGTCGACGCCGTGTACGGCCTGAGCGTGGGTGCCGCCAAGGCGATCAACGCTGCCTTCCTTAGTGGCTCGGATCCGTCGCTGGTCGTCCACGTCGATCCCAAGCAAGCCGATCCGGACGTCGCGCGCATGAGTTATCGCGACGCTGAGCTGGTCGCCGCGAACGGTGGAGGCACGATCGCGCGCGTCGTCCCCTTCTACAGTTTCTTTCTATCAAGCGAGAGCAGCCGCTACGTCAACGTCCGTAACGGTAACAAGAAGGTCGCAGCCTTCGCCTTCTCCTGGCACGCTGACGACCCCGGACTCAAGCTCTTGGCCGGAAGCGGCTTTAGCGATGACGAGGTGGCATCGGCCGCGCGCGTCGGCCTTATCTCGCAGGACCTCGCGGTTCATCTCTACGGCAGCGAGCAGTCCGCGATCGGGCAGACGCTGAAGGTCAACGGATCGCGCTTCGAGATCGCCGGCGTGCCCGACAGCAGCGACGGCACCGGCGGCAAAGGCTATTTCGGCGGCTCGTATTACTTCATTCTGCCTTACACGACGTTTCATGCCTTCGTGCCCGGACCGATTGACGGACTGCTGATTTGGACGCCATCGGCCGGGGCCGAGGACGCGGCTCGCAGCGCGACGCTCACCACGCTGACGCACGCGCACGGCGCCTACGCAAAATATCGCGTCGACAGCATTCGCGAACAACTCGAGCAACAGCAGAAGATCATCAACGTGATCGCGGTGAGCCTGACCGCGATCGGAGCGATCTCGCTGCTGGTCGCAGGCATCGGCATCATGAACATCATGCTCGTCGCGGTGACCGAGCGCACCCGCGAGATCGGGATCCGCAAATCGATCGGAGCACGCCGCGAAGAGATCGTCGCGCAGTTTCTCACCGAGGCGGCCTTTCTCTCGCTGATCGGCGGAGCTGCAGGATTATTGCTGGCCATCGGTGCGATCGCGCTCGCCAAAGATGCGCTCGAGCGAACGCTGGGATCGATCGCGATACCCTGGCCAACCGTCGTCATCTACGCCTTCCTCTTCTCACTCGGCGTCGGCCTGACGTTCGGTGTCTACCCGGCGGCACGCGCGAGCCGGCTCGATCCGGTGGAGGCGCTGCGAGGGTGAACTATTTGACCGAAGCGCTGGCGACGCTCGCGGCCAACCGCTTGCGCACGGCGCTCTCGATGGCTGGTCTCATCGTCGGCGTTGGCGCGGTCATCGCAATTCAGATTCTCGGACACGCAATGACCGGCGCGACGACCGGAATCTTCCAGGGCTTCAGCAACTACACGTTCTTGGTCTACCCCAACAGCCGCAACGGCTTCAACCAACAGCAGGCGGTGAGTTTCAGCGAGATCGATCGACTACAGTCCATCGCCAACGTGCGGCTCGCGATACCGTACTCTCAGCCAACCCTGCTGGCGCGCGCCGGCCATAACACGGTCCAGGTCGCTGCCGGACCCACCGGCGCGCAACCCGAGTTCTTCTCGCAGCCGATCGCGCAAGGCCGGCTGATCTCACAAGAAGAGGTCGACGACGGCGCGCGTGTCTGCGTCCTTTCGGCGAACGGCGCAGAACAGCTCGAGCCGAGCGGCTCGATCCTCGATGCTACTATCCGCGTCGGCTCGCTGCCCTGCCGCGTCGTGGGCGTCCTGGAGAAGCCACCGAGCGGCGCACAGAACTATAACTTCGGCTCCGACGTTTATCTGCCGTACACGACCTTCGAGCGGCACTTTCTTCCCGAACGCAAGAGCTATCAGGTCTTGGTCCTGATCGCCGACATCGGCACGATCGCAAGCACGGAAGACGCCGTCAAGAGCGCGCTGAGCCAACTCAAGAATGGAAAATTCTCTTACCAGACCTTTGACAATTTCTTCCTTGCCCAGCTAGCCGCGAGAATCTTTAACGGATTGACGCTCGTCGTCGGCGTGATCGCGGCGATTTCGCTGGTCGTTTCCGGCATCGGGATCATGAACATCCTGCTCGTCTCGGTCACGGAGCGCACGCGCGAGATCGGCATTCGCAAAGCGATCGGCGCCCGCCGCGCTCAAGTGCTAGCGCAATTCTTCTTCGAAGCCGCGATTCTGACGTTCACCGGATGCGCCCTCGGGACGCTGGCGGGCATCGCGATCGGCTGGTGGATCAACACGCAGTACATCGTCAAGATCTCGGGTGTGATCGTACCGGTGCCGTGGCTCTCCTCGGTACTGCTGGCCACGCTCTTTGCGGGCGCGATCACGCTGGCGTTCGGGACGTATCCCGCCTACCGTGCGGCGGGACTCGATCCGATCGAGGCTCTTCGCTATGAATGAGCGCGACCCGGGGCAGCGCGCGATCGAACTGCGCGAGATCACCAAGATCTACGTGAACGGCGCGCTACGGGTGCCGGCGCTGCACGGCATCAGCTTCGTTATCGAGCGCGGGGAGTACGTCGCAATCATGGGGCCCTCGGGCTCGGGCAAGTCGACGCTGATGAACCTGATCGGCTGCCTCGACTCGCCGACCAGCGGCACCTATATGCTCGACGGCGTCGAGGTCTCTAAGCTCGACGATGACGCGCTCGCCGCCGTCCGACTTCGGAAGATGGGGTTCGTCTTTCAGGGGTTCAACTTGCTGGCGCGGACGGACGCGTTACACAACGTAGCGCTGCCGCTCTTCTATGCGGGTCTCCCAGCGCAGCAGCGGCTGGCGCTCGCCCAATTGGCCCTCGAGCAGGTTGGTCTGGGTGACCGTAGCCGCCACCAGCCCAGTCAGCTCTCCGGGGGCGAGCAGCAGCGGGTCGCCGTCGCGCGCGCCTTAATCAACGACCCAGCCGTGCTCCTAGCCGACGAGCCGACCGGCAACCTCGATTCGAAGACGGGTGAAGAAATTATGGCCCTTTTCAGCAAACTCCATGAAAGCGGTCGCACGATTGTCGTCGTGACCCACGACGAGCAGATCGCCCGCAACGCCCGCCGCGTTATTCGCCTGCGGGACGGCCTGGTCGTCAGCGACACCATCTGCGACTTTTTTGCGTTAGGTGGGTAGATGAGTTCAAGACAGCTCTTTTTTATGGAAAAAATTAAGTAATGATGAACAATCGCGTACTGCCCACGATCATAGTCGGGCTTGTGGGCGCCGTTGTCGGAAGTTTCCTCATGATGCTCTATGCGAGCAGTCATTTCGGCGGTGCTACCGGACCCGACCGGACGCCGCCGGCAGTAGCCGCCGTTCCACTGAGCGGCGTCAGCGATCAGGACCGCATCGTCAGCGCCGTCAAGCGGACGAAATCGTCGGTCGTCGCGATCACGGAGCAGGTCAACGGCCAGCAAGTGGTTCCGGCAGATCCTTTCTTTCAACAGTTTTTCGGCGGTCAGGGTCCGGGTATCGCTCAGCCCTACAAAGAGGAGGCGTCGGGCTCCGGCTTCGTGGTCGACTCGCAGGGCGACATCGTCACCAATGCCCACGTCCTTCAGCCGCCCAACGGCGGAAAGGTTACGCAGCTGACGGTTGTTTTTGCAAACGGCGACCGGGTGCCGGCGCACGTGGTTGCATATAATCTGGCTGCCGACGTCGGATTGCTGCGCGTAGATAATTACCACAAGCTTCCGCCGCCGCTCGAACTTGCCGATTCCACCCGTCTCGAGCAGGGCCAATGGGCGATCGCAATCGGTGAACCGCTCCAACTGCAGCAAACGGTAACCGTCGGCGTCGTCTCGGGATTCGATCGCCACGAGCCGATTCCGACTGAAAACGGTGGCGAGATCGACTTCAAAGGTCTGCTCCAGACCTCGGCGCCGATCAATCCTGGTAACTCCGGCGGCCCGCTCATCGACATCGATGGGCAGGTCATCGGCATGAACCAGTCGACCGTGAAATCAGCGTACGCGCAGGGCATCGGCTTCGCCATCCCGTCGAACACGGTTCGCAGCGTGGTTGGGGAGCTCCAGAAGAATCCCGGAGCGCACCAGGGCACCGATACCGGCTTCCTCGGGATCTACATGGCCTCGCTAAGCGCCGGCGTCAAGAACCAGATTGGTTTCAGCGGCAGCGGCGGCGTCGCCGTCCAGCAGGTCTTCTCAGGCTCGCCTGCTGACCAGGCGGGTATCCAGCCGGGCGACGTCATCCTGCAGGTCGACGGTCAGCAGTACAACGACATCAAGTCGCTGCACAACTACATCTCATCGAAGAAGCCCGGCGATACGATCCGCCTCAACGTTTGGTCGCAGGGTATGAAGAAGTTCGTCGCGATCAAGCTGACCGAGACGCCGGCCGAGCAGCCGCAGCCCCCGCAGCAGCAACAGCAGCAGCAGCAACAACCAGAGGAGCAGCCCTAAGCGCTGTCACCCTGAGCGGAGGCGCCCTTCGACTCGCTCCGCTCGCTCAGGATAAACTGGGCGCCGTAGTCGAAGGGTGAAGGGCGAGGACGAAACAAGGGGGGGCCTGCAACCGCGGGCCCCTCATTCGTGTCTAAAAAGTGAAACAACTCCGACCGCGCATCGTGTATGATGGTGCGGTCAGTCCACAATCCGGCCTGCCGTAAGCGGCAAGGCGTCGCCGGGGGTCCGGCGCTCGGCTTAAACCTCGGCTGAGCCAGACCTTCAGGCATAGCTGGTCCAGCGCAGTCGGATAATTCAAAAGAACGAGGTATGAAGTTTTATGGCTAAGACGGTCGGCATCGACCTTGGCACGACCAACTCGGTCGTCGCCGTAATGGAGGGCACCCAGCCCGTCGTCATCCCCAACGCCGAAGGATCGCGTACGACGCCTTCGGTGGTGGCGTTCACGAAAACCGGCGAACGTCTCGTCGGACAGCTTGCGAAGCGTCAAGCGATCACCAACCCAGAACGCACGATCAGCTCGATCAAGCGCCACATGGGCGAAGGCGATTATCACGTCAAGATCGACGGCAAGGATTACACGCCGCAAGAGATCTCGGCGATGATCTTACAGAAGCTCGTTAACGACGCGAGCAACTATCTCGGCGAGCGCGTCACCAAAGCGGTGATCACCGTGCCCGCGTATTTCAACGACTCACAGCGCCAAGCCACGAAGGACGCCGGCAAGATCGCCGGCCTCGACGTGCTGCGCATCATCAACGAGCCGACGGCGGCGGCGCTCGCCTACGGTCTCGAAAAAAAGGGCAACGAGACGATTCTCGTCTGGGATCTCGGCGGCGGTACATACGATGTATCGATCCTCGAGGTTGGTGACGGCGTCTTCGAAGTCAAAGCGACCAACGGCGACACGCATCTCGGCGGCGACGACTACGACCACCGCATCGTCGAGTGGCTCGTCGAACAGTTCCGTCGCGATCAGGGCGTCGATCTGAGCAAAGACAAGCAGGCCATGCAGCGTCTCACCGAAGCCGCCGAAAAAGCCAAGATCGAGCTTTCGGCGGTCGTGCAGACGAGCATCAACCTGCCGTTCATCACGGCCGATCAAGAAGGGCCGAAGCATCTTGACTACACGCTCACGCGAGCGAAGTTCGAAGAGCTCACGAGCGATCTAACCGATCGCTGCGTCGGTCCTTTCCGTAACGCCATCGCCGACGCGAAGCTCGACGTTTCGAAGATCGACGAGGTCATTATGGTCGGCGGTGCGACGCGCATGCCGGTAATTCAGGACCTGGTCCGCAAGCTGACGGGCAAGGAGCCGAATCTCACCGTCAATCCTGACGAGGTCGTCGCGATCGGCGCGGCAATTCAAGCCGGTGTCCTCGCGGGCGAAGTCCGCGACGTCGTATTGCTCGACGTGACGCCGCTCTCGCTGGGACTCGAAACGCTCGGCGGCGTTATGACGAAGCTGATCGATCGCAACACGACCATCCCGACGAAGAAGTCGCAGATCTTCACGACCGCCGAAGACGGTCAGACGTCGGTCGACATCCACGTGCTCCAAGGCGAGCGCCAGATGGCGGGCGATAACAAGACGATGGGACGTTTTCGGCTGGAAGGCATTCCACCGGCGCCGCGCGGCGTACCGCAAATCGAAGTGACCTTCAACATCGACGCCAACGGCATCGTCAACGTGAGCGCGAAAGACCTCGGCACGGGTAAGGAACAGGCGATCACCATCACGGCCTCGACGAACCTCAACAAAGAGGAAGTCGATCGCATGGTGCGCGACGCGGAGTTGCAATCCGAAGCCGACAAAGCTAAGCGCGAAGAGGCCGAGGTTCGCAACAACGCCTCGAGCTTGATCTACTCGACCGAGAAATCGCTCAAGGAAGTGGGCGATAAGCTCGATGCGGGCGCTCGCGGTGAAGTCGAGTCGGCTCTTGCCGAGCTCAAGCGGGTCAGCGAGAATGGCACGCTCGCCGAAATCAAACCGGCGATCGAAACCTTGCAGCAGGCCAGCTACAAGATGGCGGAGCTGCTCTACAAGGCGGCAGGCCCGCAGGCCGAACAGGCCGCAGCGGGTGACGGCGCACCGACCGGAAACGGCGCTGCGGCGGGCACCGGTGGCGAAGACGTCATCGACGCCGAGTTCAAAGAAGCGCAGTAACGACTCGAGCGGTGACGGTTCAATGTTCGACGATCCATCGGTCTTGAAGACCGAGGCCGGAGAGGCCACAATTGACGAAACGGCCGCGGCGACGCTCCAAGAGCAGCTCGCCGCGGCGACCGCCCGTGCCGACGAGAACTACGGTAAGTTCTTGCTGGCCGTCGCGGATTTCGATAACTATAAGAAGCGAACTCAGCGCGACATGGACTCAATGGTCGCGGCGCGCCGGCGGATGCTGCTGGAGCGCTTCCTTCCGGTGCTCGACAATTTACAACGCGCGCTCGCGTCGAACGCGGGCGGCGAGACGCTGCGTGACGGCGTCGAGCAGACATTGCGTGGATTTGAGGCGGTGCTCGCAAACGAAGGCGTCAAGCCGATGGAGGTCCGCGGCAAGACGTTCGACCCACGCATCGCCGAAGCCGTCGGCACGCTGCCCGCCGACGGCGCTGCCGAAGACACCATCGTCGAGGTCACCCAAAAGGGGTACACGCTCGGCGATGACGTGCTTCGGCCCGCCCAGGTAATCGTCGCCAAACACAGCGACGAATGAATTTTAAAGATTACTACACCATTCTCGGCGTGCCCAAGAGTGCCGCCGAGAAAGACATCAAATCGGCGTATCGGAAGCTCGCGCGGAAGTGGCATCCCGATGCGAATCCGAAGAACACAAAAGAGGCCGAGGAAAAATTCAAGGAAATTTCCGAGGCGTACGAAGTTTTAGGCGACCCCGAGAAGCGTAAAAAATACGACGTCCTCGGGCCCAATTGGCAGCAAGCTGCGCAGCAAGCCGAACAGCAAAAGCGGTATCGCACGACGGTCAACGGCGAAGAGTTCGAGTTCGATCTCGGCGGCGACGGCGGACCGAGCGGATTCTCCGATTTTTTCGACGTCTTCTTCTCCGGTATCGGTCGCCGCCAGACGGCGCAGGGCCCGGGGATCGCGCGGCGCGGGCAAGATCTCGAGACGAGCATCGATCTCGACTTGCGTGACGTGTATTCCGGCGGAAAAAAGACGGTCTCGCTGCAAATCGACGACATCTGCCCGCGCTGTCACGGAAGCGGGACCGTAAGCGGGCGTCTCTGCCCTGTCTGTCACGGCACCGGGCGCGTACTGGCAAGTAAGCGCTTCGAAGTGGCGATTCCCAAAGGCATCGGCGAAGGTCAGCGCATCAGGCTCGCGGGCCAGGGCGGTGCCGGCGTCAACGGACCAAACGGCGATCTCTACCTCATCGTGCATCTCCACGAAGACCCGACGTATAAGCGCAAGGGCGCCGATCTCTACGTCGACCTGCCGGTGAGCATCTACGATCTCGTGCTCGGCGGCGAAGTCGACGTTCCAACGCTGAGCGGACAAGTCGCGATGAAGATTCCGGCCGGCACGCAGAACAATCGCTTGCTGCGCCTCTCCGGCCGTGGCCTTCCGCACGTCAAAGGCTCCGGCAGCGGCGACGAGTACGTCCGTCTGATCGGCCAGCTCCCGCAGAATCTTTCTAATGAGGAAAAGAAGCTCTTCAAAGAGCTCGCCTCCATGAGGAACGGCGAACCTTAAGCACCACACGCGCCATCCTGAGCCCTTCGACTCCGCCTCGACAAAACGCCATCGGCGCGTGATGCGAGCGAGGCGCGCCGAAATGATGCAGCGGAGGGTTCGGACCGACGAGCGGAGCCAGGATGGCGGAAGCGAGTCGGCCGAGCAGCAGGAGCGTAGCCAGGATGGCGGAGCGACGAGCGGCTCCGCTGCATCATGTCGGCGCGCCTCGCTCGCGTCGCGCGCCGAGCACAAGGCAACCGCGGTCAGTCGCCCGCTGTTTACCGTAACATCCCACCTCACTCATCGATTAGGAGAAATTCGTGATCAAAGAAATCGCCTTTACGGCGTATCCCTCGAAGGACGTCGCCACGCTGCGCAAGTGGTACGAAGATAAGCTTGGTCTGAAGTTTAGTGGGCCGTACGAAGAGGACGGCGTCGAGAAATATAACGAGGCCAACGTCGGCGGCGGATACTTCAGCATTCTGTGGAACGAGTGGCAAGATCGCGCGCCGGGAAGCGCCTCGGGGGTCGTTTTCGAAGTCGACGACATCGACAAGGCGACCGCCGAGCTGCGCGGCAAGGGCATCGAGGTCGAAGATCCCTACGCGACGCCCGTCTGCAAGATTACCTCATTCGAAGATCTCGAAGGCAACAAGGTCTCGTTGCATCAGGTGACGGTTCCGCACTAATCATGATGGCCGGGCACGGGCTGATGTGGTCGAACATCTATCAGCCCGAAAAACCAAAAGTGAAGCGACGCGTCGATTGGCGGCGAATGGGCGCGCTCTTCGCACCCTATTGGCGCCAGCAGGCGACGGTGCTCGCCTGCATCGTAACGGTTTCGGCGCTGGGGCTCGTGCCCGGTTTCATCGTCGCACATATCATCGACGAAGCAATCCCGCAGAAGGACTTCCAGCGATTGGCAATCGACGTTGGAATTATTCTGGCGTCGGCACTGCTCTCGGCTGCGATCGGCGTGCTCCAGGGTTACCTGAACTCCGTGGTCGGCGAAGGGATCATGCGCGACATTCGAACGAGTCTGGTCGCGCATCTGCATCGAATGCCGCTGAACTTCTTCACCGGCACGAAGACCGGCGAGATCATGAACCGCGTCAGCAACGACGTCGACAACGTCGATAACGTCGTCACCGGCACGCTCACGACGATCGTTACCAACATCGTCTTGATCGCGACGACCCTCGTTGCGATGTTCCTTTGGGATTGGCGGCTCGCGCTCATTTCCGTCATCATCGTGCCGTTGATGGTCTTTCCGCTCGGTCCGGTTGGCCGGCGAATGTATCAGATCCGCAAAAGTACGCGCGAAAAGCGTGACGAGATCGAGTCGATTACGCAAGAGACGCTCTCGATTTCGGGAATTACGCTGATCAAGTCGTTCGCGCGCGAAGCCTACGAGCGTTCGCGGTTTTATAACGTCGGAACCCGGCTCATGCAACTCGAGATCGACTTGGCGATGGTCGGTCGCTGGTTCATCGCCTCAGTGACGGCGATGGTGGTGGTGGGACCGGCGATCGTCTGGCTCGGCGGCGGTTGGCTCGCGATTAACTCCAGCCTAAAGGTCGGGGTGATCGTGGCGTTCGTTTCCTTTATCCAAGGACGGCTCTACGGGCCGGCCGCGGCGCTTGCCGGCATCCAAGTGCAAATCGTCAGCGCGTTGGCGGTTTTCGAGCGAATCTTCGACTATCTTGACATGACGCCGGAAGAGTACGATCCTCCCGGCGCGATCGCGCTTCCGGACGTCACCGGCGACATCGCCTTTGAGAACGTCACCTTTTCATACGACGGTAAGCGCGACATCCTCAAAGACGTCTCGTTCCACGTTCGACCGGGCGAAGTCGCGGCGTTCGTCGGTCCGTCGGGTGCGGGGAAGACGACCATCACGCAG
Source organism: Candidatus Cybelea sp. (assembly GCA_049800655.1). GTDB lineage: Bacteria > Vulcanimicrobiota > Vulcanimicrobiia > Vulcanimicrobiales > Vulcanimicrobiaceae > Cybelea. The sequence continues at coordinate 39,703 of JBARKF010000071.1, forward strand.
CTCGTGCCGCGCTTTTACGATCCGCAGGGCGGCCGCGTGCTGATCGACGGTCACGACTTGCGCACGGTTACCCTCGAATCGCTCCGGCGCGACATCGGGATCGTTTCGCAGGAGACCTACCTCTTTCACGACAGCGTCGCGAGCAATCTGCGCTACGGCAAACCCGGCGCCACGGATGCCGAGCTCGAGGCCGCCGCACGCGCCGCAAACATCGCCGACTTTATCGCATCGCTGCCGAACGGTTACGAAACCACCGTCGGCGAACGCGGCCACAAACTCTCGGGCGGCGAGCGCCAGCGCCTCGCTATCGCCCGCGTGCTCCTAAAAGACCCGCGGATTCTGATCCTCGACGAAGCGACGAGTTCGCTCGATTACGAGAACGAGGCCGCCATTCAACGAGCACTCGAAGTCGTCATGCGTGGACGTACGAGCTTGGTCATCGCCCATCGGCTATCGACGATACTGGCTGCCGACGTTATCTTCGTGGTCGACGACGGACGCATCGTAGAGCAAGGCCGCCACGCAACCCTCTTGGCCCGCGGCGGCCTCTACGCGCGGCTCTATCGAACGCAGTTCGCCGGGATGTCGGCTTAGGGCAAGGATCGCTACGGTGCGGAGCCCCCAAGCGAAGACTTGAGCGAAGCCTTGAACTTCGCTTGCTGGTCGGGCGTCATCACGCCGTAGATGCCCTTCAGAAGCTGTTCCTTGGCAGACTTCTTGGTTGCCGCATCGGCATTGGCCGTCTGTTGCTGATACTGCTTGATCATCGGCGCGATCTTCATCTTCTGTTCCGGCGTTAGCTCGGCGGACTGCAACGCGCCGCGGACGGCGGTCTGAACCTGGCTGGGGCTGGCTGCGCTTGCCTGCGCGAAAGCAATGCTCGGAGCCCCGACCGTGCACGCAAGCGCGAACCCGGCGATAACCTTTGAAAGACGCATAAAAAACCTCGTACGAAAGAAAAGTGCTTGGTCTGCACTTCGCGCCAGGCGGGCGGTTCCATCCTTTTTACGAGCCGCTAGCGTACTGAATCCCGAGGTTGACCTCGTCGATCGCCTGGCGCACGAAGTTGATCGCGTTGGCGCGGTGACCGCCCTTGTTTTCCTGTGCCGCCTCAAGCGCGTTGAGGGCGTCGCGCAGGTACGTGCGAGCGCTGACCATGTGACTCTGAGCGGCCAGAGCGAGGCCGGTGCCGATTCCCGCAAAGAAAATTGTAACGGCGAGTGCGAGTGCACTTGCGCGCGGTTTTAATACTGACATGTATGGCTTCTCCTCCGCGATTATGCTACACCGTCGCGGCTGGAATTTCCATCACCATCGGCTCGACGGGCATGTGAAGCCTCGGTTCGGTCGCCGCTTGAATCTCCTCGACCGTAACGCCGGGCGCGAGCTCGCGCAGAATCAACCCCTCGGCGCCGACGTCGATCGTGCCCAGGTCGGTGATGATCCGTTGGACCACTCGTTTTCCGGTTAATGGGAGCGTGCAGTGCCGCAGAATCTTGTGCGCGTTCCCCTTCGCGACGTGCTCCATCATCACGATGACGCGCTTTGCCCCGTGGACGAGGTCCATCGCGCCGCCCATTCCTTTAACCAGCTTGCCCGGAATCATCCAGTTGGCAAGGTCGCCGGACTCCGAGACCTGCATTGCTCCCAACACGGCGAGGTCGATGTGACCGCCGCGGATCATACCGAATGAGAGCGCCGAATCGAAGAACGCAGCCCCCGGAAGCACGGTGACGGTTTCCTTGCCCGCATTGATGAGATCGGGGTCCTCATCACCTTCGTACGGATATGGGCCCATTCCCAGAATGCCGTTTTCGCTTTGCAGCGTGACGGTAATGTCGCCCGGCACGTAGTTCGGCACGAGTGTCGGCAGACCGATGCCGAGGTTCACGTATTGACCGTCGCGCAGCTCTTGCGCCACGCGGGCGGCGAGCTGCGTTCGTGTAAGCGCCATTTATCCGCTTCCCTTTTTCCTGGTCGTGATGCGCTCGATGAGTTTCCCCTGTGGTCCGACGTGCACGATCCGTTGCACGAAGACACCGGGCAGATGCACGTTATCGGGATCGATCGCCCCGGGCTCGACGAGCTCCTCGACCTCGACGATCGTAATCTTTCCCGCCATCGCGCAAAGCGGATTGAAGTTGCGCGTCGCCTTATGAAAGATGCAATTACCGGCTCGGTCGCCGACGGAGGCGCGCACCAGCGCGTAGTCGCAGACGATTCCGGTCTCGAGTACGTACTCGCGACCGTTGAAAATACGCGTTTCTTTTTTCGGCGACGCGATGGCCACGCTGCCGTCGGCATTGTACCGCCAGGGCAGTCCGCCGTCGGCGACCAGCGTGCCGTCGCCGGCGGGCGTGTAGAAGGCGGGAATGCCGCAACCGCCCGCGCGCAGTCGCTCGGCCAACGTTCCTTGCGGAACCAGCTCGACTTCGAGCTCGCCCGAGAGATATTGCCGCTCGAACTCCCGGTTTTCACCGACGTACGACCCGGTCGTTCTTCGAATTCGCTTGTGGTCGAGTAAGACGCCGAGCCCCCAGCCATCCACGCCGCAGTTATTTGAAACGGTGACCAGATCCGAGGCGCCTTGTTCGAGCAGTGCCTCGATCAGGTTATGCGGGATCCCACTCAGCCCAAATCCGCCGACCGCGAGCGATGCGCCGCTGGGAATGTCGGCAACCGCCTCCGCAGACGAGGCGTATACCTTCTCCATCCCCGCCTAATGCGCCGACGGAAACGAAGTGGCCTCCGTGGAAGGTATCCGACGCTATGACGATGGCACCAAGCTCAATCGCGACTACCGACGAAGAGGCAATGATCCTCGCGATGGTTCGCGAGCTAGTCGCTGAAAAAGTTGCGCCGCGCGCCGCCGATATCGACGCGACCGGCGAGTTCCCGTGGGATATCAAAGAGCTTTTCGCAGAGAACGATCTGCTCGGGATCCCAATTCCCGCCGAGTATGGCGGACTGGGAGGCACCTTTCTCACCTACGTGAAGGTGGTCGAAGAGATCGCGAAAGCATGCGCCTCGAGCGCCCTCATCGTCGCCGTCCAAGAGCTCGGCATGCTGCCGATCGTCATCGGCGGAAGCGACGAACAGAAGCGGCGCTTTCTCCCGAAGATCGCGTCGGGCGAGCATTTGGTCGCCTACGCGTTGACCGAAGTTTCAAGCGGTTCCGACGCGCTCGGCTCGATGCGCACGCGCGCCGAAAAACGTGGCGATGCGTACGTGCTTAACGGTCAAAAAATTTGGATCACCAACGGCAGTGTCGCCGACGTCGTCTGCGTCTTCGCCGTTACCGATCCCGCCGCTGGTTCGCGCGGCGTTAGCGCTTTCGTCGTCGAGAAGGGCATGCCCGGATTCACGGTCGGTAATCTCGAGAAAAAGATGGGCATTCGAGGATCGCCGACCGTCGAGCTGCTCTTCCAAGATTGCGAAGTGCCGGCGGCCAATCGTATTGGCGAAGAGGGCGAAGGCTTCAAGATCGCCATGAAGGTGCTCGACAAGTCGCGGCCGGGCATCGCCGCGCAGGCCCTTGGCATTGCCGCTGGCGCGCTCGACTATGCGACCAACTACGCGAAGGAACGCATCGCGTTCGGTAAGCCGATCGGCCAGCACCAGGGCGTCGGCTTTATGCTTGCCGACATGAAGACCGAAGTAGAAGCCGCGCGGCTCCTGCTCTACGAAGCAGCCAAACGCTGCGACGCGGGAACGCCGGACGTCACGCTCTGGGCGGCGCTGGCGAAGCTCAAATGCGGGGATGTTGCGATGGCGGTGACGACCGACGCGGTGCAGGTGCTCGGCGGTTTCGGCTATTCGGCCGATTACCCGGTCGAGCGCATGATGCGCGACGCCAAGATCACGCAGATATATGAAGGAACGCAGCAGATTCAGCGCCTGGTCATCGCGCGGAATCTGGTCGGCCGGGCCTAAACTCCTCGCGCTGCTGCTCTGCCTCAGCGCCGCGACGATCGTGTCGCCGTCGGCGAGTCAGCCTGCACACATCTACGTTGCAGACCGCATCTTCGGACGACAACCCGATCGTGTCGCAATCTATCCACGAAGCGCGCACGGCGATCAACCGCCGTTGCGAACCATCACGGGTGGGAAAACAAAACTCGACTTTGCCCAGGGCGTCGCCGTGGATGCGGCGCGGAATATCTACGTCTCGAGCTTCGCGGCGGTCACGGTTTATGCTGCGGGCAGGGGCGGCAACGTCAAGCCGATTCAAAATATCACCGGCAGGGCGACCGGGCTCGACGTCACCGGCGGAATCGCGGTCGACGGCGGCGAGAACATCTATGTAGCGAACAACACGTTTCACCTCAGCGATATCCTCGTCTTCGCGGCCGGTGCTACCGGCAACGTCATACCGCTTCGGCGCATCGTTGGGCCGCACACGGCGCTGAGCATCCCAAATGGAATCGCGGTTGATAGCGCCGGCGACGCCTATGTGGCAAACACGAGTTATCCTACGAGCATCACCGAGTATCCGCCCGGCGCAGGCGGCGACGTCAAACCAATCGTCGACATCAGCGGACCGAACACCCAGCTGGATCAGCCGGAAGGCCTCGCCGTCGACGCTGCCGGCAACATCTACGTCGCCGATCATCCGTCGAAGAGCGTATTAGTTTATGCGGCGGGCGCAAACGGAAACGCCGCTCCCATCCGCGTCATTTCCGGGCCGAAGACGACGCTGACCTACCCGTGGGGCATTGCGGTTGACGCGCGCAAACGCATCTACGTTACGAATATCGCCGCGCCGAAGAGCGTTTCCATTTTTGCGGCGGATGCGAACGACGACGCGGCACCGATCCGTCAGCTCGGCGGCACGAAGACGAAACTCGACGATCCGCTGGGTTTAGCCGTGCGCTGACCGCTACAGCACCGCCTTCCAAAAATCGAGCATGTGCGCGAAGACCGAGCGCTGCTGTGGTAGGCCGCGTATGGGATGCGTTTTTCGCGGATAGGGATAGAAGAGCACGCGGGATTGGTGCGCTAGGATGAATCGCTGCATGAGCTGCATGGAGTTTGCCATGTGCACGTTGTCGTCGGCGGTTCCATGCTGGATCAGCAGCGGGCCGTTGAGGCGGCCGGCCGCATTGAGCACCGAGCTGCGTGCATAGGCCGCCGAATTGGCGGCGGGCATTCCCATGTATCGCTCGGTATAGATCGTGTCGTAGAGGCGCCAGTCGGTGACCGGTGCGACCGCCGCGCCGGCCTTGAAGAGCGGGCTATGTGTGAGCGCGTAGCAGGTTTCATAGCCGCCGAAACTCCAGCCCCAAATGCCGATGCGCGACGCGTCGACATACGGCAGCGAGGCGAGATAGCGCGCACCGATCTCTTGACCGAGGAGCGACCCTGGACCGAAGTTGTGATAGAGCATGCGAACGTGCGCGTCGTCGTCCACTTGCGATGCCGGGCCGTCGATTGAAAAGACGACGATGCCTTCGCGCGCGAGCAGCTGATCGTAAAGCCCGCCGAACCGATCGCCGGTCGTCGGTGCGTCCGGGCCGCCGTAGACGAGCATCACGACGGGGTATTTCCGCGACGTTGTAAATCCAGGCGGATCGACTTCAATCGCATCGAGCGGACCGTAGGATGAGGGAACTTGGAACATCCGCGTGGGAAGCAGCTCCGCTTTGAGTGGCGCGTTCTCGGGCGCCAGCACGCGAACGCCCAGCGACGCGGAGTTGACGACGCCGGCGCTCGGGGGATCGTTGAGGCGGCTGTGAACGTCGACGAACGAATTGAACTTCGGCGAAAGCGTGATTTGGTGCCAGCCGGGCGTGGGAGTGAGATTGCGAGGCTCTCGCGGAGTTCGATTTACCGCGATCGAAAGAACCGAGCGATCTCGTCGGGTCGGATATGCGCCCTGGAAATAGACGGTGTCGTTTCCTCTGACACCGTAGAGTTCGACCGCGCGATACTCTCCGCTGATTTTCTGTAGCGACCCGTCGCGAGCACGCAGATAAATGCCGGCGGTCCGCTCGCGGTCGAGCAGCCAGAGCGAGCGTCCGCCGGAGATCCAGAACGGCAACGGCTGCACGTCGACCCACGTCGGCGAGGCTTGGTAATAGAGCAGCGATGGATTGCCGCGTGCGTTCGGCCAGACGTCGACGCGCATCGTGCGTTGAGATCGATCGAGGATCTCCGCTTCGAGCCGGCTGGAATGCGGAATCCAATCGAACGCCGCGAGGTACTCGTCGTGTCGTGCTGCGTCGAAAACGAGCGAATCGGCGCCGTTCGCGACGTCGACGACGCGCAGCGTCACCTTGGGGTTGGGCTGGCCGGCGAGCGGATATCGCTGGTGTTCGACGCGGTTGTCGGGCGTGAGAAAATCGACGATCGGAAAGTTGGTCACATGGCGCTCGTCCATCGTGAGATAGGCGAGCCGTTTGCCGTCAGGCGACCAGCGGAACGCGTTCTCGATGCCGAGCTCTTCGGGATAGACCCAATCGAGCGTCGCGTGAAGTAGGTCGTCCGGAACGCCTCCATGTGTCAGCCGGCGGACCGCGCTCCGTGGAGCGAGTGGTGCGACGTAAAGGTCGGCAGCGTGCGAGAACGCAATGGCATCGCCGCGCGGCGACCACTGCGCATCGTCGACGTCTTCGGCGATTCGGCGAGGATGCGCTTTCGAGACGTCTACAACGTAAAGGGCGCCATCGACCGAGAGCGCGACGCGCGTTCCGTCCGGCGACCATCCGAAGACGTCGGGCGTCTCCGCGCGTCCGAACGCCCCACCGGCGAGCCATACCTTCGACGTTTCGCTCGCAACGTCGTACAGCATCAGCGGCAACGCTTCGTCTGGATCTTGACTCCGCCGAATGTAGAGAAAGCGCTTTCCGTCGGGAGACCACGAAACGCGATCGACCATGCGGCCCCATAGCGGCTCTTTGGCGTAAACCGCGTCGAGCGTCAGCTCCGCGGCCCGCAGCGGAGCCGCCATCAGTAAAAGCGCGACCAGCCAAACCGCGACCTTGGTCAAGCCGTTGTCATCCTGAGCGGAGCGGAGCACGAAGTGCGGAGCGTAGTCGAAGGACAAAACGCTTTGTCATCCTGAGTACAACATGGCCCGGACGGCCCACCCAATCCTCCATGGAAATGGCCGCTCCGCGCCTTCGCCGGAGCTATTTCCACATCAGCGGAGGCGCGCAGCGCCGTAGTCGAAGGACGGCCTAGCATTGTCATCTGAGCGGAGCGGAGCACGAAGTGCGGAGTGTAGTCGAAGGGCAAAACACATTGTCATCCTGAGCGGAGGCGCGCAGCGCCGTAGTCGAAGGGCAAGCGCGTTGTCAATGCTAAGCTGTCCGACTACGCTCACTGCGTTCGCTCCGCTCAGGATGACAGCGCCTTCGTAGATGCAATTCTCTTGATGATCTTGTAGGTTGGGCAGAGATGGTTAACGGGACAGATTGCGCATTGCGGCGTCGGCGCTTTGCAGATCGCCCGACCATGCATGATGAGCCAGTGCGTTGCGTCGCCCCATTTCGCCGGCGGCACGAGCGCGGTCAGGTCATCCTCCACTTGGCGGGGCGTCGTGCCGAGCGTCACGCCCAAGCGGTGGGAAACGCGAAAGACGTGGGTGTCGACTGCGAGCGCCTCTTCGTGAAAAGCTGCGGCCATGACGACGCTCGCCGTCTTGCGCCCAACGCCGGCGAGCGATTCGAGCTGCTCGCGCTGGCGCGGCACCTTTCCGCCGAAGCGCTCGACGAGATCGCGCGCGCAGTTGATGATGTTCTTCGCCTTCATCCGAAAGAAGCCGGTCGAACGGATGATATTCTCAACGTCCGATTGGCTCGCGCGCGCGAGTTTCTCCGGCGTCGGATATTTTGCGAAGAGCGCGGGCGTGGTCATATTGACGCGCGCATCGGTCGTCTGCGCCGAGAGAATCACGGCGATAAGCAGTTGGAAATCACTATCGTATTCGAGCGCGGTTAGGGCGTGTGGATACGTACGCTCGAGAATCGCGAGCTCCTCGAGCGCGACGCGGCGAGGCACCTTCTTCTTAGGAAACGGAATGGGCGGCACGAGGCCTCATTCTCGCAGCGCCACGTGGTTTCCGTCGCGCGCTACGATTCCGTCGCGCTCGAGGCCGGCGACAAAATCTCGAACTTCTTCGAAGCTACGTCCGGAAATCGCCGGCGCGACGTCGTGATGCAGGTCGATAAGCGAGATGCGCCGGCCCGGCGGCAGTTCGCGAAGACGATCGACGATGCGCCCGCGCGCAAAGCGCGTGGTGCGCTCGTAGGGGAGCGCGTTCTGCGGGGATCGGCGCGTGACGGCAGCCTGCCGCAGACGCTCGAGTTTTGCAGCGTCGATGGGCGCGGCTGCGCACCCCTCGCGCAGCGGACAGAGCAGGCATTTCGGGGCGCGTGCGGTGCAGAGCGTTGCTCCGAGATCCATCAACGCCGAGTTCCAGTCGTGCGCCCGTCCTCGCGGCACGAGCTCGCGGGTGTGCGCATCGAGCTCCCGCACCGTCGCCGAATGCGGATATTCGACGCCGAACAGCACGCGCTGCACGATCCGCCGGACATTCGTATCGACCGGCGCGTCGTCGAAATTAAAGGCGAAGGCTCGAATCGCAGCCGCCGTGTAAGGGCCGACTCCGGGCAGCAATCGAAGCTGCTTCGTCTCCGAAGGCAGGATGCCGGCGTGGCGCTCGACGACTGCCGCAGCGAGCCGCTGCAAGCGCACGGCACGCGCGTTGTAGCCGAGCCCCTTCCACTCGCGCACGATCGCTGCGGGCGAAGCAAGCGCGAGGCCGGTAAAGTCGGGAAAGCGTTCGACGAAGGTCTCGAATTTTGGCACGACGCGATCGACCTGCGTCTGCGCGAGCATGAACTCGCTGACGACGGTACGATACGGCGATCGCAGCGTGCGCCATGGCAAGGCGGATCGGCCGTGCCGGGCATACCAGCGTAACAGACGCCGCTGGACGTCGTTCACGATCGCAGCGTCGAGATCGCTTCACCGATGCGCCGAATTCCTTCAGCGATCTCGCGTCGCGTCACCGCGGTAAGCGCCAGGCGAAAGTGATGATCGCCCCCGGAGTTCGCAAAGAAGGCCTCCCCGAAGAGAAAGGATGCACCGAGCCGCTCGGACGCATCGAGCAATGCGCGCGCCCGAATCTCGCGCGGTGTTGACGTCCAGAGATAAAATCCACCGCTGGGGCCGCCGGCGCGCAAACCCGCGGGCCAATGCTGCGCGATCGCCTCATCGGCGAGCCGGCGCCGTTCGAGGAGCTCGTTGCGTAGTTGCCCGACGTGCGCATCGTAACCGCGCTCCAAATAATCGGCAATTGCCGCCTGCACGTAGAGGCTGGTGGCCATGTCGTAGGCCTGTTTGCGCAGCAACAACCGTTCGAGAATCGTTCGCGGCGCTGCCAGCCAGCCGACGCGCAAGCTCGGCGCGATCGTTTTGGAGAAGGTCGAAAGATAGACGACGTAATCGGGCGCGAGCGCAACGAGCGGCGAGCCCTGCGGCGCGAGCGGACCGTACGGATCGTCTTCGACAATCGGCACGCCGGCGCGCCGCGCGATCGTCGCGAGCCGTTCGCGGCGGTCGGCGTTCATCGTAGCATTCGTCGGATTGTGAAGCGACGGCATCGTGTAGATGAAGCGCGGCCGTCGCGTTCGCAGCACCGCTTCAACGTGATCGACGCGCATGCCCTCGTCGTCGACCGGCACCGAGATCGCCCGCAGGCCGTTGATCTGAAAGACTTGTAGTGCACCCGGATAGGAAGGCGACTCGACGATGATCTCGTCGCCGGGTTCGGCGAGGCTCTGCGCGACGATCGCGATTCCTTGCGTCGATCCGGTCAACACGATGATGCTGCCGGGTGCGATCGTAACGGCGCCGCGCGCCTTCATGCGTTCGGCAATCGCCGCGCGTAACGGTTCGTAGCCTTCGGAATCGCCGTACGACAGGACGAACCGCGGATCACGCCCGACGCGCTCGAAGGATTTCGCAAGCTCGCTAAGAGGCGACGGCTCGTCGGGCGCGACGCCCTGCACGAAGGAGATCCGGCCGGCTTCCGGCTTAGCGGCCAACTCCCCCAACACGTTGGGAAACTCGCCAACGCGCCAGGGCGGGAGCGTCACCCACCACGGCACACCGGCGGTGCGCTCGGGTTGCCCCCCGCGCAACTGCGGCACCACCCTCGATCCGGAACCGACCCGTTGCTCGATTAACCCCTCCGCGACCAGCTCGCGATAGGCGTGAACGATTGTGCTCCTATTTACTGAAAGCCGGGCCGCGAAGGTTCGCTCGGGCGGTAGGCGGGTCGATTCGGGGAGGGTGCCGGCCAGGATCGCCTCGCGCAAATGTTCGTAGACCTGACGGTAGATCGGCACGATCGATTCGCGATCGAGTTCCGGCAGGACGCCGGCCCATCCAATTCTCGACACTGGATCACGCCATTTCGCGCCGCTTCCTGGGGAACGCTGCCGTTTGAGCGAAACTCTCGCAGCATGAGCACTTCGCAAGAACATCAAGTTGACGTGGCGGTCATCGGCGCGGGACCGGGCGGCTACCACGTCGCGATCCGGCTCGCACAGCTGGGAAAAAAGGTTATCTGTATCGACCGCGACGAGGTCGGCGGCGTCTGCCTCAACTGGGGCTGCATCCCAACCAAAGCGCTGCTGCACGTCGGCGAAGTGATTCGTCACATCGACCGAGCCGGGATGCTCGGGCTGAAAGTTCCCAAAGCCGAAGTCGAACGCGAGACGGTTGCCAAGTTCACCAACGACGTCGTCAACCAAAACGTCAACGGCGTCAAGACGCTCTTTAAGGCCAATGGTGTGGAATCTATCCGCGGCGAAGCGTCATTTAAATCTCCGACCGAACTCGAGGTAAAGCGAGATGGCGGCAACGACCGCATCACCGCGCGCGAGATCGTGATCGCGACCGGTTCGGCGCCCGTCGACGTCAAGGCGTGGCCTCGGGATGGAGAGACCATCATCAACTCCGACGACGCGGTTCGGCTCAACCGCATTCCGAAGCATCTGCTCGTCATCGGCGGCGGCGTCATCGGTCTGGAGTTTGCAACGGTCTACCGGCGTTTAGGGGCGGAGGTCTTGGTCGTTGAGATGATGCCCCAGATTCTCACCGGAACGGATCTCGAAATCGGCAAGACGCTCGGGCGTATCTTGAAGAAGCAAGGCATCGAGATCATGCTCAACACCAAAGTTGGGACGCTCGAGAAAAAAGGCAAGAGCGTACGCGCGACGATTAACGGCGAAGGAACGGGCGGCAAGGATGAGACGCGCGAGTTCGATATGGTGCTCGTCGCCGTCGGGCGGCGACCCGTTACCGATAATCTCAACCTCAAAGCGGCCGGCATTGAGGTCGACGGACACGGCTTCATCCCGGTCGACGCTCAGCAGCGCACGACGGTGCCGAACATCTTCGCGGTCGGCGACGTGACCGGCCAGCCGCTGCTGGCGCACCGCGCGATGAAGCAAGGCGTCGTTGCGGCCGAGGTGATCAATGGCGATCGCTCGGCGGCGTTCGATCCCGTCGCGGTTCCAAACGCCATCTACACCGATCCGGAAGTTGCGACCGCCGGCATCTCCGAAGAGGAAGCGAAGGCTGCGGGCTACGAGGTGCGCATCGGAAAGTTTCCGCTCGCCGCGAGCGGCCGTGCGCGCACGATGAATGAGAGCGAGGGTCTCATCAAGCTCGTCGCCGACGCTAAAACCGATTTGCTCCTCGGCATGCACATCGTTGCCCCGCAAGCGGAATCGCTGATCGGCGAGGGCGTCATCGCCTTAGAAATGGGCGCCACGCTCGAAGACATCGGGCTCTCGGTGCATCCGCATCCGACCTTCACCGAAGGCCTCATGGACGCCGCCGAAGCCGCGCACGGCAAAGCAATTCACCTCATCAACCCCAAGCCGAAAACTCCAGTTGGAGCGGGAAGCTGAGCAACGCGCGTTTGGTCGATCTTGGGTTGAGATCGTATCGCGAGGTATGGGACCTGCAGCATCGGCTGCACGATGCGGTTTGCGAAGGCAGCGAGCCGAATACGTGGCTCGTCGTCGAGCACACGCCGGTCGTGACGTTGGGTCGTCAAGCCAAACGCGAGAACGTCCTCTTTTCGCCCGACGAGCTCGCGCGGCGTGGCGTCGACTTCATCGCGATCGAGCGCGGCGGCGACGTCACCTACCACGGTCCGGGGCAACTCGTCGTCTATCCGATTCTCAAGCTCGAGCGCTTTCGCGAGGTCGTGCCGCTGGTACGCTCCCTGGAGGAAGCGGTCATTGACGCCTGCGCGCGCTTTGGCATCGCCGCCGAGCGGTGGAGCAGCCACGCCGGCGTCTGGGTCGGGCGCAACCAAATTTGCGCGATCGGCCTTGCCATACAGCGGATGGTGTCACTTCACGGCCTCGCGCTCAACGTCTCGACCGACCTCGAGTACGATCGCCTGATCAATCCCTGCGGCCTGCGCGATCGAGGAATCACGTCGCTCTCGGCCGAGACCGGCCGGGTGGTGAACCTTGACGACGCGAAACACGTCCTGCTCGAGCAGCTCGCGCACACATTTGATATCAATTTTTCCTCAAGCGAGCAGCAACTGGTGGAAGCGTAACGAACCGTGGCCGTAACGATCGATTTAGTAACAGAGCGACTCCGGAAGCCCGATTGGCTGCGCGTCTCCCTGCCGATCGGCGACGAGTACGAGCGAGTCAAGGCAAAAGTTCATGAGCTTGCGCTTCACACCGTCTGCAAAGAAGCTGCCTGCCCGAACGTGGCCGAGTGCTGGGGCGCGGGCACCGCGACCATTATGATCCTGGGCGACGTCTGCACGCGCGGCTGCCGTTTCTGTAACGTCAAGACCGGCAACCCGCGCGGAACGGTGGACTGGCTCGAGCCGTCGCGCGTCGCCGACGCCGTGCGCGATTTGGGCTGGAAGTATCTGGTGCTCACCGCCGTCGATCGCGACGATCTCTTGGATGGCGGCGCGTTGATCTTCGCGAATACCGTCCGCGCGATTCGCGAGCGTGCGCCGGGAGCGCGAGTAGAGATTCTGAGCGGGGATTACCGTGGCGACTTGCGGGCCGTCGATATCGTCGTCGATGCGAAGCCCGACGTCTTCGCCCACAATCTCGAGACGGTGCGGCGGCTCACGCCGTCGGTGCGCGACAAGCGTGCGGGTTACGATCAATCGTTGAAGGTCCTCACGCATGTGAAGCGGCGCGCTCCGCACCGCTACACCAAAACGTCGCTGATGCTCGGCTTAGGCGAGACGCCTGCGGAGATCGAAACCGCGATGGACGACGCCCGCGCGGCAGGAGTCGACATCTTCACGATGGGACAGTACTTGCAGCCGAGCAAGAAGCATTTGCCGGTTGCCGAGTTCATCAGCCCCGAAGAGTTCGATCGACTCGGCGAACTGGCCGCGCGCAGGGGCTTTCACCAAGTCGTCTCGAGCCCACTCTCGCGCAGCTCCTATCATGCCGAGCAGGCCTTCTAAGTTTTTTTAAGAGGTGAAGTAAATCGGCGCAACCGCCGGTAGAGTGCTTAGGTTGGTACATCTAACGTGACGAAGGTCTTCCTCAGCCGGCCCGTCCTCGCGGTGGTCTGCTCCCTGCTGATTCTCATCGCCGGCCTCATCGTGATACCGGCGCTGCCGATCGCGCAATATCCGCAGATCGCGCCCCCGGTGGTAACCGTCACGGCCACGTACACGGGTGCCAGTCCGCAAGCCGTCGAGGCGCAGGTCACGACGCCGCTCGAGCAAGCGGTCAACACGGTGCAGGGATTGCGCTATTTGAGCTCGACGAGCGCGCAGGGCGTTTCGACGATCACGCTCACCTTCAACCTCGGCGTCAATCTCGACATTGCCGCTGCCGACGTCCAAAACTCCGTCCAATCGACGCTCGGGCAGCTGCCGGCGACGGTACAACAGCTGGGCATCCAGGTCTCCAAGAACTCGGGCTCGTTTGTAATGGGCATCGCGCTGACCTCGAATAACAAGAGCCTCGATACGCTGACGATGAGCAACTACGCGCAGATCAACATCGTCAACGACCTGACGCGCGTGCCGGGTGTATCGCAGGTCATCATCTTCGGTCAGCGCCAGTACGCGATGCGAATCTGGCTGAACCCGATCAAGCTTCAGCAACAGGGTCTCGATGCGACCGACGTCGTCACTGCGCTGCAACAGCAGAATGCCGAGGTCGCCGCCGGCAGCATCGGCACGCCACCCGAACCCAAAAATCAGCCCTATAGCTACCCGGTGAACGCGCTCACGCAGCTCTCCGATCCTTCGCAGTTCGCCAACATCATCTTGAGGGCAAATCCGAACGGCGGATACGTGCGTCTTTCCGACGTGGCTCGTATCGAGCTCGGGGCACAGAGCTACTCGACCGACCTTCGCTTCGACGGCAGCAGCAACGTCGTCGGGTTGGGCGTTTTGCAGTATCCGACTGCCAACGCGCTCGACGTTTCGCGCAGCGTGCGAGCGGAGATGAACCAGCTCGCCCCTGGATTTCCGACGGGAATGCAGTGGACCGTCGCCTTCGACGTGACGAGTTTTGTGAACGAGTCGGTCAAGGAAGTCATCGAGACGCTGCTGCTCTCGATTCTCCTGGTCATTGGCGTCATCTTCCTCTTCCTTCAGAGCCCCAAATCGACGTTGATCCCCGCAGCTACGATACCGGTATCGCTGATCGGAACGTTTTTCGTGATGGAGCTCTTCCATTTTTCGATCAACACGATCACGCTCTTCGGCCTCACGCTCGCGACCGGACTCGTGGTCGACGACGCGATCGTCGTCATCGAAAACATCGCTCGCCACATGGAACTGAACAAGGGCAAGCAAAGCGGAATCGCAAGCGCCGCCGAGGCGATGCGCGAGATTCAGAGCGCGGTCGTTGCCTCGTCGCTCGTGCTGCTCGCGGTCTTCGTTCCGGTCGGCTTCCTACCCGGCACCACTGGACAGATCTACCGGCAGTTCGCGCTGACGATCGCCGCCTCGATCACGATCTCGCTCTTCATGGCACTCACGCTCGCTCCCGTCTTGTCGTCGCGACTGCTCACCGGTGAACACGAATCAAAGGCGTGGTTCTTCCGCGTCTTCAACAAAAACTTCCAGCGATTCCGCGGCTGGTATGCCGGCATGCTGCCCATAATGTTCCGCCGGCGATGGCCGATCGCTGGCATTTTTGCGGGTGCCCTGCTGCTGACGATCTTCCTCGCCGGCAGAACTCCGCAGGGTTTCTTGCCCGACGAGGACCTCGGCTACTTCATCATGTTGGTGCAAGCGCCCGAAGGAACCTCACTTGACGTCCAGCAGCAAATCGCGAGCCGCGCCGAGGCGATCATCCGCGCGCAGCCGGAGGTCCAGCATCTCTTCGACGTCGGCGGCTTCGGCTTCTCGGGATCGGCGCCCAACCGCGGAATCATGTTCGCTCTGCTCAAGCCCTGGGGCGAACGAGAATCGCCAGCCTGGTGTCAGCTGATCTTCCTCTTCGCGCATCCGCCGGCGTGCACGCCGCACAACGTGTTCGCGGTCGAACAGCGGCTTAACTATGCGTTTTTTTCGCAGATACCCGAGGCACAAATCTTCGCCTTCAATCCGCCGGCGATCAACGGCGTCGGGAACTTCGGCGGCTTCCAATTCGAGCTCGAAGACCGCGGCAACATCGGTCTGCCTGCCTTGACGAACACCGCCTACGCGATGATGGCCGCCGCCGCGAAAGACCCGCGGCTGCAGAACGTCTTCACTCAGTTCCGAATCAACTCGCCGCAGATCGAATCGGACATCAATCGCAACAAGGCGACGTCGATCGGCGTCTCGCTCTCGGATGTCTTTACGGCGCTGGAAGTCAACCTCGGCTCGCTCTACGTCAACAACTTTACCTACTTGAACCGCGCGTGGCAGGTCATCGTCCAAGCCGACGAGCCGTACCGCAACCGAGTCTCGTCGCTTAGAAACATCTACGTGCGCTCCAGTTCGGCGCCCGGCTCGACGGTGGTGCCCAATGCGGTGGCCACGCCGACCTCAGCTGACGTGACGGGTTCGACCACCGCGACCGGCGGTGTAATGACGCCGCTCTCATCATTGATGGACATCAAGCAGGTCCTGGGGCCGCCAATCATCAGCCATTACAATCTCTATCGCAACATCGAGCTGAACGGCAGCAACGCCCCCGGCACGAGCACCGGCTCCGCGATTCAAGCGATGTCGCAGATCGCCGCGCGGGTGATGCCAAAGGGCGTCAGCTATGAATGGACGGGCTTGCAGCTCGATCAGATCGCCGCCGGGCCGCTGACGATCGAAATCTTCATCCTGGCCCTCGTCTTCGTCTTCTTCGTGCTCTCCGCTCAATACGAGAGCTACATCGACCCGCTGATCGTGCTGCTCGCGGTGCCAACCGCGCTGCTCGGCGCGCTGCTCTTCATCAACCTGCGTCACTTTCCCATACCGTTCCTTTTCGATCCGACGCTGTCGCAGGACGTTTACGCCCAGGTCGGTTACGTGATGCTCATCGGCTTGGCGAGTAAGAGCGCCATTTTGATCGTCGAGTTTGGCAATCAGCAAATTCGCGCGGGTGCCAGCGTCGTGCAAGCTGCGATGCGCGCCGCGCAGACGCGGTTGCGTCCGATTTTGATGACGTCGATTGCTTTTGTCATCGCAGTGATCCCGCTCGTCTTCGCCTCCGGCGCCGGCGAGGCGGCGCGTCACTCACTCGGAACCGTCGTTTTCGGCGGAATGCTCATGTCAACGATCCTGAATCTCGGCATCACGCCGGTGCTCTACGTCATCATTAAGTCGTTCGAGCTGCGTGGACGCCGTCCAAGCGGCGACGGTCAAACGCACGGCGACATCGCGCCGGAACCGCCCGTTCGCGCGCCCATGGGTGTGTAGCAGGAGCGCTACGGTGCGCCCCTTCCAATGTTAGTTATCATTGTCATCCTGAGCGGAGGTTCCTGAACGAGCGCAGCGAGTGAAGGGCCGCAGTCGAAGGACGCGAGTGCGACGACGCATATTAGATTTCGCTTTACGTGAGCGTCAAAAAGGAGTTGGAATCGTTTAGAGCAACTCTGATTTAGACGTTTGATAGAATTAATAACTGTTGTTATCGGCGAACATAGGAGTTGCTTGCATGCTCGGACGCGTATTCCGTAGGTTGACGGCCGCTACGGCGGCGATCGTGATTGGCGCGTGGGCGTTGCCCGCTGCAGCCGATGACGGCACCGGCGACGTTTTCCAGAAATCGATCGTCCCTAGTGCAAACGAATTGATCAAGAGCGTAATGAGTCAGCCGAAACCCAAAAAGCAAGACGCAACGATTGCGCAAGTACCGCCGGTGAGCCAACCGCCTGTGCCAAAGATGCAGTTGCCGGGCGACCGGTTCGGTTACATGCTCGATTTTTCGATGGCCTATCCGTATGGCAACATCGGCGACTACGGCAAACAAGGCTGGCTGATGGGCGGCATGGACGCGTTGGTCAGCTATAAGTTCAATTGGTCGACGAAGCTCGTCGCGAGCATGTTTCAGTTGCAGCACTGGCCCTATGGCTTCAACAGCGGACTCGCTCCCGTGTACTTGGCGGGATTCCAGAATCCGGTCGGCTGCGCCGATCTCAGCGGCGGCAGCGCCTGCGGCCCGGGGACCGGACGCAACATCAACGTACGAACGAAGGACACGTTCGGCGTCTTCATGCTTCAGAAGATGATCCTGCTCAAGTCCGATAAGATTCCGGGACCGGGCGCGATGCCGATCATCGTCTCTCCAACGTATGTCGCGCGCGGCGGTCAGATCGGCTTCGCGCAGGGCAACAACGACGTCGTTCCATTTACGTACAACTTGCCCGACGGACCGGTCGAGAATATTCCCGTACGCACCGCTCAGTACTATGCAGTCGCGATTACCTTGCCGTTTCTAAAGACGCCGAAGATGTTCGGCACCTTCACGATTGCTCCACAATGGCTCGTGCATACGGCCGGCGCCAATGTCGGCAACTCCATGCAACTTCCGCAAGTGCTGTACTTGGAGTACAACCCACTGCCGGGCACCACGCTCTTCGTCGAGCCGCAAAGCGCGCGGGATTATCTCCCGACCGATCCCTATCCCGAGCACCTCATCGCCTACTTCCTGGGTGTTTCGCAGCGGATTAGCAAGTACGGGTTCATCTCGGCCGTCCTCAATAGCGGCAACCCGACGAATCTCGGCCCCGACGGCGTTATCGGCATCAAATGCTTGACGGTGCAACAGGCAGTGAATAATGCGTGCGGTCTTGCGATCGGCGGTCTCAAGGCGACGCAGCTCCAACTGCAGTTCGGAATCGGCTCGCCAAACGTTTTCCCGTTGTAATTCAGAGGTAGAGAGTATGCGCTTTTCACGCGTCACCAAATC
>JBARKF010000072.1:0-18243 GCA_049800655.1 Candidatus Cybelea sp.
GCGTTCGTCGCACGAGTTCGCGTAACGTGGCGCGTTGACGCTTGTTCGCCGAACAAGACGAGCAGAAAGACGGCATTTGTCGCCGCGATCAAACGCGTACCGCCGCAAACTGCTTTGTTGGGTATCCTGTTTCTCGCAACATGGCGCCAAGATTAGCACGAACGCGGGGCGGGAAAAAAGCAACTAGTACTGTCCCTTTTATCGGTTTGTTAATTCTGAATTCCTCGTGCAGAATGTACTTCACGATGAAGCGATCGAGGGTCTGCGTCGCCGCGGGCGTCCCGTACGCGACGTGCAGTTCGTTTCCACCGGCAAACTTTTCGTCGTAGCTCACGGCGAGGTTCGTGCCGGGAACCGTCGTCAAGCCGTTGACGCTTTAATGTTTCGAGCGAATCTTTAGCCGTTCGTTTTGATCAGTTCGTAGACGGTGCCCGCGCCTTTGGTGCCGCCTCGCCACGTAGTGCCGTAAATCGTCTTGTTGTAGGGGACGACACCTCCGAGTGGAGTCTCCCCATCAGCGCACTTCGCCAGCTTGCAGAAATTGTAGAGCGAGCGAAACTCGTACGACGAATGCGCAGGCTTCATCGCGAAGATCGTTCCCTGGGCGTTGAGGCCGCCGCTCGACGTCGTGCCGTAGAGCTCGCCGTGCTTTCCAAAGGCGAGCGTGGCGCCGGGAGCCGAACCGTCGGTTCCCGCAAATGCGTGCAGCACCGACTCGGTATAGGTCGTACCGGCGTGCTTCATTTCGAATACGACGCCGCAGCCGTTGCCGTAGCAGCCGGTACCGCCGCCCTCCGCGGTAACGCCGAAGAGGTTCCCGTGCTTGTCCAATAGGAGTCCCGCAGAGGGATCGGCGCCGTCGTCGCCGCCGGCGAACTCGTGCAGCACGGTCTCCCCATATTGCGAACCGTTGGGCGTGAGCTTGAAAACGACGCCGCAGCCGGTATTGCAGCCGCTGCCCCCGCCGCTCGCGGTTGTCCCGTAAAGCACGCCGGCGGCGTCGGCCACGACGCCGGCCTGCGGATAGAGTCCGTCGGCACCGCTGAATTCGTGCAGCACGCTCTCCGTATATCCAGACGACGATGGAGTCAGCTTGAAGACGACGCCGCCGTTTTCGCTGCCGCCGTGGAGGGTGGTGCCGTAGATCGCGCCGTTCGCTCCAAGAATCAGATCGCTTCGTGGGTTCGAACCGTCGTCGCAACCCACTTGCGGGCAGAAGCTGTACAGCACGCTCTCCTTATACAAGCCCCCCCTCCTCGGCCTCAGTTTGAACACGACGCCGCCGTTGTTTGCTCCGCCTTCGTAGGTCGTGCCGTACATCGCGCCGCTTTTGTCGAACGTGACGTCGGCGTAAGGTAACGCGCCGTCGGCGCAGCCGCGCTCCTTGCAGAAGCGGTACAGCAGGAACTCGATATATCCCGAGTCAGTGTTCGACATAATATAGACCGTGCCGCAGCTACCTCTTTCCGCCGGACAACCGAGCCTGCCACCGCGGCTCGTTGTGCCGAAGAGCGAACCATAAGGCCCGAGGGCAAGGCCGCCTCGCGGGTGTCCGCCGTTATCGTGCTGAGAAAAGTAATAGAGAACGAATTCGCGCCGTTGCCCTCTACGGGCGGGTTGAGACGGCAACGATCCGCCGGGCACGCCCGACAGCGATGCGCCCGGTCCTCCCAGAAGTGGTGCGTCAGGACCAGCCGGCGTCGTTTGGGGTTGCGAGCAGGCCGCGAGCAATAGGGCAACCACGGAGGGGATCCAGCTCCGAATCGGCATGGCACACTCTCCTGCCCGGCGATCCCGGCCCTCGCCGGTGCGAGCGAGGTCTTTGGAAAAGTTGACTCGGGCTCCTTCTCTCCCGCGCCGGACTATTCGTCGTCGACGGGCCGCAGATCAAGCGGCTGACGTACGAAGTAATTCTCGCTGCGCTTGGCTTGGATCATGATGAACTTGCGAGGCGGTTGATTGAAATCGAAACAATCGGCCGCCGGCGAGGCAGCGCGCTGGTCGCTGGCAGACAAGCCAGGCACGCCGTCACGATCCTCGATGAAGCGCAGAATACTAGCAAGCTCGTAGTGCACGTGGGAAACGTGACCTTTCTTGGCATAGGGAGAAATCACTAAGAGCGGTACCCGAAAGCCAAGGCCATCGTAGTCGAGCATCTTCGGTGGTACGTGATCGTACCACCCGCCAGGATCATCCCAAGTCACGAAGATCGCAGTCGAATTCCAATACGGTGATTGGCCGATGGCGTTGACAAGCGAGGCGACCCACGCCGGTCCCGTATTCCCCTTGCAACTCGCGTGATCTGAGTTCTGACAGGTTGGGGTGATCCAGCTCACCGCCGGCAAGTTGTTCTTGACGTCGTCGAAAAACTTCGTCTGGGGACTGATGACATTCGTTTTCCAATCAGCACCGTAGTAGATATGCTTGACTGCCGAATACGCGCTCCAGAACGAACCGTTCCCGTAGGGCGTATGCGCGGTGTAGTACCGCCAACTAATCTTTGCGGCGTCGAGCTCGTCGCCAAGCGTCTCGTAGTCGAAGCAAACGCGCTTGCGATCGCCGTAACTGATCTTACGTTCCTGCGTCACCGTCGGGATCGTATCCCCTGAGCCGCCTTCGCAGCCCCACTCGTTCGAGCTCGGGAAATTTACCGCGGAGTCCGACTGCGCGGCGATGAGATATTGGTGCGCGACGAAGCTGCTCTGGTCAAAGTTTGAGGCAAACATCTCGTCGCCTAAAACGTACTGCTCTCCCATCTCGAAGTAGAGCGTCGTTTCGGCGGCCGGGACGTACACGTACTGAGGATGTGCTATGGGGCACGCCGGAAAGCGGCCGTGGCCACATTGAACGCTCTCTTTATTAAAGCCGTTCATCCGGCAATCGGTACCCGGAAAGCTCCCAGTCCCGTTGCAAGCGTCAAAAAACGCTTGCGCGCTATGATCGACGTCCCACTTCGCTTCAAGCGGTATCTGCCCGAGTTTTATTTTCTTGCCAGAGCTGTCGTAGCCGTAAGATTGCGTGCGAGCACCGGGAAAGCCCTGGAAGAGATTATCGACGCTGCGATTTTCCTGAATGATGATGACGATGTGCTGAATTTTGTCGATTCCGCTACCCCTCGACGCAAAACGAAGTAGCTCGTGCGCTCCGGCGCCGGGTACTACGCTTCCGCCGCACGCCGCCAGCACAGTCGCCGTTGCAGAAACGACGGCCGCGAAAGGAAAGCTATTAAGAATCCGCACTTCTGCTTGAAGATTCGCCGAATAAATTCCAAGAACCCATGGAGCGACTAAGATTCCAAAACTACCGAGCGCGGGGCCGGGCGGTCCGGGCGCGACAATCTGCACGCGTGAACGGTTATCACAAGGTCCGGCAACCGCTCCATAAAGACCCTGCGGCGTTAAGACGCGAGTTGACAACGGATATTATATTATCTAATATGTAGATATTATGGCGAAAGGCGCCTACCTCGGCGAATTCGAGCATATCGTACTGCTGAGCGTGCTTCGCTTGGGCGAAGGCGCATACGGAGCGGCGATTCGCGCAGAAATCGAGCGCGTGACCGATCGTGCCCCTACTATCGGGGCGGTTCACGCGACGCTCGAACGCCTCGAACGAAAAGGATTGGTTTCGTCATGGGTCGGCGAGCCGACGGCAGAGCGGGGCGGAAAAGCCAAGCGCCATTTCAAGATTGAAAGAGCTGGGGTAACCGCTCTTAAGGACGTTCGAATGACTCTTGAACGACTTCACGCGGGTTTGTCGCTACGGTGAAACCGCCCGTTGTCGCCGAGGCGCTCGTCGCAGCGGCCGCCCCCCCAAACGACTATGAAAGCATTGCGGGAGATCTACACGAGGAGTATCTGCGCTACGCACGTCTGAGTAGTAGGAGTGCGGCCAATCGCTGGTATTGGTCACAGGTACTACTTTCAATTCCCTGGATGCTCTCTTATTCCAGAGCGCGTCGATCGGCACTTCACGCGATTGGTAGGGCACTAACCGCAGTTGGCGTCCTCGTTGCGATGCTTCTCGCGACCGTACCGATCAATGCACTACTCGACGCCATATTTGGTGGCGCGAATTGGCCGCTCTCGGTGCAATTTTGTGCGGACTGGATCGATGCGGTCATCTTCGGCGCGGTCCTCGCACTGATTGTTCGTGGCGGCGGCGCGCGACTCGCGTTTTGGACCGCCTCGCTCCTCGTGCTTGCCTTCGTCGTCCCAGCGCTGCTTGGTTTTCCATCATCTCAAGCCCCGCTATGGGCGTGGATTTTGTTGGGCGGTACCGTCCCTGCAATGTGTGCCGGCGCGGCCCTCTACCAAGTGGTCGTCAAACGCTGCATCGTATCGCGAATAACAAATCGACCGCGGACGAACAAGCTTACGTGAATTTATCGAAGCGCCAAGCTAAAGGCGCTGTCCTCGCGGGCCTTGCGCTGGCGTTGCCGCTCCTGGGCGTTTCGCCGGGACCGCCCTCGGCGGAGGTGCTTTACGCGCACGCCGTAGAGCAGACGCGGCGTCACGCCGAACCAGCATTTGCTAGCTACGATACGTCCATTACCGGACTCAATTGCAGCATTGAAGGCGTTCACATGGCGTGTACGCTTGGAAGAAGCACCGCAAAATCTGAGGTACCGTTTTTGGTCGACCTTCGAGAGAGTGATGGGCGCTTAGCGGTACACCAAGTTGGTGAGTCGGTCGTCATTGTCGACTCGACCTTCCTTAACGCTACGTGGCCTGCTATCGACGCGATTCTTCGGCAGGGGTTCATTGGCACGCGGACCGCGCCGTCGCCAACCCCACTGCCGGTACAGCCGTCCTCGACGCTGCCCGTGATCGCCGTCGTTTCCGCGCTTTCGGTAACGGGTTACAACGTCTATGATGCCGGCCCGGCGACGTGTTCGAACGGGAATGCCGGCCATGCCGTTCGCTTAGTGGCGCGCCACGATCCGCTGCGATACCCGCTGACCGGCGCGACGGTCGATTTGACCACCGGTGATCTATGCGCCCTGCGTTTTGACGCCAAGATAAGGGCTGCGGCTGGATTGATCGGAGCGACGGGCGGTGTGCAACTCGATCTTGAGAACTACGCCGGCTACGAAGTGGTCACAAACGAACGCTTCGACATCGACTTGCGCGCCATCGGCGTAGCCGTCAAGCACCTTCGCGTCGGGGTAGCTTACTCCGATTTTGCCTTTCCCAAAACGCTCGATCCCGAAATCTTCGCGACGCCGTCACCACTGCCCGCGCATACCTAGGCGTGTACCGATAATGACCCTGCGGGCGGTGACGCGCGGCGCAGCCTTCCTGGGGCTCTTGCTGCTAACGTGGTTTCCACTATCCACGAGCAGCGCGCTTCCATCCGATTCGGCTTCCTCAACCGCGCCGCTAAAAACGTCGCCGTGCCGGATCGGCCAAACGCGCAAGGCGGCGATCTGTGGGTCGCTCACCGTCTTCGAGGATCGGGCCGCTCGCACCGGACGCACGATCGACATTCACTTCATCGTCATCGAGGCCAAGCACCGCACTCAGCGCGCGATCGCCTTTAATCCCGGCGGCCCCGGCGCCTCTGCAACGGCCGCGGCCGCCGATTTTGCAGATGCAACCAGCGGAGCATTTGCGACCCTTCGCGACCGCTATGATCTGCTGTTCGTCGACAATCGCGGTACGGGTCAGTCGGCGCCGCAGGATTGCAGCTTCGCGCCTGCGGCTCACCCGGAACTCTATTTCCGTCAGCTGTGGCCCGATACGCTCGTGCAGTCTTGTCATGACCGCCTCGCAGCGCGCGCGAATCTCAGTCTATACTCTACCAGCGAGGCGTCCGACGACTTGAACGACGTGCGTGCCGCTCTGGGCTATCCGAAACTCGTGTTGTTCGGCGGATCCTACGGAACGCAATTTTATTTGGACTACACTCGCCGCCATCCAGAGAGTGTTGAAAGCATTGTTCTCGAAGGCGTGGCCCCTCCGCACTTCGACATCACACCGCTGCCGATGGCTCGCGGTGCGCAAACGGCGATCGATCACCTCGAACAAGCGTGTCACCTCGATCCCGCCTGTTCAGCGCATTTTCTCAACTTCGCCGAACATTTTGCGGCCGTCGTTCGACGTTTCGATGCCGGTCCTGTCACGATAACCGTGCAAAACTCCGTTACGCATCGCTTGCAGAGCGTGCAACTCACGAAAGAGGTCTTCGCGGAGACGATCCGCCACCAGATGTATTTCCCGCCGGGCGCCGCTTACATCCCTGTCACGATCGAGCGAGCATACCACGGCAATTATCTGCCGCTCGGCGAGATGGTTAATCAGATGTCGGTGTTGTTCTCGAACCTCGTTCAGGGTAACGGGCTCAATCTTTCGGTAACGTGCGCGGAGGACGTTCCGTTCATTACCGAGGGAGATGTTACTCGAGACAGCATCGGCACGTTCGAGGGCGACGTTCGCGTGCGAGCGCAGCAGCGTGCGTGCAAGCTCTGGAACGTCGATCCGGTACCGGCCGCTTTCGCGGACCCGGTACGCAGCGACGCGCCGATCCTGATGATTTCAGGGAGCGACGATCCGGCAACGCCGCCGGAGTATGCTCGCGAAGCGCTCGCGTACTTACCCAACGCGCGGATAATGCTCGTTTCGGGTGCATCGCACGACAGCGATTTACCGCCCTGCGTGGACGCAACCATCGTGGCGTTCGTCCGCGCCCGTTCCCCTGCGGGGCTCAATCTGAGCCACTGCGCGGCGGCGTACCAGAGACCATCGTTCGTCGCGCTGGCGTACGACGAGCCCGCCGCCGGCGAAAATCACGCGCAGACCGAACGATTCAAGAAGATTCTCGAGTCGGTGCTTCACGGCAGAATCGATCGAGCGCAGTTAACGCCCACGCTTTCAAAGCAGTATACGGATGCGGTCCTCAAAGAGCTGGCATCGGATCTTCAAGGGCTGGGTGGACTACAAACCATCGTCTTCAAGGGAGAGACCGCATCGCCGAAGGCGAGGGTTTACAAGTACCTGCTACGCTTCGCGCAAGGCAACGTGCTCGCGACGTTAACGCTCGACTCATCGAGCCGCCTTGATGGTCTTGATTTTTCAGGCCAGTAATCATGGTTAGCGCAAACGAGCGTGATTACTGGATCTCGGAGCGCGACGATCGAAAAACGTCGCGAATTGCCTTAAGAATGATTTGCGGATGATCGAGCTGGATGTATTGCTCGCCTTCATCGTAATCGAAGAGTTGACGTGCGTTCGTCGATAGCGCCAGCCACGAGGCTTGAGCGCGAGCCGAATCTCGCTCGAACGCGATGTGCCAACGATGCACGTCGGCGGGCTTGGCCGGCGGTCGTCCAAAATGCCAGGTCGTCAGCACGCGAACCGGCCGAGAACCGAACGAAGTAACGTGTTGCTGCAGGTAGCGCCAATCGTCCGGCATCTCTTTCATTTCAGAGATAGCTGCATCGTACAGCGCCGTTTGCGTACGTACTTGGTGGAGCAGTGCCGCGTTGAGTTCGTCGGAGAACGTTCGCTCCGGCAAACCGCGAAAAAAATTCTTGGGGCAGGAGGCGGGCACTGGCGAGCCGCTCGCTATCGCGTCTCGGCATAAGCGCATTCGGCCGACAAGCCTAGGAATGCCGTTCCGGTCCCGTGACTGCCACTTCGCGGGCTCGACGTCCCCGTCGTCGGCATCGGAAAGAACGATGCCCGCGACCTCCGGCATGTAGCGATCGGCAAATGCGCGCAGACTGTAACTGCCGAAGTGGGCCGCAACAAGAATGTATGGCGGCAAAATGCCGGCGTCGTGCAGCGCCGAGTGGAGTTCATCAGCGGCGCGCACGCTCGTGCGCGGCATCCTTCCGGGGTCGCTAAACCCGTAGCCGGCGCGGTCGTACGCGCACGCCCGCGTAAACGCCGCCACCTGCGGTTGGACGACCGCCCAGGCCGGAGACCAATCGCCCCAACCCTGATCGAAGACCACGGTCGGCGCCCCGGAGCCCAAGCAGTACAGATTAAGAGAGCCACTCCCAGTCGACGACCGAACGCCAGGGCGAGTATAGAGATCGTCGCCGTTCGCCGCACTCGCTCCGGTTTGCGAGGCGAGAAGCAAGCAGGTTACAAGTCCAAGGCAGCGTCGTCTCATTCTTGCATCGCTTACTGTAACCAGGCAACGGACATCGTGTCTTGAATGAAATGCACCCCATGTATGAGGAGCGGCTCAGGCCCAAACGACGGACCGCCGACGCCGGATCCTTTGTCGTCGAAGTATTCTACACGGCGCCGAACACGCAGGCGCCGTTTCACGTCCACGATCAAGTAACCGTCGTCGTACCTCTTAGCGGCTACTTTGTGGAGACTACCTTCAAAGAGAGCGTCGAAGGAAAACCGGGAGCCGTGATCGTCGAGACGCCTGAATCCCCGCATGAAAACGTTTACGGCCCTTGCGGTGGTACGAACCTGCGCCTCCGGATGAATCCGGAACTTCAAAGCTTCGTCGAATGTGAAGCGCACGGGCGCTCCAGCCAGATACGCCCCTACGAGATAGCACGCAGCATGGCTGGGAACATGGGCGATCCTCTTCTCCTCGAGTGCTCCGCTCTGGAACTACTTGGCATCGTTAACAACGGCCCGGAATGGACTCCGCGCTGCCGGCCGGCATTCTTGCGCGACATTGTTGCACGTCTGCGCGAAAACGTGGATCTGAGGCGCGACATCGCGACGATTGCTCGTGACGCGCATGTTTCACCGATTCGACTCGTACGCTCATTTCGAAGAACCTATGGTATCAGCTTGGCGCGTTTCATGCGGGTCTTGCAGCTACAGCGTGCGCTTAGCCTTCTATCGGATCCGGCGATTTCACTGAGCGCTGTCGCTGCCGAAACCGGTTTCAGCGATCAGAGTCACATGACTCGTGCATTTGCCCAGACATACGGCGCTACGCCCGCCTCTATGCGCTGCTTGAAAAGGTAACGAGAACGGCGCCGCCGGGAACATGTGGTCCGAGGCTGGGCCTTGAATGGAGTTCCGCATGCGCGAGTCCCGGTTCACGCGGTCTCAGGTCGTGGGTGTTCTCAAGGAGCTCAAGGCCGGCGTTAAGACGCTTTACAGCCGCCGGATGATACGTTGGGCTGCGGCTCTAGCGGCTTTACTTCTAGCCGACCCACTGCACGTGGCTCGTGCGGAGAATCCGGCGGTGATGAACGTGTCGATCAGTTGGCTCACCGGCTCGATCTATTTAGTTGAAGACGAAGCCTTCGACATACTAACGAATTCGTTGGTTTACGTCGGCCGTTCGCAAGTTACCGTTATAGGTGCATCGTGGACGCCAGAATCCGCGAAGTTGGTCGCAGACCAGATCAAACAAATTACGCCGCTTCCGATCACCGAAGTGATCGACACCTCCCCAGATCCAGAATGGTCCGGCGGCAACGGCTACTGGAAGCGCATCGGGGCGAAGATACTCGCCATAGAAATTACCGCGAGACTGCTGCAGAATACTTGGCGGACGACGGTAGCCGATTTTCGTCAAGCCCATCCTTCCTATCCGGACGAGCCGCCGGTCTTACCTACCGAAGTGCATAGTGGCGATTTCCAACTTCAGGATGGTAATATTCGCTGCTTTTATCTTGGCCCGTCTCACACGGCCGGCGACATCTTCGTCTACTTTCCCAAAGAGAGAGTACTCGACGCCGGCTCTATCCTTAAGGAGCATCTTGGCAACATGGCCAAAGCCGACGTGAAAGCGTACCCGCGTACTCTTCAGCGGCTCGAGGAGCTCCATCTCAATACCAACATGATCGTCTCTGGACACTGGTCGGCAGTGCACGGGCCCGACCTCATCGAGCACTACCTGGAGCTTCTTCGAGAACATGCGGCGCAAAATCAAAACTTGTGAGGCGTTTTAGCACCGCTGAGGCGTCACGGCGGAAAGCGACCGTCGGTGGCGCCAACGCGAATCGAATCTGAATCTGACGATCCCGACGAGCGATGCCCAATGTGGCGGGGCGGCTAGGAGTATCGTCCGATCGCGATATTGCCCCTGATACGGCGCAGAAAATTCTCATCACCGATCGCTTGCCAGAAGTCGATGAGCTTACCTCTAGCCGGCGTGAACGCCAGTTTGACTCGTTCCTTTGACCTTGCCCCTGGGGCCGTCACGTCAAAGTACGCCTTAACCGAGTCACACGCGATGCCGATTGCCTCTGATGCGTCATAAAGGGCTCGAGCTTGAGCATCGTCGAGCGCCATAGATGCGTCCCATGTATAGATGCGCTCGTTCACGGTTCTTAAGAGGGTCTCGAAGTGGGGCAGATTGATGACTCCCGCTCGTGCAGCGATATCCACATAGCGCGTCACCTGTTTCATGAGGGCAGAGACTTGTCGCCGAATACCTCCATCGCGACGGTCGAAACCCAACTGCTGGACTTTTTCTTGGCTTCGCGCTGCAATAAACTGTGCCAAGAACGACGCAGCTGCTCCGATCAGCGCTCCAACAAAGCCCGTTATCGCTGGAAGAGCGTCGTGCCAGAAGCCTTCTGCAGGTACAGAACATTTGAGAAGCGTCGTCGAAACGAGCGTCGTCGTGCTGCAGAGAAACTCATTCAAAAGCCTTGATAACCCTTCGCCAAGGTCGCCGATGTGAGGGCGGTACCTTCTACCGGGCCCGCTCCCGAATCACTCGGGTTTCTTGGTCGACTTCGGCTGCTGCGGCCTCGAGGATCTCAGGTGCACGCTCAATCGCTTTGAGCAGTATACGAGCGGGCGTGTCAGGCAAGGCTCGTCCTTGCTCCCATTGCTGAACGGTTCTCTGACTTAGCCGGAACCGGGAAGCAAATGCCGCTTGGGTTAGGCCCATACCTTCGCGCAAAGCCTTAACATCTGGGATCGGGATATCCCGGACCTCGCCGTCAACACGCGCTCTAAATCGCGTATAGCGACCAGTCAATCCGTGGACACGCTTTGATTCAGCGGCAATAGCATCCGCTTCTTCCTGCGGCGTGCTGGTCAAGCGAGACCAGTCGACGTGTTCGTCGAGCGTGTCCCGAGTAGCTTTATCTTTATATTCCATACGTCAACATGTAGTCCAGTATATCTTCGTGGTCAGCTTTGAACGCATCGAGAATGCGCTTGCGAGCTTCAACCTCGAGATAGATGACCGTAACAAGCAGAGTGTCGCGCAGAGGCCCGGTTGCGGTAAAGACTGGGATGCCCGTTTCCGTTTCTGCTTCCCGTTCGAGGTAATCCACCGAGAAGATCGTCTTGGCGGCGTGAAAATCAAGGCCCGTACGCTCGCGGCAACTCTCGCTGTCGTCCTCATCCCACTCGAACCTACTGTCCTCATACCAGGGCACCAGTATATCCTCAAATAGCGTATACGTCAATAACGTATAGACCTGAAAGCATAGCCAGCCTTCGCTCGGTATCTTCGTCCGCCGGCGCTAAGACGCCCTCCGCTTGACGCCCGGTCGTAGAGAGCAATGTCGCCCGAGATGTCGATCGCCGTCGAGAAGCCCTCGATTACTTTACTTCCTCGAATGCATCCGATAAGTCAGGCAACTCCCATCAGCCGGTTCCCGGGTGGCCTTCTCTCATCTCTCATACAGCATCGGCTCATAAGTTCCACGGTCTTACGATCCAGAGTACCCGCACACCACGCCGGATCCCATCGTTCCAGCGTATCAAATGCTACGGCGTCTCACGGTCCCGATTTGTCATGGACGCAAGATCATCGTGACGAGCGCGAGCACCCCTAATAACGCAACGAGTCCGGCGAGAATAACGGCTGAAGAGCGTCGCTTGGTCGCGTAGCGTGCTCCGAGCTCGCGAATGCTTCGCCGATGCTCGACAAAGGCTAGGACCAGCGACCCCACGCCAATGCAAACCATGACAAAGCCTATCTCTGGGGCTCCCAGAACATAGTTACTTCTTTCAGCGTTTGGCCGGAAGATATTGGAAAACTTAGCTACACCGAAGCCAAAAGTGATTAGCGCGGTTGCAGTCCTGACCCAAGCGAGCATGGTACGCTCGATAGCAAGGCGCGTTCGATCTACCGCTAGGGCGGTTGAAGCGTCCAGTTTGGGTCCGTCGTCCGCCCTTGCCTGGCTCATCTACAAACGATCTTATGCCAAGGTGTGTCCATCGGAGCCGGTGTGAACGGGCTCTTTAAGCTTTCCGTCGGTCTTTAGCACGAGGAAACCTACTTGATCCGATTCGCGGTTTGGCGGCAAACCGAGGTTGTGGAGCGTTTCCTCCGTTGTCTTGTATGTGATACCGATCTTCTGCATCTGCCGGGCCTGTTCGGGCGTGGCGATCGGACGGCCGATCTCGCCTGCCATACTAACGTGCTTCTCGACCATCTGCACGCTGGTCATGTACTCGCCCTTCTTAACGCCGAACAGGTTATCTTCAAGACCGGCTCGCGTATGCTGTCCAAGAGCGATCATCATCATGGAAATTGCGTGTGTTAAACGAAACGTTGATTGATACGTGAAGCAGGACCCTTGTGGTGTGCGCCGCACTAACTCCATGAGGTCGAACGGATTCGCGCCGCAATAGCCGCCGCCGCCCGTGCTGAAGAAACCGCTCATCGGACCCTTGTAGTGGCCGCGTCGAATAAGACGCTCGACAAGTTCAAGCCCGTGAATGTGCGCAAGGGCAAAATAGGGTTGGATTCCGTTCTCGACGCAAACTTTGATCTCTTCAAGGTAAAAATCCGGTGTAGAATCGGCGACGAGGTTTGCCATCGCGTGTAAACCCTCGGGCGTATTGAGGTGTGTGGCGCTAAAGTTGTCAAGCGTGTGTAACGCCGTGAGATCGTACAATGTCGATCCGACGGTAACGGTGATCTGGTCGGGCTTCGGTGTAATCAGAGCCATCCGGTGTCGTTCATCATAACCGGCGAATGCGCTTGAGGACTTGCCGGCCTCTGGCGTGAATGAGATCGATCCTCCGAGTTGCAGAATCATGCCTGGTACGGCCTCGCGGAGACGGCCGATCAGATAGCCGTACTCATCAAAGTCTCTAGAGATGTGGCCGGTCTTCGGGTCACGTACGTGAATGTGTAGTATTCTTGCTCCGGCGTTGAAGCAATCGATCGCGGCTTGAACCTGTTCATCCCAAGTGACTGGAATAAATCCGGAAGGTGCGTCTTGCGGCAGCCAGGGAGCGGCATAGGGCGCCGCGGTGATAATCAGCGGCGGCATGTTTTCCGGTAATAGAGAGTCGTCAGTGAAGTACGCCATCCAAGGACCCGTCTTTCTGCTGTAGCGGCGAAAGGGTTTAGTTCTTCAGTACCAAGTTTGCTATTTCTCTCGATAGCGGCTCTATCCTGATTAAGGTCCGGCTAAAGATTAGGCTCCGCGTGCTGCGCAATCCGTCAGACGGCTGTTAAAGGAGCAGCCGCTGCCTCTTTCATTCAAATGCCTCGAGCGAGCCTTTAAGCTCCTCTTCCAGAATCGGCACGCCGAGATTGCAGGCCTGAATGCCCTGGACAACACAGAGTTTGAGAACCTCAACGATTTCTTCCATGGTGGCGCCGGCCTCGAAGGCTCGTTTTATGTGGCGGTGCGTACCGGGCGCGTACATGTGCGTGTAGGAAGCATCGCAGGCGATGCTGAGCAGTTCAAGCTCTTTTGGCGACAGAGGACAGGTCTTGTAAGTAACAGCTGCGGCGGCCATGAATTCGTCGAACCACTGGGGGTCCAGCGCGACGAGCGAATCCCAGACGGCGTTCCACTGGCCCATGGCCTTCATCGCATCACATGCCGGCGTGGCGACCGCATCCGAACGTGGCACCGGCTTCACCCCAGCCGCCTTAGCTTCTTCCGCTAATATAGGAGCGCCCGTGGCCAACGCATGGATCGACATGAGCGCGCCGGCTTTTATGACGAATAGGATCTCATCGCGAGTGGCCCCGGCCTCGAGCGCCGCTCGAGTGTGGCGGCGCGTGCCGTCGCGATTGAGATTCGTGCACGCGACGTTCAGCCCAAGACTGATTAGCTCGACGAGCTTGCGCGAGAGCCCTCCGCTCGTCCATGGATTTGTCGACATTTTTACGCACGCGTCCGCCCAGGCCGGATCCCATCGCTCCAGTGTGTCAAGCGCCGCAGGATCCCACGGTCCAGCTTTGTCGATCGTCATTTTAGCCTCATTTGATAGCTACTATTGTTCCACGCTCGGCATGTCGGCCTCGTCACCCTCCCAGAGGTGAAGCAACTCACGCGCCGGCTTCGAGGCGAGCATGCGTGTCAGGCGCGCGACCTTTCGCCCGACTTCCCTCACGCGCTGTTCGGAACGACCATCCTCGAGATGACCGTCCGCGGTGAAGGCCGTATCAGCATCGAAGATCCACGCTTCCGAAGGGATGACCCACGCGTGCAGCGTTCGGCCAATTGCACGCAGGGCGTTCAAAGTGGACATTCCGCCCATTCGCCCACCGGAAACGCCGATAAGACCGACAACCTTGCCCTCGAACTCACGCACGCTCATCAAGTCGAGAGCATTTTTTAGCACGCCGCTAAGCGTCCCGTGATAGTTTGGCGTCGCCAAGATGACGCCGCTCGCTTCCGAAACTCGCTGACGTAGGCGTTGAACGCCAGGCTTTTCCGCGGTGCTGTCTTCGCCGGTGCAGAATGGAAGGTCGCAATCCCGCAAATCCACAAGCTCTGTGGTCGCGCCCATCTCCTCCGCGCCGACAAGAGCGATTTTCAAAGCAACTCTTGTCCAGCTGCCGGGTCGAAGGCTACCACAAACTCCAAGGACCCGAACTGGTGCCTGTTCTGCCACCGGCGGCCTTATGCCAGATGGTGTCCGTCGGAACCCGCCAGAACCGGTTCCTGGACTTTGCTGCGGTCTGTCTTATGAACAAGAAAACCTTGATCACCAGCCTGACGGTTCGGGGGCAGTCCAAGGTTCGCAAGCGTCTCATCGGTGCTCTTATATGTAACGCCGATCTTCAGCATCTCACGGGTCTGTTCGGGTGTGGCGATATCGCGCCCGATCTCTTTGGCCAGCCGAACCTGCCTCTGGATCATCTCTACGGTGGTCATCCGCACGCCTTTCTTCGTGTCCCAGAGGTTGTCTTCAATGCCGACACGCGTGTGCTGTCCAAGTGCGATCATCATCATGTAGATGGCGTGCGTCAAACGAAACGTCGTTTGATAAGTGAAGACGGCGCCTTGCGGGGTGCGGCGGATGAGTTCCATGAGGTCGAAGGGATTCGCGCCGAGCAGTCCGCCCGCACCCGTGCTGTAAAAGCCGTTCATTGGCCCCATGTAGTAGCCGCGGCGAATCATGCGTTCCACGAGCTCCAGTGAGTGAACGTGGCCAAGCGCGAAGTATGGCTGAATTCCGTGCTCAACGCATTGCTTGGTCTCTTCAATATAAAAATCCGGCGTAGAATCGGCCACCATGTTCGAAAGCCCGTGCAACGCATCCTCATTTGCCAGGTGCGTTCCTTCAAAAGAATCATTCATTGGATGCAGCGCGGTCACATCGAAAAGCGATGTACCGCACACAATCGTGATCTGATCTGGCTTGGGTTCGATCGTAGTTAATTTGTGCCGCTCCTCGTAGGATCCAAACTTCCCGACTTGGCCAGGATCGGGCGCAAAGGAAATCGACCCGCCGAGTTGCAGAATCATCTTTGGCACAGCCTCGCGCAGCCGCGCGATCTGCTCGCCATACTCGGCAAAGTTATGTGAAATATGTCCGGTTTTTGGATCGCGCACGTGGATGTGCAGTAACGTCGCTCCGGCATTGAAGCAGTCCACAGCGGCCTGAACCTGTTCGTCCCACGTGGTCGGAATGTATCCCGGTGGACCATCACCCGGCATCCACATCGGGCCGTAAGGTGCTGCGGTGATCATCAGCGGTGCCATGTTTTCGGGGAGAAGAGAGTCGTCGGTAAAGTATGCCATGTTTCAGGTCTCCTAAAATGGGACGCGACGCTTTCAACGCCGGACGGTCGGGGCCTTCACGGTGCGAAGACCGGATCGCTAAGCTTGGTGGCTCTACCGGCGAGCTCAATTTTTTCCACGACGCCAGTCATAGCCGGGTCGTTGCTAGCTGTAGCAGCGAGCGCGGAAATGCAACAGCGGAACGTGGCACGTCGTTTCGCGGCGACACGCGCCGTGATGTCTCGGCGCCGAACTCTAGCGAGACCACACTGCCGTGCTCTCACGGAGTGTTGATCCTACTACGTGCGCGGCGATCTGGCTCACAGCAGTCCAACCATGACGAATTGTTCGGCGGCGACCAACTGCAATCAACTCCAACGAAGCCCGTGTGAGAAACGAAAAAGCCCGTGCTCTCTTTCTGTACGGGTTTTCGCGATTTTGAGTCCCCCTGGTACACCCCTCATCAATTTGTGCTTCCTTCAGTTCCGGTGTGAGAAGCAGGGTGTAGGCGGGGCGGAGTCGTAAGGAGCGCGCCCCTGGCAAGTCGCCATTGGATCCGACGTCGACTCAACATTCACCATTGCAGGAGCTTGAATGATGGCAAAATCACTGGACTCGCTGCCGGTTCGTCCCGCGCCTTCTGGAAGCATCGCCGGCCCCACTATCCAAGAGTCGACGTACAACCCAAAACCTCCGCCGAAGTTGCTGCCCGATGATGCGCCAAATATTCTCATCGTTTTGATCGACGATGCCGGGCCCGCGCTTCCCTCGACATTCGGCGGCGAGATCACGACCAAGACGATGGATCGGATCGCCGCCGAAGGGATCACGTATAACCGATTCCATACGACGGCGATGTGTTCTCCGACACGAGCGTCGCTTCTCACCGGGCGCAATCATCACCGCGTTGGCAATGGTCAAATCGCTGAACTCGCCAACGACTGGGACGGCTATTCGGGTCGCATTCCGAAGAGCAGCGCTCTCGTTGCGGAAGTGTTGAGGGATTACGGCTACTGCACGGCCGCCTTCGGAAAGTGGCACAACACACCAGCCACCGAGACGACTGCCGCGGGTCCTTTCGGGGACTGGCCGAGCGAAAGAGGATTTGAACATTTCTACGGCTTTCTCGCGGGAGAGGCTTCGCAATACGAACCCAACCTCGTGCGAAACACGACCGTAGTCCTTCCTCCGAAAACGCCCGAACAAGGCTACCACTTGAGCGAGGACCTCGCCGACGAGGCAGTCAGTTGGCTACGCACGCACCGAGCGCTGAGCCCGGACCGGCCGTTCCTCATGTACTGGGCGAGCGGCGCTATCCATGGTCCGCACCACATATTCAAGGAATGGGCCGACAAATATAAAGGCAAGTTCGACGACGGCTGGGATGCTTATCGCGAACGTGCTTTTGCGAGCGCTAAGGAAAAGGGCTGGATTCCGCAGAGCGCCCAGCTCACACCGCGCGACCCAACGATGGCGTCCTGGCAGAGCATCCCGGATGATGAGAAGCCGTTTCAGCGTCGGCTCATGGAGGTTGCCGCCGGATATGCTGAGCACGTCGACGTACAGGCCGGTCGCGTGGTCGACGAGATCGAACGCTTGGGGTACGGCGACAACACGCTCATCTTTTACATTTGGGGTGATAACGGTTCTTCAGCAGAAGGTCAAAACGGAACCGTCAGTGAGCTGCTCGCGCAAAATGCCATCCCGACGACCGTAAAACAGCACATCGCCGCCCTTGCGGACATCGGCGGACTCGATGCGCTCGGAACGCCCCTCACGGACAATCAATACCATGCGGGCTGGGCGTGGGCGGGCAGCACTCCGTATAAGGGCACGAAGCTCCTCGCTTCGCACTTTGGCGGAACGCGAAATCCGATGGCCATACGGTGGCCGGCGAAGATCAAAGCAGATCCGGTGGCACGCACGCAGTTCCACCATTGCAACGACGTCGTCCCGACAATCTACGAGGTCCTGGAGATAACGCCGCCCTTCGAAGTCAGCGGCGTACAGCAGGATCCCATTGACGGCGTGAGCTTTGCGTACACGTTCGACGATCCGAACGCGAAGGGGCGCCTCCTAACCCAATATTTCGAAGTCATGGGAAGCCGCGCAATCTATCACGATGGCTGGATGGCAAGCGCATTTGGACCCCGAGCTCCCTGGGTTGCCGGTGCTCCGCCCAATATAGCAAGCTGGACGCCGGACAACGACGTTTGGGAACTCTATAATCTCCAAGAGGATTGGAGCCAGGCGAATGATCTAGCCGAACAGATGCCGGAGAAGCTCGCCCGGCTGAAGGAGCTCTTCATCGTCGAAGCCGCCAAGAACAAGGTGCTGCCAATTGGGGGCGGCCTCTACGTACCGATTTTCCA
>JBARKF010000073.1:0-4438 GCA_049800655.1 Candidatus Cybelea sp.
CGTTCCGGACCGGGAATGCTGAGGCGCTTATTCGCGGCTTTAGTCGCGAGCGTGCGAGGCGCTGCGCCTTTGTTGACGAGCGATTCGCGGAAGGCTTGTGCGAGGCGTGCCGCGATCGGCCGCAGGCATTCGCGCCAGTGCGGCAGCGTGAGTGCGAGTTCGTGCGTTAGCGGCGCGGCGATCCGGCAAATGCCGTTCGGAAGCTCGCCAAAGTCGCCGCGGTAAACTCGCGATCCTCCAAGAGATCCAGCAGAAAAGCGTCCACGTCCGCGCGTACCGGCTCCGTGGCA
The DNA here is from genome assembly GCA_049800655.1 of Candidatus Cybelea sp. Classification (GTDB taxonomy): domain Bacteria; phylum Vulcanimicrobiota; class Vulcanimicrobiia; order Vulcanimicrobiales; family Vulcanimicrobiaceae; genus Cybelea. Next base: position 291 of record JBARKF010000073.1, read on the forward strand.
TCGAGCGCGAGCGAATCGCGGTTGCGCTGATCGGCATGGAGGACGCCCATGCTCGGATCGCAACCTTGTGCGAGCAGCGCGAGGCGCGCTTCCGACTCCAAGCATGCGAAGAGATAGTTCCGCATGGCGTTAATCGGTGGCGCCGCAGCGCGAGGCGCGCCGGTCAGCACCGAGGCGCGCGAATCGCAACGAAGCCAGCGCACCGGGATACGTGCGAGGTCGCGCTCGCGAAAGCGAATCCGCACGTCGCGCCAGGCTGGAAAATACAGCACGGCAGCATTGGCTTCGATCACGCGCACGCGCTCGATCGACTCAGCGGCGTCGATCGCGCCTCGCGGCTTATCAAACTCGCGCAGATCGGCATCGAGCCGGACGAGAATGCGGCGCTGGCCGTCGAGCTTGCCGGCGATCAGCTCGCGCGCGATCGCCAGGTCCAGGCCGTTCGTTACTGCGAGCGCCTGCGCGCGGCGGATCGGGTGGCCGTCGTACCCGAACGGCACGGAGTGCGCGAGCACCTCGCCGTCGCGGCCGATCTGAACCAGCGCGGCACCGATCGCGCGCAGCCATGCGAGCGCCTCTAGCGTGATGTAGCCCGCGTGGCCGATCAGAACGAGGCGTTCGAGGGCCATCCAATTCGAAAGCTGCGTTGATCCAAGCCGCAACACGTTAAGGCTGCGATCCAAGCTGCGAGGCACTGCGAGGTGGCTGCGAACCCAGACTGCGAGTCCGCAATGCGCGTGCGATCGGCGTCGTGGCAGGGCGGCTACTGCCGCGCCATGATCATATTGAGCACCTGTTCACGATCCAAAAGGTGATCTTGGCTTTCACCACTCGTTTCGATAACGACGAGATTCACCGTGCCATTGAACGCGCTCTTTGCGGACGGCATGTCGGGCTTCATCGGGGAGCCGCGCTTAAGCCCGACATCGGTCGTTTCGTCGGCTGAGAATACAATGGGCTGGGTCTGCTCGACCCGACCGGTACCGACGGCCTTTCCGTCAATGTAGAGCGTAACGGTGCCGCCCTTGGCCAAACCGCCCCCATCGTATCCAAACTCCATGCGCACCTGATGCGTTCCGGCGGGTATCGTTTGCGTTGCCACGATATCGGTCTTGATGAGGCTACAGAAATTGTAGAAATAGGCCGGCCTCCCGTCGTGCACGTAGAACATCCAGCCGCCACCGATTCCGCCCTGCGACAGGATCACTCCATGTGCCGTGGTGCCGTCGGGAACGGCGACCTGCGCGGTAATGGAGTGACTCTTGTTCTTTAGGTTTATGACGGCGTTTTCGTTGAGGCCGCCCATGCCGTTAGCGAGCACCTGCGAATCGCCTCGCACGAGAACCGGCCTCCCGGCGAGGTCCGAGTTGAATCGTTCGGCTCCGCGATCGTCCATCGGCAAGACGCCGTTTCGCGTCGCTTCGATGATCCAAAGCCGTTGCAGCTCATGCAGTTTTTCCGGCATCTCCTTTGAGAGATCATGGGCCTGCGACCAATCCTTGTGCGTGTCGTAGAGCTCCCAGACGTCATCATCAAACGGCGGCGTCTCTCCCGTCAAGATCCACGGCGTGCGATGGCGAGTTACAGCCGTCCAACCCTTGTGGTAGATCCCTCGGTTGCCGAACATTTCGAAGTATTGCGTTTCGTGACGCTCCGCTGCAGCGGCGTCGTCAAAGCTATACACCATGCTAACGCCCTGCATCGGAACCTGCCCGACGCTATTGACCATGTACGGCTTTGGTAGTTGAGCCGCCTCAAGGATTGTCGGCGCCACGTCGATGACGTGGTGGAATTGATGGCGGGTCTCGCCTTTGGCTTTCATGCCCTTCGGCCAGCGCACGATCGTGCCGTTGCGCGTGCCTCCCCAATGAGAAGCGACCTGCTTGGTCCATTGGTAGGGCGTATCCATGGCGTGGGCCCAGCCGACCGCATAATGATTATAGGACTCCGGGCCACCCAGCTTGTCCATGTGTTGTGTTAAGAAATCAACCGTTTCAAGAGCGTTCATCCCATTGAAGGGGATAGTTTCATTGAACGTTCCTTGTGGCGTGCCCTCGGCGGACGCGCCGTTGTCTCCGATGATGTAGTAAATCAGCGTGTCGTCGAGCATTTCGATTTGAGCGAGTGCATCAATGAGCCGGCCGATGTGATGATCGGTGTACTCAAAGAAGCCGGCGTACACCTCCATCTCGCGCGCGAGCACGCGCCGAAATGCGGGCGCTTGGGAATCCCACGAAGGGATCTCTTTCGGGCGCGCCGTGAGCTCACAGTCCTTGGGAATCACTCCGAGCCTTTTCTGTCGCGCGAAGGTCTCCTCGCGCAATTTATCCCAGCCTTGGTCGAACTTGCCTTTGTATTTGTCAGCCCATTCTTTCGGTACGTGGTGGGGCGCGTGCGTCGCTCCGGGTGCAAAATACATAAAGAACGGCTTCTCACCAGCCAGCAGGCGCTGCTGGCGGACCCACGCAATCGCCTTATCCGTCATGTCCGCCATGAAGTGGTAGCCTTCTTCAGGCGTCTTCGACGCTTCTACGACCTTTGTGCCCTCGTGGATCGATGGGTACCACTGATTGGTCTCGCCCGCGACGAAACCGTAGAAGTACTCGAATCCGGATCCCGTTGGCCAGCGATCGAACGGCCCGACTGGGCTAGTTTCCCACACCGGAACCTCGTGGCACTTGCCGAACTGCGCGGTGCAGTATCCATTGAGGCGAAGAATCTCGGGAAGTGTCGCCATTGAATTGGGCCGCACGGAACTGTAGCCTGGAGCTGAGGTCGCGATCTCCGTAATGCCGCCCATTCCCACCGTATGGTGGTTGCGTCCGCTCAACAGTGCGGCGCGCGTCGGCGAACAGAGAGCCGTCGTATGGAAGCGTGTGTAGCGCAGCCCGTCTTTGGCGAGCCGTTCGGCGGTCGGTGCTTGGCACGGACCCCCAAAGGCGCTCGATGCTCCAAAGCCAACGTCGTCGATCAGGACGATGAGGACGTTTGGGGCGCCCTTGGGCGGCCGCAGCGGTTCGATCGGCGGGAACTTTGAATCCGGATCCTTCGCGTCGTATGCGACGAAACCTGAATACGGTTGATCCGGAATGGGGAGCACCTCACGCTGAACGTCTTTCGACGAATTTGCTTTACCGTTTGAACTCGCCATCGTGCGCCTCCAGAAAATGCAGTTGCTCGACTCGTGGCCGAGTGGAAGAGGCGGGAAAAATACCGCGGGAAATGAGAACTCCCTTTTTGAGAGAGGGCAGAATCCTGCAAGGTCCGCGACCCTTAAAGAAACGTAAATGCTTTGTTATTGAACGATTGGCAATCGCTCGGTCGGCTACCGCCGTGCCATGGGACTCCCGGAGCGATCTTGGCGTTGAGCCGGTAATGTTCGGGCCACAGAGCGAGGAGCAAACCAAGTGAAGACTTTCGATTTCAGTCGCCACGCGCTCGGCATCAGCGCGGCAGCATTGCTCGCTGCGTGCGGCGGATCGCAGCCGCCTATCGGCGCGCCTAACCGGGCAAACGATATTAGCCGTTCCGCCTCGCACGATCGAACGTTCCACTATACCGGCAAAGCGGAATCTTTCAAAGTACCCGCGGGCGTCACCCACATCACGATCATTGCCAGCGGCGCAAGCGGCCCGAGTCAAGGCGGATCGTCTTGCTATTTCACCGGTGGGAACGGCGGTATGGTAAAGGCCACGATAGCCGTTACACCGGTAGAAACCTTGGCGATTTTCGTCGGCGGTGAAGGAACCGGCGACACATCGAACTGTAGCCCTGGCGGCGAGGGTGGCTTCAACGGCGGCGGCAACGGCGGAAGCGAAAGTTACTGTCTAAATGGTACAGGCGGTGGCGGCGCTTCAGACGTGCGTCAAGGCGGCGATGAACTCCGCAATCGCGTTATCGTTGCCGGCGGCGGTGGTGGCGGCGGTATCGCAAACTCCGTGTTCGACGCCGGCGATGGCGGCGACGGCGGCGGAAACATTGGCGCCAAGGGAACCGGTGTCCCCGTGGGCGGCTACGGCGGCACGGGCGGTACCCAACATCGCGGCGGAAAAGGTGGCGCAGGCAGCGCGCCCAGCATGCGCGACTCAAAGGGGCATGGCGGCAAACTCGGCGTCGGTGGTGCCGGCGGCAACGGCCAGTTCGCTGGT
>JBARKF010000074.1:0-8081 GCA_049800655.1 Candidatus Cybelea sp.
GAGGGTCCTTCGACTACGGCGCTTCGCGCCTCCGCTGATGTGGAAATAGCTCCGGCGAAGGCGCGGAGCGGCCATTTCCATGGAGTATTGGGTGGGCCGTCCGGGCCATGTTGTACTCAGGATGACAGAGGCGTTATGTCGCGCGCCCAGAGCCGCAGAAATGTACGTCACCGATCCACCTCGCCGAAGACTGGGTCCAACGAGCCGATCATGACGACGAGATCGGCGATGAGGTTGCCGGGCGCGATCCCCTTGAGCACCTGGAGGTTGTACATGCTGGGCGGACGCGTACGGACGCGGTACGGCCGGTTCTCGCCGTTGCTGACGATGTAGTAGGCGAGTTCGCCGCGCGGCGATTCAATCGCCTGATAGACGTCACCGGGCGGCACGCGAAAGCCTTCGCTGATGATTTTGAAATGATGGATCAGCGCCTCCATCGAGAGCGCGATCGTCTCTTTCGGCGGAAGCGCAACCTTCGAATCGTCGATCATCACGGGTCCGGGCGTGTCGAGCCGGCGGCGGGCCTGCTCGACGATGCGCATGGCCTGCTCCATCTCATCGAGCCGGACGAGAAAGCGCGCGTATGCGTCGCCTTCGGTGCGCGTCGGAACGTCGAAGTCGTACGTCTCGTAGCTCGAGTACGGAAAGGCTTTGCGCACGTCGTAAGCGATGCCGCTCGCACGAAGCGTCGGGCCGGTGGCACTCCATTGGAGGGCTTCTTCGGGTGTCAGAATGCCGATATCGATGGTTCGGTCTTGGAAAATCGGATTCGCTTGCAGCAACCCGCGCAACTCGCGCATGCGACCGGGAAACTTCTCGATCAGCGCGTCGAGCCTCGCGAGAAATCCTTCAGGCGCGTCGCCGTTGACACCGCCAACGCGGATATAGTTGGGATGCATCCGCGCGCCGCCGGTCGCTTCTTGCAGATCGAGGATGTTCTCGCGCAGATCGAAGCAGTAAAAAAAGACGGAGATCGCGCCGAGATCGATGCCGTGCGTTCCAAGCCAGACGCAGTGCGAGGCGATACGCGTCAGCTCCATCGCCAGCACCCGAATGGCTTGCGCTCGTTCCGGGATGCGGTCGGTGATACCGAGGAGTTTCTCGACGGCGAGCGCGTAGCAGAGTGCGTTCGATGACGGCGCGAGGTAATCCATGCGCTCGACCACCGTCTGCGCTTGCGTCCAGAAGAGACCCTCCGCGGTCTTCTCGATGCCGGTGTGCAGATAGCCGATCTCCGGATCGGCTTTGACGACGTTCTCGCCCTCGATTTCGAGCACGATCTGCAAAACGCCGTGCGTCGATGGATGTTGCGGACCCATCGACAGGACCATCGCGTTGTCGCTTCGGCTGACGACGTCGGCATCGAGCGGCGTTGCGGAGAGCGTCACGGCCGCCGCGCCCGCTTCACTTGCTCTTGCAAAGCTTCCAGCGTACGTCCAGTCGGCGGCGTGCCTGCGACCACGTTGCTCTTGTTGGCAAAACTCGGACGCGGCGCGCGTTCGCGCGCGGGGCCGCGCATTGGATAATCCTTGCGCAGCGGATGGCCCTCCCAGTCGTTGGGCATCTGGATGCGCCGCAAGTCAGCGTGGCCATCAAAGACGATCCCAAAAAGATCGTAGATTTCCCGCTCGGCCCAGTCGGCGGATTTCCAAAGATCCATCACGCTGCGCAGCTGTTCGCCCTCGCTGACGCCGCAGAGCAGCCGTATTCGCACCGGTTTCCCCACCTCCGCGGCCGAAGCCGGCGCGGGCTTCAGTTTGAGCAGATGATAGACGACGTCAAAGCGCGGTTCGCGCGGCAGGTAATCGACGGCGCCAATATCGAGCAAGACCGCGAAGCCCTCGCCTTTGAGCGCTTCGAGACGCTCGCGGAGCTGCGCAGGTGCGACGCGCTCGATCGCCGCGTCGTCGATGGGCGGACGCAGGCTCGGCGGATCGATCGCGGCGCCGGCGATTGGCGGAGTTTGCGTGCTAGGCATGGGGCACTTTTGAGATAAGTTACGCTCGCGCCAAGATGCCGCCGCGGCCGCCTTCGCGGATCTGCTGCTGAATCAGATTCACCGCGTAGAGCAGCCCGTCGGGCGTCGGCGGACAACCCGGAACGTAGACGTCGACCGGAATGATCGTGTCGACGCCTTGAATGATGGCGTAGTTGTCGAAGATGCCGCCCGAGCTCGCACAGGCTCCCATGGAAATCACCCACTTCGGATCGGCCATCTGGTCGTAGAGACGCTTCACGACCGGTCCCATCTTCTGTGCGACGCGACCGGAGACGATCATCAGATCGGCTTGTCGCGGTGAGCTGCGGAAAACCTCGGAACCTAGGCGCGCGATGTCATACTCGGGCGACGTGACGCTCATCATCTCGATCGCGCAGCAAGCTAAGCCCATCGTCAGTGGCCAAACCGAGGAGCTCTGCGCCCAGCGCGCGACGTCGTCAAGCCGCGCAAGCATGAATTGGCCGGGACCTAGCGACATAAGCCGGCACCTAGCGCCACTGAAAACCGCCCTTCTTCCACACGTACGCATAGCCGATTGCCAGTACGACAATGAAGATGACCATTTCGAACAAGCCGAAGACTCGAAGCGCGTGGAGCTGGACGGCCCAGGGGTAAAACGAAGCCGCTTCGACGTCAAAAACCACAAAGAGCATCGCGATCAGATAGAATCGCACGGGAAAACGCCCGGTGACCGGCGAGGTCGGCTCGACGCCGCACTCGTAGGCCTCGCGTTTATGTTGGTTCGGCCTGGCCCGTCCCAGGAGGCCGGGCAGGACGGTGAAGAGCAGTGCTGCCGCTACCGCGACACCGAGGAAGATGGCGACGGGCCCGTACGGATTCATGGCTTGTGAAAGTTTTCACAAGCGCTCGGCGACACCTGGCTACAAAAGTGGCTGCGGGCCTACTTGGCGGTGGCGACCGAGCCGCTTGCTTCATGCGGGGAACTTCGCTCGACGAACGCGTACAAGAACGGGGATGCGGTACGCCGTTTTGGGAATGCTGTTGCTCTTTGCCCTTGGCGACGGATGTTCACCGCCGCCCAACGTTGTCGGTGTCCAGGATTTCGGGCATGTCGTGGGTCGCGTTCTCGATGCGATGACGAACCGGCCGATCCCCAATGCCCTCGTTTCGGTCGGCTCGCTCTATATCACCCGCTCCGACGTCAGAGGCGGATTCACGTTGCGAGCCGTCGCCGGGGATCAGACGGTAACCGCGCGTGCGCCCGGATACTCGACGGCTACCGCCGACACGACCATTCCCAAGGACCAAACCGTCTCGATCGGCTACATCCGGCTCGTGCAGTTGACCGCTCCCGCAGGCATGTCGACGCTCTCGCCCCCGGCAACGCCGACACCGCGTGCCTCTCCGACGCCTTCGCCGGCCGCCCCGGGCACGAGCCCAATGGGGAGCGGATCGCCGGCGATGACTGCGTCGCCGACGGCGGGCGCTTCGCCGGCAACGAACGTATCGCCGGCAGCCAGCCCGACGCCGGCAAGCCCCTCGCCCGTAACCCCCTCGCCCGTTACCAGTCCATCGCGCTAGCTTAAGCGCAGCGTCGCCAGGTCGAGATCGTACTCGATCGACCGATAAATATCGTCGGGGATTTCACCGGCCGAGCGCATTGCCGCGATCGCGTGCCGCTCGGCGGTTAGCGCTTCATTCTGCAGAGCTCGGTCGACACGGCTCTCCGTCGCTTCGACGGCCTCATCTTTCTCGGCCTTGCCGCGCAGCACGTCGATGCGCTGCTGATACTCATCGACGATCCGACCGGCGATATCGCGCTCGAGCGGCGTACGGCGTCGCGTTTCGCCCTCTTGCAAGCGCGCCATGCCGGCTTCGAGCGCTCGTATGCGCAACCTCGCCTCGCGCTGACGGCTGCGGCTCGTTTCGGTAACGCCGAGCAGCTCGACGAGCGGCCCCAGCGTGAGACCTTGCAACATCAGCGTTACGAAGATCACGCAAAACGTTAGAAAAATTGTGACGCTGCGTTGAGGAAAGGGTTGGTCGCCGAGCGTGTAGGGCAACGCGAGCGCGATCGCAAGCGAGATGATGCCGCGCATGCCCGCCCACGACGCGACGGTGACTTGCTGCCAGGGCGGGTATGGAACGCCGGCGCCAAACAGGCGCCTGACAAACCGCGGAAGATAGGTAGCGACGAAGACCCATGCGAAACGCACCGCAATCACCGTTGCGCTGACGAGCAAGCCGTAGAGCACGTAATCGCGCACGTGCGGCACGAGCGTTTCGACGATCACCGGCAGTTCGATTCCGATGAGCAGAAAAGCGAAGGCGTTGAGCACGAACGTGAGCAGTCGCCAGACCGACGATCCTAAGACGCGCGTCTCCGAATCGATAAAGCTGGTCGAGCGGCGACTGAGGAGAAGTCCGGCGGAGACGGCGGCGAGCACGCCCGAAACGTGCAGTTCCTCCGCGGGCAAATATGCGGCAAAGGGAGCCAGCAAAAAGACGACGCTTGCAATCATCGAATCGCCGTAGCCGCGCCGCGCCCAAAAGCGAAGGGTTCCCTCCAAAACGAACGCCGCCGCGATGCCAACCAAAATGCCGCCGACGGCCACGACGACGAATGCAATACCCGCTTGGATCAGCGAAAACGCACCGGTGATCGCCGCCGCCAGCGCAAAGCGATAGAGCACGATCGCGGTGGCGTCGTTGACGAGACACTCGCCGCTGACCACCGCGGCGATGCGGCGCGGAACGGCGATGCGCTCGAAGATCGCCTCCGCCGCAACGGCGTCGGGCGGCGAAACGATCGCGCCGAACGTGAACGCCAGCGGCCACGAGAAGGCCGGCACGGAGTAATGAACGACGGCGGCGACCGCGGCCATCGTGACGATGACCAGTCCAACGGCGTGGAGCGCGATGGGCCGCGCGTTGCGTTTGAACTCAACCCAATCCGTCTGCCACGCCGCGCTGTACAGCAGCGGCGGAACGACGAGCAATAAGATGAGATCGGGAGCCGGATGCGGTCTGGGCAGATGGCGCGCAAATCCAAGCACGATGCCGCCGATGACGAATGCAATCGGATATGGGACGCGCAGACGCTTCGCCGCAACCGCCAGCACGACGACGGCAACGAGGAAGGTTACCAGAACTAAGGCTTCAGACACCGTTGCTTGGTTCGATCGGAACGCCCTCGGCGCGGAGGTCGAGCGCGTAACCGGCGACGACGAGATAGACGCGACTGGCGTGCTTAGCGAGGCGCTGTGCCATGCGTCCCATCGTGTCGCGGAAGAGGTGCGCCGGGGCCGCGACCGGGACGACATCCCAACCAACTTGTTCGCTCACGGCGATGACGTGCGCCGGCGAGTCGAGCATCGCGTCGACAAACTGCGTTGCTTCCTCGTCGAGCTGCGACTCGAGCACGGTGTAGTCGATTTCGAGGAGATCGATCCACGTCGCGATGCGCGCAGCAAGCCAGGTGCCGAGCGCGTCGACCAGCAAGCACGCCGAGGGCGGCGCCTCGCGGAAGAGTGCGAGCTGGGCCGCCTGGCTCATCCCCGCGGTCTCGACCGTGCGCCACGTCGATGGACGATCGCGGACATGCCGCACCAGGCGCGCGCGCCATTCGACATCCTCGGGTGCGCCGGCTGCCGTCGCAATATAGGTCACGTCGCGGCCGCTCTCGCGGGCGAGCCGCACGCCGAACGCGCTCTTTCCCGAACGTACCGGTCCGGTGATGAAGACCACCGCCATTGCGTCAACCTTCGACTCCAAGCGGCTTACCGCCCCGCCGCGCCGAAGTCGGCGCGACCGTGTTCCTGAACATCCTTAGCATTGTGCTCGGCGCCGCCATCATCGCGCTGACGCTCAACGACGTCTTTCAATCGGTGGTCATGCCGCGCGCGACGGGACGCCGCTTTCGCATCAGCTTTTACGTTTGGCGCTCCATGTGGTACGTTTGGCCACGGACGGCATGGCGCGTCTTCGCCGCCGATGCTGGTCGCCGGGAAGAGTTCCTCGCGATCTTCGCGCCGTTCATGTTGACGCTGCTGATCGGGCTTTGGGCCGGCCTCATGATTTTTGGGTTCGGCTCGGTCTTGTGGGGGGTGCGATCGGGCGTCATTCCCGCGCACGCGTCGTTCGGTACCATGATCTATTTTGCCGGGACGTCGCTGCTGACGATCGGCTTCGGCGACATCGTCGGGCGCGGCGCGGTTCCCCGCGCCGTCTCGATACTCGCCGCGCTTGCGGGTCTCTCGTTCGTCTCGATCCTGACCGCCTTTCTCTTTGCGATCTTCGGATCGTTTCAGCAGCGCGAAACCTTTGTCGTCACGGTCGGCGCGCGCGCGGGGGCGCCCCCGAGCGGCGTCAATCTATTGGCGATCGCGGGTTACTCGCGGACCAGTGAAGATCTTTCACTCCTGATGATCGACGCACAACGCTGGGCCGCCTCGCTGATGGAGAGCCATTTGGCGTACCCCATGCTGGGGTACTTCCGCTCGAGCCACGATGATCAGTCGTGGATCGGCACGCTCGGCACACTGCTCGACGCGGCCACCCTGATGATGACGACGCTCGACGGCGTGCGTGACGGGCAAGCGCGCATCTTCTATAACGTCGGACGGCATGCAACGCGCGACCTCTCGAAGTACTTTCGGGTCGACAGCGGCGAGGAGAGCGTCGGCATCGAGCGGTCGGAGTTCGATCACGCCTGCGATCGTCTCGTGGCGGCCGGCTACGAGCTTCGGCAACGCGACGAAGCCTGGGAACGCTTTTCTAACCTGCGCGCGACCTACGCTCCGCAACTCAACATGCTCGCCCGGCTCTTCGAGATTCCGCCGTTGCAGTGGATCGGCGATCGTTCCGTGATCGCCGCCGCACCGCACGGCGATCGCGAGCTTAAAAACCGTGTGCCGCGTCCGAACGGTGAAGGAACTGTTTGACGTCATCAACCGGCAGGGCGAAACCGATGCTGCGTTCTTCGTCGAAGCGCGACTCGGCTACGCCGACGACTTCGCCGGTATCGGCGATGAAGACGGGTGCGCCGCTCTCGCCGGGCACGATCGAGAGCGTCACCTCGAGTGCGTCCTTGCGAATGGACGAGAGGCGCCCGGTATCGAGCGAGGTCGCTAAACCTAGACCTTCGTCGTCGAACTCGTCGGGAATCGGATAGCCGAGGAGCCCGAGCTCGCGTCCCACTTGGGCTTGCAGATGGGTGGAAGAGCCAAGTGAGATCACCGGTAAGCGCCGGCGCGGCGTTCTGAGCAACGCGAGATCGAGATCCTCGTTCGAGGCGATGACTTTTGCCGGCGCCTTCAGGCGATTGGCGATCGTGATATGAAGGTTCCAGGCGCCGTCGATGGCATGCTGTACGGTTAAAATATCGCTGCCCCACCCACCCGACGCCACGACGAATCCCGTTGCGTAGGCATCGTCGTAGTGGTCTTTCTTGTTCTCCGGCGGCACCCGCATCGAGAGCAGGACGACCGCCGGCCGCAGGCGTCGGACCGAAGCTACCACCGCATCGTCGCCGTTGCGCGCGCAGCCCGCGACGCCGGCCAAAGCAAGCATTGCGATCCAAGCGACGTTACGCGAAGTCATTCAATCCGTTCGAGCACTGCGGCGCGCAACGCAGCGAGGCCTTCTCCGGTGGCCGCGCTAACGTAGACCGCGCCGTTCTCGGGCGGCTCCGGCGACGCGAGATCGGATTTGTTGAAGATCAGCAGGCGCGGCGTACGATCGAGCTCCAGCTCCTGCAGAATCTTCTCCACCGCGCGCCGTTGCCGCGGCCACTGCGGATTACTCGCGTCAAGAACGTGCAGCAAAAGATCCGCGTCACGCAACTCCTCGAGGGTCGCGCGAAACGCGTTAACGAGATCCTTTGGAAGGTCGGTGATGAAGCCAACCGTATCGGCCATCCGAACGTACGCGCCGGGTTCGAGGTAGACGCGCCGCGTCGTCGGATCGAGCGTCGCAAACGGTCGATCTGCCACATACGCGTCGCTGCGAGCCAGCGCGTTGAGCAGCGACGACTTGCCGACATTGGTGTACCCGACGAGCGCGACGAGCGGTTCGCGGCGCGTCGCAGCGCGCCGCAACGCGCGCTGGCGCGCAACGTCGC
>JBARKF010000075.1:0-2493 GCA_049800655.1 Candidatus Cybelea sp.
TGCTCACTCCGGGCGCGTTCATGGTCGAAGACGTTTCCGTTGCACCCGACCTGCGTTCGGTCGTCTATTCCGCGAATACCGGCTCGACGCCGGGCGACGACGACCGCCGGCACATCTTCCGCGTTGACGTCGAGAGCGGAGGCGTCACGCCGTTAGCGAGCGGCGCGAGCAGCGAATTCGGGCCGGTTGCACTGGCCGGCGATGCCGTGGCTTTCAATCGCGCCACCGCGCAGCAACCGCCGCTCGTTACGCTGATCGCCGGCGGCACGCAACGGCCGCTCGACGCAACGCTGCTCCCCGGCAATTTCCCCTCGTCGCAACTCGTCACACCGCGCGAAATCTCATTTACATCCGCCGATGGGATGCTCGTACACGGTCAGCTCTTCGTACCGCGCGGCGGCGGCAAGCATCCCGGGATCATCTTCGTGCATGGCGGCCCGCCACGTCAGATGCTCCTCACCTGGCATTACATGGATTACTACTCCAACGCCTATGCGGTGAATCAATACTTGGCGAGCCGCGGATTCGTCGTGCTCGCCGTCAACTATCGTCTGGGCATCGGCTACGGTCACGACTTCAACTTTCCGCCACGCTGGGGGCCGACGGGCGCTTCGGAGTACCAAGACGTCGTCGCCGGCGCACGCTTTCTCCAACGCGATGCCCGCGTGGATCCAAACCGGATCGGCATCTGGGGCGGCTCGTACGGCGGCTATCTCACCGCCCTCGCGCTCGCCCGCAACTCGAATATTTTTAAAGCCGGCGTCGACTTTCACGGCGTTCACGATTGGTCGCTCGATATCGACAACCCGCAAACGGGCTTCACGCAGCGCAAGCGTTACCAGCAGTACGACACGAAGGCGATCATGAAACTCGCGTGGGAGTCCTCGCCCGATTCCGCGATCGCCACGTGGAAGTCGCCGGTGCTGCTGATCCAAGGCGACGACGACCGCAACGTGGAGTTCCATCAAATGGTCGACCTCGTGCAGCGCCTGCAACTCGCGCACGTGCCGTTCGAGCAGATCGTGATCCCCAACGAGATCCACGGCTTCCTGCGCTACGCCTCGTGGCTCGAAGCCGACACCGCCACCGCGCAGTACTTCGAACGCCGCTTTTCCGCTACGCCTTAGCTGCCTCGCGTTTGCGGAGCTTGAGGCGGTCGCTTTCGTCGAGGATTCGCTTGCGCAAACGAATCGAGAGCGGCGTGACTTCAACGAGCTCGTCGTCGTCGATGAACTCGATTGCGCGTTCGAGCGAGAGCTGGTCGGGCGGCGCAAGTTTGACGTTCTCGTCGGTACCGGCGGCGCGCATATTGGTCAGCTTCTTCTCGCGTACGACGTTGATCGCGACGTCGTAGTTATCGTTGGCACGGCCCACGATCATGCCTTCGTAAACGTTCGTTCCCGGCCCGACGAAGAAGCGGCCGCGCTGCTCGAGGCCCATCATCGCGTAGCCCGTCGTTCGCCCGGTGTCGCTCGCCACCAGCGCGCCGACGTTGCGCCCCGGCAGTTCGCCTTGCCATGGCTGGTGATCGTAGTACGTGTGCGACAGGACCGCGGTGCCGCGGGTCAGCGTCAAGAGCTCGCCGCGCAGTCCGAAGATCGCACGTGTCGGCATCGTGTATTCGAGCCGGACGGTATCGAGGATGTTGAGCATGTTCGACATCGAGGCCTTGCGGCGGCCGAGCGCTTCGATCGCCGCGCCCGAGTGCTCCTCGGGCACGTCCACGACGACGTATTCAACCGGTTCCCAGCGCTGGCCGTCGCGTTCGGTCACGATGACTTGCGGCTTGGAAACAGCGAGCTCGTATCCTTCGCGACGCATCGTCTCAATCAAGATTGCAAGATGCAGCTCGCCGCGTCCGCGCACTTCGAAGGTGTCGGCCGATGCCGTATCGGCGACGCGCAAGGCGACATTCGACTCGAGCTCGCGCATGAGGCGCTCTCGAATCTGCCGCGAGGTGAGAAACTTGCCCTCCAATCCGGCGAAGGGCGAGTTGTTGACGCTGAAAAACATCGAGACGGTCGGCTCGTCAACGGCGACCGCATGAATCGCCTCGGGCTGCGCGGCATCGGCGATCGTGTCGCCGATATTCAAGTTGTCGATGCCCGAAACGCAGACGATGTCGCCCGCCGACGCCTCCTCAACGTCGATACGTTCGAGCCCTGCGAAGGTGAGCAGCGTCGTCAGGCGCAGCCCGGGAGTAACGACGCCGTCGCGTCCGATCTTGACGATGGGCTCGTTCCGCCGCGAGCTTCCGCGAAAGATGCGCCCGATGCCGACGCGTCCGACGTAGCGGTTGTGGTCGATCGCCGAGATCAGCAGCTGAAACGAGCCTTCCTCGGAGGGCGCTTCGGGAACGCGGGCGACGATGGTTTCGAAGAGCGGCTCGAGCGAATCGCTCGCATCCTCGAGCCGGCGCTTGGCGATGCCGGCTTTGGCGTTGGTGAAGAGCACCGGAAAGTCGGCCTGTTCGTCGCTGGCGCCGAGCTCGAC
>JBARKF010000076.1:0-2776 GCA_049800655.1 Candidatus Cybelea sp.
ATCTGTTGCGCGCGGATGCGGCCACGCTGCCGGCCTCGCTTGCGCCTTTCAGATTCGCCGTGACCGTCTTCCACATCGGGCGCAACGGCGAGCGTTTCGACTTACTACACAAGCGAACGACAGAACCCCCATATACGGTCACCGTCGACGCGTCGCGGACACCGATCTACAGCCGCGATCCTTACATGCCGTGATGGCTCATCGGCTCCTTACGATCATCACCGCGGGCGCTATGCTCGCTGCCGCGCCTTTTGCGTCACCGGCACTCGTGATCGTGCCTTCCCAGGTGGGCCGCCCATCCATGCCGGCCCTATTTGTCGTATTTGTCATCCTGAGCGGAGGCGCGCAGCGCCGTAGTCGAAGGACGGCTGAATTTTTATCACAATTGAACCCATGAAGCGTGAAGAACAGATATCCTTTGCGGCCTCGGGGTTCGATCGGTTCGGGCGAGTTTCCCACGCATTACAATGCGGGCGAAATTCAGGCGCTATTTTCACGCCAATCATATCGCAACGCAGACACGACGCGCGAAGCCTTCGCCGCGTTCTGCGAGCTGGCACTGTACGCACAGGCGCAGACGCTCGAGCGACTCCTCAACCGGCCGGACTGGACGCGCAACGTCATTTCGCCCGAAACCAAGGTCTTCAACGATATCAAGGCAGGGACGTTGCCTTCGGTGGCCTGGGTAATTCCAGATTTCAAATGGTCCGACCACCCAGCAACCCCAAGCACCTGGGGCCCATCGTGAGTTGCCGATGTCATTGACGGGATCGGCAAGAGCTCCGTCTGGACGTCGACGGCTATCGTCGTGCTGTGGGACGACTGGGGCGGCTGGTACGACAGCGCCCCGCCGCCGCAGTTCGACTACGTCGGACTTGGCCTACGCGTCCCGTGCATCATCATCTCGCCATACGTGCGGAAAGGCCGCGTCTCGCATACGCGCTACGAGTTCGGGAGCATTTTGAAGTTCATCGAGCAGACGTTTCGGCTGCGATCTTTACATAGCACGGACGAGCGCGCGAATAGCCTTGTCGACGTGTTCGATTTCACACAGAAGCCACATGCGTTCGTGCCGATCCCGACGCGTCACCCGCCGTCGTTCTTTCGCAAACAACATCCATCGGGTCAGCCTCCCGACAGCGTCTAGGCGGACCTGCCTGCTGCGCGGGAAGCAGAAATAGCCCAAGCGATCGTTATCTGGACAAAAGTACTGGCCCCCATCGGCCGATTCCGAAGGACCTGCCCTCGTCTCTGATGCAGTGGCATGACACACACGTCACAGATTTGTCACGGAGCGGTCGAAACCGCTCGGAAACGGGCGGGAGCAGCCAGGACGGCGGCGCGCCGAAAACCATACGCTATAAGTCTTTTCAGTACTGCCAGGGATCGGCCGGAACCGCTGGTTGCGAGTTCTCATTCCGTTTGGGTGACAATCCTCGTACATGCGTAGACGGTGACTGCAGTAAAGGTGACCATACATTGCGCTACGCAGGTCGGGCGTCGCGTAGCGTCGCACTCGACTTGGGCAAGCCGAAAGACGCTAGCGAGACTCGACTGATGCTTATCTTAGAGTCCACGAAACCGGGTCAGGTCCACTCCGCACCGATCTCGTCGCTTGTATTGGTTGGCTTTGCGGCCGAGCGAACGTCACCAAATGCCGCCTGTGTCGGGGATAGGCCTGCCTGTTGTTGAAAGAGACAAAGGAGTGATGCGAATGGGGCGTTTGACGCCGGCTTCAGTAGCTCCGATTCTGCTAGTCGCGGCATGCGGTGGAAGCACTGAATCCTTGGCCTTTCCAACTTCTACGCGACCCGTGTTGCTGCGGACGCACGCCGCGATCCCGGCTTGCGCCGGCACTCCCCGCGGGAAACCGGAATGCGGTGCGCTAGTCCAAAAGCTGGGCTTCCAATCCGCCACGCCGGCAGGTTGGTCACCTGCTGAACTCGAGTCCGCGTACGACCTACCGTCTCGAACCAAAGGAGCTGGGCAGATCGTTCTGTCGTTGACGCATACGACAACCCAAACGTCGCCTCTGATCTCGCCGAGTACCGCTCGGCATTCGGTCTGCCGACGGCAAACTTCACCAAGTACAACCAAAATGGGCAAATGCGCAACTATCCAAAGGGCAATAAGGGCTGGGGCACTCAGATCGACCAGGACGTTGAGATGGTCTCTGCTAGCTGCCCGTACTGCACGATCTATCTGGTCGAGGCAAGCTCAAACGCGTGGGCTGATCTTGAAACCGCGGAAGCTCAGGCGGTGACGCTTGGCGCCCATATCGTCAGCAACAGTTATGAGGGGTCTGGCGCAAATCAGGACTATTACGACACCAAGGGCGTTACCTATCTCGCCAGCGCGGGTAACTCCCCAGGCAACCTACTAGATCCGGCCGACTTCGATAGTGTTGTCGCCGTAGGCGGGACGGTTCTTTCACGAGGCGACGGAAAGCGGGGATGGACCGAAGTCATTTGGCCCGACGCTGGCGGCGGCTGTTCGTCTCAAACGAAGCCTTCGTGGCAACACGACCGAACGTGCTCGTATCGGCTGGGCGATGACGTCGCAGCGGTCGCTGAGAACGTTGCCGAGTACGACAGCTACGGCTACGGCGGCTGGTTAACGGTCAATGGCACGACCGTGGCAACAGGTTTTCTCGCGGGTGTGTTCGGGCTGAGCGGCAACGCGACGAAGCAGGACGGTGGGCGCACCTTTTGGCAGACCGCGCATCATAAGTACCTTTACCGTGTCGAAAAGGGTAGCACTTACATTCGCTACTCGA
>JBARKF010000077.1:0-3469 GCA_049800655.1 Candidatus Cybelea sp.
CCCGAAGCAACAACCCGATTGGACAACCGCTCTACGATTCGATAGCTGCTTCCAGCCTGCGGCGACTCAAATCGAACTCGCGGTACTTCTGGATATAGAGGAATCCCATCGCCCCTAGTCCCAAGCACTGACCACATGCTCATCTTCGAAATCGTTGCTGCCGGCCGCATCCTGCCACGAATTGCGTATGAGCGATCGGCGATCCAAACCGTATCTCCCTCGTTCAGTTCGTAGATTGCTGCTGCACGGACACCAGGCACGTGAGGCCGCGGAATGATCTCGGGGGCCCGATTTCTTCGACTGCGCTCGTCACCCTGACATCAGAATCGGACGCAATAGCGTAGTGGCCAGCTTCAATGGCGTAGACGCCAGCTTTGATCATCGAGGCACTAACCAATATGCCCACACTGCCTGAAGCCCGGAAAAACAATGGTGGCGGCCCATCCGTCATCGCGAGCCGAACAGTTTCGGAAGCACCTGACGCAAACTCTAGGACTCCAGACCCACCTCCGTCGGACATCGGGATTGGAATCAGCCGCGATGTTAGTGACCAACGGCCGTCGTAATCCGCATAGCACTCCAGATCGTAGGTTCTGTCGCCCAGGCGCAGGCGCAACGGTAAGTCGTCGAACGTAGCGCCGCCAGTGAGGTGCGCCCCAATCTCGCCACTTCCGAGATCCCAGCGCCAGACAAGAAGGCGATGGCGTAACGTAAACTTCCGGCGTTCCGCAATGGGAGCATCCAGGACTGAAGCTAGCAGAGCGCCGCGAATCGTTATTGTATCTGTTTGCGCTCGCTCAGCGAGCGGTAGCTGACGGTAGTCCTCGGCGACCTGCCTGATGAGATCGCAAGCGACGGGCGCGGACTCACGCGAATCTATGAATGCCCGAAGAGGTGCCGGCAGATCAAAAGACCTCACTGCGGCAAGTAAACCGTCGTCATCGAGGTCTCTGATGTCAATCGAGTCGGTGAGAGATCGGACCATGGTTCCAAAGTCCGCCTTGCTGGATTCGGGAATTATGGCGTGATAGAGCACGGGAAAGACGTTGACCATCCAATGCTTGGGCGGCGAAAAAAGCTTAAGCTTGTCGAGCATCTCCCTAAAGAACTCGCCCCACGCATGTTGGTCCAGTTCGTCAACGCCAAGGTTGTCTTGAAATGGCTTCCAAAACGACTCTTTGTAGTCGTACCGTGCCGTAAACACCATCGCGAGCATGGCAAGATGGGGGCAAATTCGAGGCGGGCGCCGCAAAGCCCCGAACTCGCGCAACTCGGCTAGGATATCGCGGAAGTACTCCTCACTCATACGCATTTCGCCGACCAAGCGCTTTGGAAAGTTTCTCTTAGCGCTGCTGTCGTGCGCACGAAGCCGCTCTTGAATGCTACCCACGGCGACAGACCAAGAGGACGGAGTCGACCATCCCGCGGCCTGCGAACGCTCCCGCCACCGACGACATAGAGGTGGCGGACAGTCGGGTGTTGCGCCCTCCATGGAAAAAGTCCAAGTCACCCACCAATTTGAAGCGAGTACGGTACCATATGCTTAACGAGCGCAAGAAGCCACCTGGACGTCTCATCATCCATGCAAGCAGGCTGGCCCCTCTAGGGTTTCGCAGCCCATAAATAGCCTTCCCGCGTCGTGATGGCCGCTGCGGAGTTCGCGCGCTGGCGAGGAGCTCGCTTGCCAGCAATGCCAGCCTGTGGCTCCGATGTGCACGGATAGCGGGAATCAGGCGGTTTTTCGACGGGTTTTGGCGGGACGTCAAGATCGCAAAGCAACGGTATTAGACAAGGCTTTTCGCCACTTGGTCGATCCCGCGTTATTTTCGAGTGTTTGCGGCGCGGCGGTGTTTGCCGCTTTAAGTCGAGAGCGCGATCCGCTGCGGTCGCCTTGACGGAGCGCCCACGGCAGGGTATTCTGGAGCAAGGGCGGGGGCATAGTAGGGGGCATCTACAGGGGCTCCCAGTGACGCCCGCCGAAGGGACAAGGATGCCGGTAGCAGCGCGACCGCAAGTCGCAAAAGTTCTTGAAAAGGTCCACGACCGCGTCTATCACACAGAAGACGCTGCATTGGTCAAAGAGCTGGCCCATGCGCTAGGCCGACCAACCCTCGCGCGCCTAACCAACACACCGGACCTCAAAACGATTACACGGTGGTCGCTAGGGCGTAACCGGCCCTCTGCCGATCGTCTCGATCGTCTGCGTCACGCTGCAATGGCGTATTATGCACTGATTGATTTCGGGCTAACCGCGACCAATGCTGAGCAGTGGTTCCGCGGTGCGAATCCCGTCCTCGATTTCGCCATGCCGGTCGACGCACTACGCGAAGGTCGATACGCCGACGTCCTGAGTGCCGTAAATAATCACGCCAGCGAGTAACCCTCCTACGTGTACTACCGCCTTTCGGAGTTTTGGCGCGTAGGATACCAGGCGTCACCGCTTGATGTATCTCTCGAATACCAGGACGGTTCCGGCCGCTTCGACGATCCCCAGCGGAAGCTGGCCGTGCTCTATGGGGGCGATTCGGCAACTACGTGCATTCTTGAGGTCGCTCTTCCGTGGAAGCCTCACGTTGACGCGACCTACGTCGAGCAGTCGGAGGCACCCGATGAGGAGATGGATGCTGACGAGCAGCGCCTTGCGCTTGAGCAGGCCGAACGCGATCGGGAGATCGCAAGGCGCCCCTCCCGCGATGCCCGCATCGCTCTACGACAGCGCCAAGGTGTTCGTCCAGCTCGTGAGCCCTATCGTACTGTGCGATCTCGACGACGTGTCCGTGCGAACCCAGCTCTCCAAGGCGCCCGCCGTTGCCGCTGCAATGGCTGCCGAAGTTTCCCAATTAGACCGCTCGGTGATTACGGCTCAAGGTCCACACCTAGAGATTACACGGGTTATCTCGGGATTTCTTATGCGGGATGCGTTTGGAGGTCACCGGTTTGCTGGTATCCGAACGATCTCGCGCTGGAAAGGTGAAGTATTTGTTCTTTTTCAGGGGCGGTATCAGTTAGGGTCGCCGCTCGTCGGCCCGCTTCGCTTGCATCGCGACGATCCGGACGTTGTTCAGGCAGCGACGATGGCCGGTCTAGTCCCGTAGCGTATCCCGGAATGCTAGGTCCGCGGTACCCGCCACGAAGCCACGTTTTGTTAGCCTGGGGCGACCTAAGTGGCGATTTTCGGCGGTCGCGTTGATCTCAACTATGCCAACCATATGGCACTCCGCTCTGTCATGAAGTCATTCTTGCCGATCTGACCGGCGCGGAGCGCGAGGGAGTTCTCAACCATGCCCATTCCCGAAAAGCAACTGGCGACGTGGGCGAACGTCGGCGCGGTGAAGGCCGCTACCGATACCTACAACTCGGTTAAGGCTGCAATCGACGGAGCGAAGCCCCTGAAGGAATACAAGTACGAGGTCTACCTTCAGGGTTCGTATCGTAACTCAACCAACATCTTTGGCGACATGGATGTTGA
>JBARKF010000078.1:0-4470 GCA_049800655.1 Candidatus Cybelea sp.
TCTGCGAGGTAAAGACAATCCACGTAAATGAGTCGAGCGCCTCGAGCGCGCGCGCCGCGGCACTCGGATCGTCGGGCGGCTCGATCGCAATCGTCGGCGCGAGGATCGGTTCGGCGCCGCGTTCTAGCAGCGCGCGTGCGAAGGTCGCCGACTGTTCGCCCGTTCGCGTGATCAAGACGCGTTTGCCGAAGAGCGCGCCGGTGTCGAACCACTGCAGCCGTTCGCGCAATGCGACGACGCCGCCAATCACGACGATGGCCGGCGCTCCGATCTTTGCGCCGGCAGCGTCGGCGGCGATCGTGGCGAGCGTTCCCACCACCGTGCGCTGACTCGGGCGCGTGCCGTCTTGGATGACCGCCGCCGGCGTCTCGGGTGAGAGCCCCCGCTCGATCAGCTGCTTGGTGATTTCACGTAAATGCGCGGTGGCCATCAGCGCGACGAGCGTGCGATGCGGATCGGCCAGCTTTGCCCAATCGAGCGTCGAGGCCGGCTTCGCCGGATCTTCATGTCCCGTAAAGACCGTGAAAGACGTCGCGTACTCGCGATGCGTCACCGGAATTCCGGCGTATGCCGGCACCGCCAGCGGCGAACTGATGCCGGGCGCGATTTCGAAAGCGACGCCGGCGCTACGCAGCGCTTCAGCCTCTTCGCCGCCGCGTCCGAAGACGAACGGATCGCCGCCCTTCAAGCGAACGACCTGGCGCCCGCGTTGCGCTTCGGCAATCAAAAGCGCTTCGATCTCGGCCTGTTCCATCGCGTGTTCGCCGGCGCGTTTGCCGACGAAAATGCGCTCGCAGCCGGCCGGAGCCAACGCAACGATGGCATCGCTTGCCAACGCGTCGTAGAGCAAAACGTCGGCGCTTCGCAGCAGCTCGGCCGCTCGTAACGTCAGCAGGCCCGGATCACCCGGGCCTGCGCCGATCAAAGCAACTCGCCCCGTCACTTTCGCTCGGGAACTTGATTGAGTTCGAATAAATCGTCCAAGATGCGAGCCGACGAAAGGGCCTCGGCTTGATCGATCGTCGCCTGTTCGCGAATCTTGAGGATCGCCGAGTGTAAGAGCTTCGAAACGATCGTGAGCGACATACCGGTGATGAGCATGCGCTCGCGCTCGTTCAAATCGGGGCAGCGCGCGAGCAGCCGCTCGAGCTCCCCCTCGCGAATTGCTTCGGCCTTTTGCGTGAGGCGCGTGATGACCGGAACCGCAAAGCGCGAGCGGTACCAGTTCTCGAAACGCGCGACGTACTCCGCAATGATCTCCTCGACTGCGGGTATCGCTTCGCGCCGTTGCTCGAGCCGCTCGTCCACCACCGATTTAAGCCCATCGATATCGACGAGCGAGACGTTCGAAACGTTCGTAACGGCAGGATCGACGTCGCGTGGAACGGCGATGTCGACGATGAAAAGCGGACGATCCGGACGCTGCGCCATCGCGGCAGCGACGCGCTCTTCGTTGAGAACGAAGTGCGAAGCGCCGGTTGAGGCAACGACCACATCGGCGACGGCCAGCGCATCCCCGAGTTCTGCAAGCTCGACGCTTTCGCCAAGCCTGGCTTCGGCGACGAGCTCCCGCGAGCGCGCGATCGTGCGGTTGGCCACGATCAGGCGATTTGCTCCCTCTTGGCGCAACCGTTTCACCGCGGAGCGTCCCATTTTGCCGGCGCCCACGACCAGCACCGAGGCGCCCTTCAACGTACCCAGACGCGAACGGGCCGCGTCAATCGCCGCCGTGGCGATCGAAACCGACTCGCCCCCGATGCCTGTCTGAGCGCGCGCCGCTTTGCCGGCGGCGATTGCTTCGCGAAAGAGACGGTGCAGCGACCGGCCGAGCGACTTCGCGCGCGTCGCCGCGACGTACGCCTCTTTCACTTGGCCGAGAATCTCGGCTTCGCCGATCAGCATCGAGTCGAGCCCCGTGCAGACGCGAAAGAGATGGTCGACCGCTTCGTGACCGAGCCGCGTGTAGAGATACGACTCGATGTCGTAGCCGGTCGTACCGTGACCAAAGTTCGTCAGAAACGACTTGACTTGCGCGGCGCCGCGCTCGTAATCGTCGAGCTCGGCATAGATCTCGAGCCGGCCGCAGGTTTGCAACATCACGGCCTCGTGAACGGCTTCATAGTCGCGCAGCGCCACCAGCGCTTCCGCCATGCGCGAAGCCGGAAACGCGTGCCGCTCGCGGACCTCGACGGGCGCGGTGCGGTGCGAAAGACCAATGCAGATGATCGGCATCGCGCGGCTACTCCAAGCTCAACCGGTGGGTCAAGATCGCCATTTCGCCGGCGAGATCGATGTTGCGCACGATCGCGCGACCGCCCACCTCGAGCGGCGCCGGCGCGAAATTTAAAATCGCTCGCAGGCCGAGATCGGCGACGCGTTTCGCGATCGTTTGCGCGGCTTCGGCGGGAACTGAGATCACCGCGATGTTACAACCCGTCTGCGGGAGCAGTTGTTCCATCGCGGCCACATCCGCAACCACGATGCCCTGCCAGGCTTCGCCGATGACCGCGGGGGAGCGGTCGAAGATCGCCGCGACGTTGAAACGTCGCTCGCGCGCGGTGATGAAGGCCGCGAAGGCACGACCCAGGTAGCCGAAGCCCACGATCGCGATTCTCCAGTCATGCTCCAATCCTAAGACCCAAGCAAGCTGCTCCACAAGCGGATCAATCGCATACCCCTGACCGCGACGGCCGAGCGGGCGCAGCGCGCTGAGGTCCTTGCGGATCTGCGTGCTGGTAATCGTGTGGCCGAGCAGGGCGGCGAGACCGTGCGAGGTCATGGTCTTTGCGCCGGCCGTGCGAGCCTCTCGAAGCGCGCGATGGTAGGCGTAGAGGCGGGGAATCGAGACCTCTCCGAGCGGCTCCGCGAGGTCTTGGCGGCTCGAATCGAGCTTGGGGTCGATCATGCCGTCGCCATTAAATGAGCAAGCGAGGCATCGGCCGCTGCAACGGTTCGTTCAACGTCCTTCGCGGTATGCGCCGTCGACACGAAGTTCGTTTCGTACGGCGACGGAGCGAGATAGACACCGCGCTCGAGCATCGCGGCAAAGTATCTCGCGAAGAGCCGCCGATCCGATCGGCGCGCTCCCTCGAGATCCTCCACGGGATCGGGCGTGAAGAAGATCGTGAACATCGAACCGGCGCGGTTGCAGCGATGCGGTACGCCGTGGCGTTCCATAACCTCACTCAGCGCCGCGGTGAGTTGCCGCGTCCGCTCGTCTAGTCGAGCGTAGAAGGTGGGGTCCGCAGCGATGACGTTTAAAGTCGCGAGTCCGGCCGCCATCGCCAACGGGTTGCCGGAGAGCGTTCCGGCCTGATAGACCGGACCCTCGGGCGAGAGGTGCGCCATCACGTCCGAGCGTCCGCCGAAGGCGGCGGCGGGAAGGCCACCGCCGATCACCTTGCCGAGCGTGGTTAGATCGGGTACGACGCTCTCAAGCTCTTGCGCACCGCCGCGGGCGACGCGAAATCCAGTGATCACTTCGTCGAAGATCAAAAGCGCACCGTAACGCGTGCAGAGCTGCCGAAGGTGGCGCAAATATCCGTGACGCGGAAGCACCAAACCCATGTTGCCGGGATAGGGTTCGACGATAACGGCCGCGATCGAATCCGGATGTCTCTCAAACGTCTGCTCGACCGCACGGTCGTCGTTAAACGGCAGGACGATCGTGTCACGAGCCGTGCCTTCGGTGACGCCGGGCGAGTCGGGCACGCCGTGCGTGAGCGCGCCGGACCCGGCGGCGATCAAAAATGAATCGGCGGAGCCATGATAGCAACCGGCAAACTTGACGACTTTCGCCCGTCTCGTAAAACCGCGCGCTAGCCGAACCGCGGCGCTCGTCGCCTCGGCGCCGGTCGAGACGAACCGCACGCGATGCATCGACGGCATCATCGACGCGATCATCTCCGCCATCTCGCTCTCTTGCTCCGTCGGCGTCCCAAACGAGGTTCCCCGCGTCACGGCGTTGGTAATCGCCCGGCTAACGGCGGGATGCGCGTGACCGAGCAGCAACGCTCCCCAGGACATCAAGTAGTCGATGTATTCGTGTCCGTCGAGATCGTAGAGCATCGCACCCGCGCCGCTCTTCATGAAGACCGGCGAGAGCCCCACCGCGCCGAGCGCGCGCACCGGTGAGTTGACGCCGCCCGCAATGGTCTTGCGAGCGCGCGCGAAGGCCGTGATAGATCGTTCCAGTTTCATCGATCGGGCAAATCCGTCATTCTGTTGACGTTGTGAAAATAACTCGAGTCGAACGCAACGAAGCGCACCGCGATGCGCGCGAGCAAATCGCGCATGGCGTTCGCACCCGTTCTCCTTAAGGCGAACCCTTCGCGGAGAATCGCCAAACGCCCGTAGAGCGCGGCGAGCGGCTCGACTCGGCCGTCGTGCTCCGGCACGACAGCTTCGTCGCCGGGACGCCACGCGGCGGCGAGGCGCTCCAGCACTCCGGCGTCGAGCCGAGGCTGATCG
>JBARKF010000079.1:0-35237 GCA_049800655.1 Candidatus Cybelea sp.
AGCCGGCGACGGATTGCCAGTGGCCGTAGGCGCCCAGGTCGTCGTAACCGGCAAGGCTAGGATTCAAGTAGGGGCTGGCGTTCAACGCGGCGAGCATCGTTTTGTCGCGCTCCGCATTGAAGTCATCCAACGAGTCGAATGCGGTTTCGGGGCCATATGTGACCGATGGGTCGGACGCGGAGCCCCGCGCAATCAGCGTGCTGCCCGTGCCGAGCGCGTAGGTGCGCTGCGGCGTGACCACATCGGCGCCACCGTGACGTGCGGTGATCCAGCTCGAGCCATCCGCCGCGATCGAAATCCGAACCTCGCCGGTTTGATGCGCGCGAACGGTAACCGACGGCGTGTCGATCTGCATCGTTTGACCGTCGTGCACCATTCCGATCTCGACGGTGCCGCCCGCAAGTTGCACCTTCCGATCGCTGCGATCGTCGTTGACGATGCGTGCCTGCACGCCCCCTCCCAGCCGAACGGCAGTGTAGCCGTCGAACTGCAGCTCGGCGCGCGACATCTTCCCGGTCGAGATAAAGTCGCCGGGAAGTAACGGCGCGTTGCGTACCGCGTTCGTCTGCACGTGGCTGTCGCCACGCTGGACGACCGCCGAGCCTTCGACGACGCTTACCCGAACGACGCCCGGTCCATTTTTATCCGGTGCAGGCGCCCGTTCGACCGAAGTCCGAGGCGCATTCACCTCGACCGGAGTCCGAAGCGCGCTCATGAGGATCACTCCAAGGAGCGCAATCGCGGAAATGACGCTCACGGAAACCACGGTGATAATCGACTTGGTACTCATTGCCGTATCCCCCTCACTCTTTATTGAAGCCGAATTCCGCCTGACCAAGCATCGAAGCGCGATTACACTACCATTAAGCCGGAGTGAGAAAGCGATTAAGCGATTAAGCCACACTGCCGCGAGGAATCAAAAAGGGCGGCGCCGTTTGGCGCCGCCCTCCCTTTCTAGGATTGACGTTTGCTAGTGTGGAGGCCGTCCGCGTCCGCCGCCGCCACCTCCGCCGCCTCCGCCGGATGCGTGAGGAGCGGAGTAGCCACCGCCACCGCCACCACCGCGCGAGTAGGATGGCGCGCCGCCACCTCCTCCCCGATAGTACGATCCCGGCGACTGATACGACGGTCGCGAGTATGAGGGATACGAACCGCGTGAGTACGACGGTTCGGAACCGCGCGAGTACGACGGATACGATCCGCGTGAGTACGACGGATACGATCCGCGTGAGTACGACGGTTCGGAACCGCGCGCGTACGACGGCATAGAGCCGCGCGAGTACGAGCTTCCGTACGAACCGCGTGCTCCGGCTCCTCGATCGCCATACGCTGCAGAGGACGAGTAACCGCCACGATTGTGAGAGTAGCGGCCCCACGAATCCGAGGGAGCCGAATCAGCCCGGCCTGGGTTCGCTTGCATGCGGCCCGAGTTGGATTGTATGCGGCCTTGGTTCGACTGCATACGGCCCTGGTTCGATTCCATACGGCCCGAGTTGAGCGAGCCTCGATCGGAACGCGTGCCCATCGTGTTGCCGCGACCTTCCAGACCGCGGTCTTGATTGAACCGCTGCCACGAACCCGACGGCGCGTTCGCGTTGCCGCGCGAACTCATCCCGTTGTCGCGTTGCATCGCCGCGTTATCGCGTCCAGTGAGCGTATTTCCACGCTGCGTCATCGCATTTCCGCGCTGCATCGCGTTGCCGCGCTGCATCGCGTTGTTGCGACTGACCGGTGCGTTGCCGTGACCGGTGGCGTTTGCATGAATCGCCTGCGAGATGGCCTGCTGCTGGTGCTCGAAGGACGTGCGTCCGGCAAGCGCCCGGTTTGCCGACGCGAACCGCGGCGAATCAAACGCCTTCGACATCGTTACCGGTGCGCGCAGCGCCCGGCCGCCGAAGCCGAGATTGTTGCGACCCGGCGTGACCGGCAGCGTTCCGTGGACCATCCCCACGTGCGTGCCGATGTTGTGCTGGTTCACTCCGAACGTGTGCCCCGAGATCGTTCCATGCTGCCAGTTGGCGATCGAAGTACCGTGCACGCCGCCGTGCCGGCTGATATTCGTGATGTTGGTGATGTTCGTAACGTTCACGACGTTGGTGCCGAAGCCGCCGAAGCAGCAGCCGCCGCCGAATCCTCCCCAGCCCCAACCGAAGCCGCTCCACGCCCAACCCGGCCACCAGGGATACCACGGCGTAAACGGCGCGATTGGATACCAGCCGATGTTCCCCCAGCCGCCACCCCAGCCGCCGCCCCAGCCGCCGCCCCAGCCCGGTCCGCCGAAGCCCACCGAAGCGCCCCAGCCCGGTCCACCGAAGCTGGCGCCGAAACCGAAGAAGCCGACGAGTGCGGGAGACCAAGCCGGCGAAGATGCGTAAGCCGGCGGCAGCCATGCCCAGCCGGTGCCGTTGGCATAATACCAGTTACCATAGTGGTAGGGCGCCCAGCCCCACGGCTCCGAACCGACGTAAGTCCACCCGTAGCCGTCGCCCCACGTCCAGTTTCCGTTTCCGTAAGGCGACCAGTTCTGCGACTGGTCGGGCACCCAAGATTGACCGTAGCCGGCGACATCCTGCCACTGGCCGTAGGCGCCAAGATCGTCGTAGCCCGCGATATCCGGATTGAGGTTCGGGCTCGCGTTAATCGCGGCGACCATCGTTTGGTCGCGCTTTACGTTAAAGTCGTCGAATGAATCGTCGACGACTTCCGAAGCAAAGGTGATTGATGGATTGGACGCCGAGCCCCGCGCCACGAGCGTTCGGCCCGGTTCCACCACGTAGGTCTGGTGTGGTGTCACCACGTCCGCCTGGCCGCGCCGAGCGGTTACCCAGCTCGAGCCGTCCTTACCGATCGTGACACGGTAGTCGCCAACCTCGTGGGCGCGGACCGTCACCGACGGCGTGTCAACCGAGACGGGGTTGCCGTTTCGCACGATGCCCAGCTCGACCGTACCGTCGGCAATCTGAAGCTGCCGGTCGTTCGGGTCGTTCGCCGTAATGCGGGCCTGAACGTTGCCTCCTAAGCGGACCGCAGCCGTGCCGTCGAGCTGTACTTCGGCGCGAGAGTCTGCCCCGGTCGAAATATAGTCGCCCGGAAGCAACGGTGCGTTAACGGTTGCGGTGACCTGTTTACCGCTGTCGCCTCGCTGCACGACCGCCTGGCCGTTGAGGACGCTGACGCGTGCGACGCCGGGCCCATTTTTATCGGGCGCTTGCTCGGCCGCTGCTGCCGGGAACGCGCTCGTAAGCGTGAATGCCGTCAGCGCAGTTGCCGAGATCAGGCTAGTGAACCACTTGCTTGTCATAGTTTTCTTGTTATACCCCTCATCACTATTGAACCGAAAAGCACCGAGCAACGCATCGCATCCCGATTAGCTTACCATTAAGCTACCGTGAGAGGGCCGTCGGCCTTCTCGGCCAAAGCTAGCGTAAGGAGGTACAAAACCAGATGAAAGATTCGGCGAATGCAATGACGCGTCGCTCGTTCGTAGCCGGAGCCATCGTGCTGCCGGCGCTGGCCGGGTTACTCCTTGCCGAAACGACCACTGCCGAGGCGAAAGCCTCGAAGGCGCAGTTCAAGTATCAAACGTCACCCAAGAACGGACAGCAGTGCTCGAAATGCTCACTCTTCATTCCGGGGAGCTCGGCGACCGCGAACGGTACCTGTAAGCTTGTCGACGGTTCGATTAGCCCAAAGGGCTGGTGCACCGCCTTCGCCGCGAAATCCTAACTACACGAAGCCCTAGTTAGTGGTAAGACGCTCAACCATCTCTCCGATCGAGTACTTAACCAGACCGCCGTGGTAGTCGAAGATCTGCCAATGGTCGTCACCGGGAGCGACGCTGATTTCGGCGTCGCTTCCTAACTTCGTCAGGGCGTCGATAGGCGCTTCTTCTCACGCGATTTCGAAGAGTGCCGCCGCGCCGATGCCGCCGGCAACGCACATCGTTACGACGACGTACTTTACGCCGCGGCGTTTGCCTTCGATGAGCGCGTGCATCGTCATCCGCGCGCCGCTCATGCCGTAGGGATGGCCGATCGAGATCGCGCCACCGTCCACGTTGAAGCGATCGTTTGGAATGCGCAGCGTGTCGCGACAGTAGACC
Source organism: Candidatus Cybelea sp. (assembly GCA_049800655.1). GTDB lineage: Bacteria > Vulcanimicrobiota > Vulcanimicrobiia > Vulcanimicrobiales > Vulcanimicrobiaceae > Cybelea. The sequence goes on from JBARKF010000079.1 coordinate 4,103, forward strand.
GTCTGCACGGCAAAGGCTTCGTTCAACTCCCAAAGCCCGATATCGTCGATCTTCATCCCGTGCGCGTTGAGCAGTTTCGGGACGGCGTAAATCGGCCCGATTCCCATCTCACCGGGCTCGCAGCCAACGGCGGCGTATCCGCGATAGATTCCAAGCGGCGTGAGGTTGCGCCGCTGCGCGAAGCTCGCATCCATAATCGCGACGGCTGCGGCGCCGTCGGAGAGCTGCGATGAGTTACCGGCGGTAATCGACGTATCCGCGACCCCCGGCACGGCGCCTTTGAGTGCGGCCAAGCCTTCCAGCGTGGTGTCGGGACGATTGCCCTCGTCTTTTTTGAGTTCGACGTGACGCTCGGTCACCGCGCCGGTCTCTCTGTTCTGTTCGTATTTCCAGGACGGCATCGGCACGATCTCGGTGTCGAACCGTCCCGCCGCTTGCGCCGCGGCGGTGCGCTGCTGGCTCTGCAGGGCGTATTCGTCTTGCCGCTCGCGCGAGACGCTATATTTCTTCGCGACGAAATCGGCGGTGTAGAGCATCGGCGTGTAGAGGTCGGGCTCGTGACGCAGGAGCCAGTCTTCGGTGAGGAACTGCATGTGTAGATCGTTCTGCACCATGCTGATCGACTCGACTCCGCCCGCGACGATCGCGTTCGCGCCGTCGGCGATCACGCGTGTTGCCCCGCTTGCGATCGCATCGAGCCCGGATGCACAGAACCGGCTCACCGTTTGACCCGGCACGGTGATCGGGCAGCCCGCGCGCACCGCCGACGTCCGTCCGATGTTGTTCCCGGTCGCGCCCTCCGGCAGACCGCAACCCATGACCACGTCGTCAACTTCGCCGGGATCAAGGGCCGCGCGCTCGATCGCGTGCTTCACGACATGTCCGGCCATCGTCGCGCCCGGCGTCTGATTGAACGCGCCACGAAACGCGCGGCCGATCGGCGTTCGCGCCGCCGAAACGATCACCGCTTCACGCATGCGCCAGCGCCTTGTCGGGTGCCGCGGCCTGTCCTGAGCTTGTCGAAGGGCCCGCGTACCACATCGGCCCGCCGCGATGCGGCGGAAATCCGTAGCCGTAAACGTAGGCGATATCGATGTCGCCCGGCCGCAGCGCAACGCCTTCCTCGAGCAAATGCTTCCCGCGTTCGACGAGTGCGCGCAGGAGCCGGTCGCGGATCTCGTCGTCGCTCACCTCGCGCGGGGCGATTCCGGCTTTCTTGGCCTCCTCGGCGAAAATTCGCTCGACCTCCGGATCGGGAATCGGCTCGCGTCCCTTGCCGACCGCTTTATCGTATTTGAAATAGCCCGCCATCGTCTTCTGTCCGAGCCGCTTCATTTCGACCAGACGCTGGAGCACGTTGGTGCGCCCAAGCGCGGTAGCGCCGCTGCCTTGTTGAATCTGCCAGCCGATGTCGAGACCGGAGAGGTCGGCCATCGCGAACGGGCCCATCGGAAAACCGAAACGCTTCATCACGGCATCAATGCGGGCCGGCGGAACGCCCTCTTCCGCCAACGCTACCGCCTCGCCCAAGTAGTCGAAGATCATCCGGTTTCCGATGAATCCAAAGGCGTTCGCAGAGAGCACGCCTTTTTTCCGTAGTTGTTTGGCGAGTTTGAAAGCGGTAGCTAACGTCTGCGGCGACGTCTTTGCTCCCCGCACGATCTCGAGCAGCGGGATGATGTTGGCCGGCACGAAAAAGTGCAACCCTACCACCGCCTCGGGTCGTTGTGTCGCTTCGGCAATCTTGTCGACGTCGAGCGTCGAGGTGTTCGTGGCGAGGATTGCGCCGGGCTTCGCGATGGCGTCGAGCTTGCGAAAGACCTCGCGCTTGACGTCGAGATTTTCAAACACCGCCTCGATGATGAGATCGGCCTCGGCGAGGCGGCTCCAATCGTCGGTGAACTCGATCGACTGTGCGCGCTTCCACGCCTCTTCCTGGGTGAGCTTGCCCTGCTGCACGCGGTACATGAACATTCCCATCACCGTCTGTCGCGCCTTATCGACGGCCTCTTCGTTGGTGTCGACGACGACGACCGGAATGCCCGCCTGCGCGAACGCAATCGCGATGCCGCTGCCCATCGTACCGGCGCCCACGACGCCAACCTTCTCGATTCTCCCGGCGTCAGCGTCGAGTGGCGGTAAGCCTGGCACTTTCGCAAGCTCTCGTTCGGCAAAGAAGAGATGGCGCAACGCTTGTGACGGCTCCGAGCGCACGAGCTCTTCGAAGAGCCGCGCTTCGCGCGCGAGGCCGAACGGAAACGGCAGCTCGACCGAGGCTTGCACCGCGTCAATGAGCTTGTGCGCCGCGAGGCCGCCGCTCTCTTCCGGCGGTACCATCTTATGCGCTTGCGCAACCACGTACGCCGCGGCTTGCATCGGAACGTCTTTGGCAATGATCGCTTCACGCGCACTCACCCGCCGTTTGGGACCCTTCGTCACCGCAATCGCATGCTCGACCACGCTGCCGGTCGCGATCTCGTCGACGATGCCGAGCTCGAGCGCTCGCTTCGCGGGAACCGACGAGCCTTTGAGCATGAACTCGAGCGCCGGCCGCGCCCCGATCAGGCGCGGCAGCCGCTGCGTACCGCCGGCGCCGGGTAAGAGGCCGAGCATGATCTCCGGCAGGCCGAACTTTGCGCCCGGCGCAGCGACGCGATAATCACACGCGAGCGCGAGTTCGAGCCCGCCGCCGAGGCAGTTGCCGTCGATCGCGGCGACGTGAACCTTGATGCTCGACTCGATGGCGGCGATGACGTCACGTATCGTGATCGGATGCTCGGGCGGCTCGTGTTGGAAGTCGTTGACATCGGCTCCCGCACTGAAGAGGCCGTGGGCGCCGGTGATGACGACCGCCTCGACGGCATCGTCGGCATGCGCGGCTTCGATTTCCGCAAAGAGTCGCGCGCAGTACGCAAACGAGAGCGCATTGACCGGCGGATTGTCCAGCGTAATAACGTGAACGCGCGTCTCGCGCGGGACCGGAGCTTTGGGGATCATGGTTAGACTCCTACCGCCGCTTTGCGATCGAGGTCGAACTGCGTTTCGTTGAGCGCCATGACGTCGCCCGCACCCTCGACGATCTGCCGTTTGAGCCACGCGGCCTGCGAGAGCACGTGCGTCGCATAGAACGCCGCCGTCGCGAGCTTGGCCCGATAGAATTCGGAATCCGCATCGCCGGCGGCGATTTTGGCGGCGGAGATCAGTGCGGCGCGCGCCATCTGCCAGCCGCCGGCGACGGTACCCCAGAGCCGCAGATATGGTACGGAGCACGCAAAGGCGCGATTCAGATCGCCCATCGCGTTCATTCCGATCGCTTGTGAGGTTTCGTTGAGCGTCACGAGTGCCTGGCCGAGCGCTTCCCCAATGCGCTTGACGGTCGGATCGTCATGCGCCGTGCATTCCTTCGCGACTGCTTCCATCTGCCGGCCGACCTTCGTCGCCGTCGCGCCCATGTCGCGCAGCAGCTTACGTCCGACGAGATCGAGCGCCTGAATTCCAGTCGTTCCTTCATAGATCGGAATGATCCGAACGTCGCGGTACTGCTGGGCGATGCCGGTCTCTTCGATGTAGCCCATTCCGCCGAAGACTTGTAGCGCGCTGGAGCAGAGCTCGACCGCATTTTCGGTGCACCAGCCTTTGACGACCGGAATCATCAACTCGACGAAGGCTTTGTGTTCCTTGCGCACGCGCTCGTCGGGAGAACGCTGCGCGTAGTCGAGGGAGGCCGCGGTTACGTACGCGAGCGCCCGCATCGCCTCGATCGTTGCCTTCTGCCACATCAACATGCGCCGCACGTCGGGATGCTTGAAGATGGCCTCGGGCGCGCGCGAGCCCGGCTTGAGATCGCGTCCCTGCACGCGCTCCTTGGCATATTCGAGCGCGCTCTGATACGCGCGGTCGGCCAGCGCGATGCCCTGCACGCCGACCGAAAAACGCGCCGCATTCATCATGATGAACATGTACTCGAGCCCGCGATTCGGCTCGCCGACGAGGTAGCCGACGGCGCCGCTGCCTTTCTCGCCGTAGTTGAGCGTGCAGGTTGGGTTGCCGTTGATCCCGAGCTTATGCTCGATGCTCGCGCAGACCACGTCGTTGCGTTCGCCGAGGCTTCCATCGGCATTGACGAGATACTTCGGCACGATGAAGAGCGAGATGCCCTTGGTGCCCTCCGGTGCGTCGGGCAGCCGCGCCAGCACCAAATGAATGATGTTTTCAGCCATATCGTGCTCGCCGAACGTAATGAAAATCTTCGTGCCGGTGATGCGGTAGTGGTCGCCCTCGGGCACCGCGCGCGCACGCACTTGCGCAAGATCCGACCCCGCTTGGGGCTCGGTTAGGCACATCGTACCGGTCCATCTACCCGAGACGAGATTAGGGATGAAGCGCTGTTTCTGTTCCTCGGAGCCGACGAGCTCGATCGCCTCGATTGCCCCTTGGTTGAGCAACGGCCCGTTGGCAAAGCCGATGTTTGCGGCGTTCCACATCTCGAGCGTTGGACCGAGCAGCACTTGCGGCAGCGCTTGGCCGCCGTACTCTTCAGGAACCGGCAGCCCGATCCAGCCGGCCTCCGCGAACTTCTTATAGGCTTCCTTGAAGCCGGGCGGCGTCGTAACTTCCCCGTCTTTCCAGGTGCAGCCGGCCTTGTCGCCGGTGCGATTTAGCGGATCCAGCACGCCGGCGGCAAAAGCCGCGGCCTCTTCGAGCACCGAATCGAGCACGTCGAGAGTATCCGCGTTCCCGGGGAGGGCCGCGATCTGGTCAACGCCGGCCAGTTCGCGCAGCGCGAACTGCATATCACGCAGGGGGGCTCGATAGACGCTCATTGTGCCTCTCTTTCCTTTCCTATCGTACCGTCCGCGAGCACGCGGTGCGATAGTGATAAATCATACAATATTAAAAATAATACCTCAAATCAGGGTTGCGATTGGCCCATCCTCATCCCTAAGCGGGAATTAAAAGTTGCACAAAAGGCTCAGCCTGCTTGCCTGCACCGGGGACGGCCCCGTTTATTCTACTCGTATACGCTCGAACACCGCCGCAAGGAGTTAGATCAAAAACCGATGTTCCTGTCACTACTCTTATCCGCAGTCACCCTTAATCCGGCGATGGCGCCGCAAATGAACTCCGGTCCGACCGAGGGTTTCATCTCGGCACCGGCCATCTCTCCCGACAGCAACTGTGGCCCCGGGAAGATCTGCGCCTCGACCACGTTCAATCAAAACGGTTGCTTCTTCAACAATTTCTGGAATAGCAGCAAGGGCGGGAGTCCGCTCACCGTTGACGTCACTCAGACTGGTGCCAACGGTAGCAAGGTCCTCGTCTATTGGGTAAACGCCACGAACATGACGATCGGCATCAAAGGCAAGGCGACCGCCAAGTTTTACTGCCCGAAGTACTAACCAGCCGAAGTTCCATCCATCGTCAAAGCCAACCGGCGCGCCTTCGGAAAGGAAAGGCGCGCCGGTTTTTTATGGCCACGTCGGCTTGCACGGCGCCAGCCCCGCAAGTTCGCGAAAATCGTGGCGCGGCGGTGCCCACGTTTCGATGACGATCGCGCCGTCAGGGCCGGCGGTGGCGTCGTGCGGCGCGTTTGCGGGAATCACCCAGCCTTCGCCCGCGCGCACGGTGCGATGCTCGTCACCGACATTGAACGTCAGCTCGCCGCGTACGAGCAGACCAACCTGCTCGTTGCGATGGCTGTGCGAGGGTAACGGAGCGTTCGGCTCGACTTCCAGCACCGCAAACGTAATTTCGTCGCCGTGATAAATTCGCGCCCGGTAGCCAGCGCAGACGTCCTGAGGCGCGAGCGATTCCAATGCGTAAAACATTCGGCGTGTTTTGATGCTTTCTTCACATCCACCCGCTGCGATGAGGCGTCTCAACTTGGCGCTGGTTCGACTACTCGGTGACCTTCAACGTGGCGCCGGCGCTGCGGCCGAATTGCTCCGGCGCGTTTTGCAGGTAGACGCGCGCGCCGGGCCATGTGAAGGTTCCCGGCGTCACCGATCGCACCAGATAATGCAGATCGTAGACGCCGGGATTCAAATGCGCAGCGAAAGCGACGACGCGGTCGCGATAGATCTGGCTCGTGTCGATTTGCCAGCTGTTGCTCTGCGGCACGATTGCCTGCAGCGCCGTTCGGAAGGTGGTGTCGACCGCTTCGAAACCAGCCGGCAGCGGATCGTCGATGACCAGCCGGTCGACGGGATGATCGACGATCGCGCGCACGCCGACGTCGAAGACGCGTCCCGCTGCAACTTGCACCGCCGGCAGCGTTTGCAGATCCATCGTCGCGATCGGCGATGCGCTGTTTGACGAACCGGCGACGCTCGGATCGTTGACCACCCGAACCACGCGAAACGCCGCAAGCTCACCCGGCGCGTTCGGCGGCACGGGGTACATGTACAGAATGAGGTAGTGCAAGCGCCCGCCGTTCGCAACGATGAGGATGGCGTTACCGTGCAGCGAGGCGGCGGGCACGCTGAATGTTTGCGAAGAGGCCGTCGAACCGAAGCGCGCCACGCCGATCGTCGTGTTTCCAACGGTTGCCGTGGCGGTGCCGGGAGCGAGGCGTTCCGTCGCGGCATAGGCAGCGAGGGCGGTCACGGCCGAAGCCGTATCGTCGGTCGTCGGCCAGCCACAGCGGCACTGCTGCGCCACGAGCGCGCGAACGGCCCCATCGAGCTGCTCGGCCGGTGCATGGCGTTCGAGCATGAGCTGCAGCATCTGCGACTGCGCGTCAACCGTCGAGCCAAGCCAACTCCAGCGCGATGAAACGTTGGCAACCGTGTAGCGACCGGTCACGTAGAGCGTCTGTTGCAGGCGCATCGCCATCGCGGCGCCCTCTCCTTGCCAGCCGGGTGCGCGCAGGAGATACCGCGCCAGACGAATCTGCGTCGCGCTATCGAACTTGGATGACTGCCCGACGATATCGGCGAGAAAGTCGGTGCGTGGTGCGGCGCCGCCGGCGGCCAGCGCCCAAAGCGCCTCGAAGCGCAGCTGTGCCTTGCAGAGCGCATCGCTCGCGCACCACGTGAAAATACCGGGGTTGGCGAGTGCGCGCGTCACGAACGCCGTCGCCCCCGCCGCTGCGGCCGAGTCGACGCTCACGCCGTGCGCGCGCGCGAAGGCGAGCGCCTCCAGCGCAGTCGTCGTCGCAAACGGATCGCTTTCGTCGGCGCTGGCGAATGCGCCGAAGCCGCCGTCGCCCCGTTGAAACGAGAGCAGCGATTGGAGGTTGGCTCCAATCGCGGCGTTCGGATCGAACGCAAGTCGCAGCCCGTATGGAACGCGAAGCTGCCGCAGCGCGCTTGCGATAACGAGACGCGACGCCGACTCGTCGGCAAGCGGTAAGCCATCCTCGGTCATCACCCGCTCCGACGGCGTCACGAACTGCGGAACGATCGAGTTCGCAAGCGTGATCTGCAGCGTTCCGCCCGCGTTCAACGCGATTGGTACCGATGCGTTCGCGTTGGTGGCTCCGCTCTCGATGACCGAATCGGTGACGGCGCGATCGCTTGCCGCAAACGGCACGCTAAACGCATCGCGGTATGCGCCGAGGCTCGCTTGAACTTTGAAGGTCGTCGGCCCAGGCGTGCCGACGTTAACCGGAAAGCGAAAAGCCTGCATTCCCGTTGCCGTCTGTTCGGCGAGGTTCTGCCGGTGCGGATCGCCTCGTGCGAAGGCCAGCGCTCCGTTCAATGCGAGGACGAAATCGAGGGCGCCGCCGGCGCCGGTTTGGTTGGCGACGGAGACGCCAAGATCGAAAACGTCGCCGGGACGCGCGAACTGCGGCAGGAGCGGATTGGCGATCAGCGGCTGATTCGAAACGAACGTCGTATCGCCGGTCGCGAAATGCGCCGTATCCCGTGCGAGGGCGACCGCCATCACGCGCCACGTCGTTAAGTCGTCGGGCATGCTGAAATCGGCACCCGCCTTGCCGGCAGCGTCGGTTTTCAGCACGCCGTAATAGGCCAAGGGCCGAAAGTTCGCGCGCACCCGAGTGCTTGCGGCGCCGGCGAGATAGCCGCCGCCGTATCCGAAGCCTTTCTCGAGCGGCGGCTTCTGCGTCGTCAGCGTGACGTTCTCGCGATTGTCGGCGAAGGTCGCTGCGATCGGCTGCAACGCAAAAACGGTCTGCACCAAGTCCGGCAAGCGGTAACCGGAGAGCTGCAGGATTGCATCGTTGACCACCATCGCGACGACCTCGCCTTGCGCCGGCGCGCCGCCGTGATTGGTCACGGCGAAATCAACGTGTTGGGCGCTTCCGGGCGTTACCGTCGCGTTGCGCGGACGAATGCCGAGGTTCAGGTAACGCTCGGTCAGGTCGACGTTGAAGCCCGTCATGCCGGTGAGCGCGAGCGTTTTCGCTGCGCCGGCGCGGCGGACGACGACGGCTTGGAGCGCGGCGTTCGGCAACATCTGCGGCGTGACTTTGAAGTTGACGTGCACCGCACCGGTGACGCTGCGCAGCGTGGTGCGGTAGATCACGTCGTTGCGAACGACTGCCAGGTAAACGTCGGCCTTCGCATACGGCGAAGCGACCAGCGCGCTCGCCGTCTCGCCGATCGCGTACGCTTTCCGGTCGAGCTTCACCGCAACCGCATTCGGATCGGCGATCCCCCAATCGGCGGCGCCCGCTCCGAAGGCAAAGACTTGAATCTCGGTCGCGCTTGCATTGCTGCGCGCATCGGCAAAGTTTGCAAAAATGCGGTAGGGGCCCGCGTCACTCGGCGTGAGCGTTGCGCTGACGGGTCGATCGCCGGAGGTCACGTCGGCCGTCGCAACCGTGTCGTACTTCACGGATTGCTGCGCGCTCTCACCCCCCTCGACTTCCTGCGTCGCCGAAACATAGGTCATCTTCTGCAACTGGAGGTGCACGACGCGACCGGGCACCGGCTTCCCATCGGCGCCGGTGACGATCGTGCGCAGCGTCATCGGGGCGCCGGCTCTTCCGAGCGAATCCGACGCCAAACCGATCACCGCATCGGCCGGTATCGCGAGGAAGCTCTGCGAATCGGAGACCGAAAGATTTGAAACGTCGCTCGTCTCCGTATCGACGCGATACGTCATCGGGAAGGGTAGATCGTGCGGCACGGCGACGTCGAGCGAGGTCGTGCCTTGCATATCGAGCGCGAGATCGCGCTGGAGGACGTCGGTGTCGAACGACGGTGTCTGCTCGGGCCAGAACCACTGCGGTCCGAACCAAAAACCATCCCAACCCTTGGGTGCAACGGTCGCGACGTCGCGCGTGACGTACGCGTGCGCGGTCCCACCCTGTAACGGCGCCCCAAAGAGATAGGCAGCGGCAACGTTGGCACGTACGCTCGAACCCGCCGTCGCGGAGTTCGAGCCGAGCCTCAGCGTGAGCTTAAAGTTGGGCGGCTTGAACTGCGCCACACGCAGCGATCCGGTGATGTCGTTGCCGCTCGACCCCTTGGCATCGACCGTGTAGTATCCCAATGCTTGCTGCTTCGAAAACGCAATCGGTATCGAGAAGATGCCAAGCGCGTCCGTCCGCGCGTTTCCCAGCGACGTTTCGTTATTGCTGGGATCGACGAGTTTCACGCGGTAGGCGGCATTCGCGTCGGCAACGACGGCCGTGCCCTTCACATAATAGGCGATGCCCGTTAGCTCGCCGCGCTCGCCGGGCTGATACATCTGACGATCGCTGAAGATCGTTCCGCGCGAGAGCGGTGCACCGCTCGTCCAGCCGCCGTTCACGTCGAAGCGCCCGATGCCGCTCCAGCTCCACACCGTGACCGTCGCCACGTCAGCGCCTTGCGCAACGACGACGCCGAGATTCGGCGCCTGATTTGCCGGCGCTGTCGCCGAACAGCGCTCGACGTCAACGCCGGAAATATTTAGCTGGCCGGAGGCATCGGTGCTGCCGGACGCGCACGGCTGCGGCGCAAGCTTGTTCTCTTCGTCGATGCGGTAGAACGTTACCCGCGCCGCCTTGACCGGCGCGCCGTCGCTGAGGTGCTGCACGAGCACCATACCGTACGCAGGGAACCACTGCGCGAAGACACCGAGATTCGTGAGCTGCGCGATGCCGGTAAGCCCTGGCGTCGTGTTGGGTTCGTCGAGCGCCGTGCGGAAACCGTAAGCGAGCGCGCCGTAGGGACCACCGAGCTCTTGCTGCAGCGGAACGCGGACGACGCTCTGCACGTTGCGGCGAGCGCCGGCCAGCGTTCGCGCGGGCCAGCTTCGCACCTGCGGCAGCGCCGAAAGTGGCGCGGAAGATCCCAGCAGCTGCGCCGGCTTCACCCGCGCGTATGCCGCTTGATAGGCGTTGTTCGGAAGGTTCGTCGCGTAGAAGTTCAGCGCGACCGGCGCGCCGGCGGGGATGACGCTCGTCGCACCGCTCGGCGCCCACGCGCCGGGTGCGAAGCCGGAGGTGCGAATCTTCACATGCCGCTCGTTGCCGAGCGTCTGACCGAAAATATCCTTGACGTTCCCGCCGATGGTTGCCGTGTACGTGCGATCGGGGTCGAGCGCATATGGATCGATCGCGATCGTGTTCGCGGCGTATTCCGGAACGCTGGCCAGCGTCTTCGCGGCGGACGGCGCCGGCGAAACCGTGACCGCGCCGGCGATCGATTTCGGATCGAGCGGATTCGAAAACGCGACGACCGGATCGCCGTCGGCGAAGCGGCTTCCGCTATTGGGGCTGGGTCGCGGCGTCGGGAGGATCGCGAGTGCCGCGTAGGTGCGGATTGCGCCGTTGAACGCGTCGCTGCTCGCGCGGTTGCCATAAAGCGGCGCGACTCCCGGATCGATGCGCAATGCGTACGTCGTCCCGCGGTGGAGCACGCGGGTGGGGCGCAAGTCGTAAACCCAGGTGTCGAGCGCCGGATTGAAGAGCGCCTCGGTGCCGGTTCCGGGGTACGGCGTGGGCTGTGCTTCGAGCGTAGCGCTCACGCCGACGCGATCGTTGCCGCCGGTAAGCGACGTATGCGCGCTCAACGATGCCGAATCCACCGCCGCGTTCGCCGTCACTTGGAGCTTCGGCGCGAGGCTGCTGGGGGCGGGCGTCGCTTCATCTTCCGAGCCTTGGAGTTGCGGGAGGTTCGTGAACTTCAACGGCTCCGTTTCGAACGTCCACGCGAGATCGCGGTCGAGTCTATCGCCGTTGAGATCGTGCAGCCCGGCGGTGAGCGTGATTCGCACGCGCGTTCCGACCGGCAGCGCTTGATCGGCCACAAACCCGATCATGCGCGGCGTGAGCGCGGTAAAGTGTCCGCGCAGCTGCGGCGCAATGCTCAGGTGGCGGAGAGCTTCGCCGGCGCCGGGGCCCGAGAGCGCCTGCACGGCGATCAGTGGCTTGGCGAAGATCACGCGGATCTGCGCCAAGTTATCGGCATTCCCGGTCGGTGAGATCGATGCGATCCACGGCGGCAGCGAGGGCACCGCGAGCGCTTCGACCGGCGCGAGCCGTGCCGCATTGCGCCCAGGTGCGGCGCACGAAGCGATCGCCACCGCTACAACGGCCGTGCAACTGAGCCCGAAAGCCCGCAATGGCAATCTCCTCGACGGCAGCAACTCAAGCCCCTTCCGTCGTAGATTCCATCTGCCAGCGATGAAACTCTTTGCGCTTACGCTATTCGGTTGCGTGCTCGCGGTGACGATCGCACTCTATTTCACCGGCATCGACGTTGCCAAGCTCGCGCCGTCCCAAGGCTCGGTCACCTACACCGATCGGAACGGAAGCGTGCTCGGAACCGTGCTGGGCGCCGATTCCACGCAGGCGGCCACGGTGCCCCTGGCATCGGTCTCGCCGGCCTTTCTCGACGCGATCGTCGCAGCCGAGGACGCGCGCTTCTGGCACCACGGCGCGGTCGACGTTTTGGCGCTCCTCCGCGCGGCACGCGATTACGCGATCTTCGGCGAAGCTCGCAGCGGCGGCTCGACTATCGAAATGCAGTTGGCGAGGTTGATCTCGCCGCCGCCGTTCGACTCCGCTCAGGCTGACAGCGTCGGTCAGTTCCAGCGAAAGTTGGTGCAGATCGCGACGGCCGAGCGCGTTGCGATTGCGTCGAGCAAAACGGCGGTGCTCGAAGCGTACGTCAATCGCGTGCCGATGGGTGGGAATTTGTACGGCGTTGAAGCCGCGGCTCGCACGTACTTCGGCGAACCGGCCGCCGATCTCGATCTGGCGCAAGCCTCGCTGCTGGCGGCAATTCCCAACGATCCCGCGCGCCTCGCGCAAGGCGAGAACTGGCCGGAGTTGCGTGCGCGCCAGCGCTTCGTGCTGCGGCGAATGGTTGCGCTCGGCATGGTGACGCAAGCGCGCGGCGATCGTGCGTTCGCCGAAACGCTCCGCATGCGCCGTCACGAGGTTGGAATCGCCGACGCCGCGCACGCGCTCTTCTTTCTGGATCGGCCACGTGAGCGAAGGGGCCGAGTACGAACGACGATCGACGAAAGCCTGCAGCGCTTCGTCGAGGCGCAAACGCAGGACGTCGTTGCAGCGCTGCAAGCCTATCACGTCAGCGACGGCGCCTCGCTGGTCGTCGAGAACGCGACGGGGAACGTCCTCGCCTACGTCGGCTCACCCGACTACTTCTCAACCGAGGTCCTCGGGCGCAACGATGGCGTGCAGGCATTACGCCAGCCGGGCTCCTCGCTCAAGCCGTTTACCTACGAGCTCGCGCTCGAGCGGAGCGCGATCCGGTCCACGACGATTCTCGCGGACGTTCCGGCAGCTTATGCACTTCCCGGCGGCCGGCTCTATCAACCCGACGATTACAGCGGGCGCTTCAGCGGACCGGTGCGAGTACGTTACGCCTTGGCGAACTCGTTGAACGTTCCGGCCGTGGAAGTGCTCTCGAAGCTCGGCGTCGGCGCGCTGCTTGAGCGTTTGCGCGAGCTTGGCTTTGCGCATCTCGAACACCCGGCATCGTACTACGGTCTCGGCTTGACGCTCGGCAGCGGGGAAGTGAGTCTCTGGGAGCTCGTGCAAGCCTATGCGACGGTCGCGCGCAACGGCGATTTCGTGCCGCTTCATCTTACCGCGGATGCGCGGGTCCTCGCTCGCCCAGTTGGCGATCGCGCCGACTGGGCTTTGATTGCCGATATGCTGGCCGACCCGCATGCCCGCGCAAAGTCGTTCGGTGTGGGCTCGGTTTTGCAGATGCCGTTTCCCGCCGCCGTAAAAACCGGCACTTCCTCTGATTTTCGTGACACGTGGACGATCGGCTTCACCCGCGACTACACGGTGGGCACGTGGGTCGGCAACTTCGACGGCAGCCCGATGCGCGGCGTCTCGGGCGTCACCGGCGCCGGTCCTCTCTGGAACCGTATCATGCTGCACCTGTACGATCGGCGCGACGATCCGCCGGCATTCCTACCGCCGATCGGCTTCAGGCGCACCGCTATCTGCGCAACGACCGGCCACGCGCCGTCTCGCGGCGACCACTGCGCCATCGTCAAGGAGTGGGTTGCAGCCGGCGACGTCGTCGCGATTCGCCCGGTCATCCCCGCATCCTCGCTACGAATCATCTCTCCGCACGACGGCGACGTCTTCGTTCGCACCGTTCCTGCCAACGCGCTGCAAGCGCGAGAAGAGCAGCTTGCGTTGCGTGCCGCCGGCGCCGGCCGGCCCGTTCGCTGGAGCGTCGGCGGCTCACCGCTCCCGCTCGATGCCGCCGGCAATGCGTTTTGGCCGCTACGCCTCGGCACGTGGCTAATTGACGCGAGCGATGGCGCTCGGCACGATCGCATTACGATTCGCGTGGTCCCGCCGCCGCGCGCGGCACGGCCGGGCTTTACTCGCAGCTAGTGGCCTAGTAAAAGAATTGTTGCAGCTGGCTGAAACCCGGTCCGAACGTCCAGCCCATGCGTTTGCTGGGATTGATGACCGGCGCCGGTTCGCCGATGGCGAATTTGAAGCCGGTAATCGTCTCGATGAGATTTCCGCTTTCGTCGTATACGACGATCGCGCTGCCCTGGTTGCCATTGCAATAGTTCTGTTCGGTTACGAGGAAGAGCCCGTTGATTGGATCGTTGGCGATGCCCGAGCCGCTTAATAGTTGCGAGGTGCTGCCGGTGCAGGGAAGCTGGACGAAGGTCCCGGTCTCATTGGCGATATCGTAGAACTCGACTTGTGCGTTGAGCTCGGTGTCGGTGGCGAAGATGCCCGTCGTTGAGTCGACGGCGATGCCGTTGACGAAGCCGGCGTGGAAGTAGCCGTTGTTAAATCCGTTCCACTGCTTCTGCTTGCCGGTCTTGAGATTAACGACCACGTTGATCGGCGCCGCACCACCAACTGCCCCGCCGTCCGGCGAGGTGGCGATGACGGCCTGGTTCGTCGCGGTATCTTGGCCGATTTGCGGCGTGTCGCCAAGCGAAAACGCACTCGTATCGAGGTGAAAGACTTTGCCGAACTTATTCTTGGCGACGTTCGACTCGAAGAGGTCGGGGATGTCCTGGTTTTGCAACTCGATGGCGAAGACCGCCGTCATGCCGGTCGTTTGATTCGGTCCAAGGGCTTCTACTTGAATGTCCTTGACGGGGGGCGTCCATTTTCCGGTAAACTTCCCCTTCGTCGGACTCATCAGATTGTAAAAGCGCTTGGCAAAGATCGAACCCGTCGGTTCGACGTAGCGCGTCACCAGACCGACGTCGCCGGTCACGATCGCGTTGAAGCTATACGTCGTTCCGCTCGGCGGGGATTTCGGAAACGACTTGATGATCGCGCCGGTGTCCTGATCGAACGTCTCGACGTTCGATGCGGTTGCGAGTGCGCCGTCGTTTCCGTTCCGATCGATGTCAAAACCGAAGATCTGACCGCCCTTGCTGTTAAGAAGCTTCCCCAGGCCGACCGCATGATGCGCCAACGGAGACGCGGCGATACCCGGGGTACCGAGCGGCGGCGACACCGAAGTGCCGCCGCCACAACCCGCTACGATCAGCGCGGCGGCGCAAACGTAGATTAGCTTCAAAGCTTCATCGCTCCAACACTTGCAGATTGTTATCGTTGTCGTCGTTGAAGTAGACTTTGGTGTCACCGGCGCTCATTCCCGTCGCGACGATGCCGAAGAGCGCACCTGATGCGCCTTTATCGACGTTGCGCACGTCCATCAATTTGCCGGTGGCCGAAATCTCTACCATGAGATTTTGGCCGCTCGGATTGCCGGTGTTCCCGACGACGATGTTGCCGTTCGGCAATAGCGCCGCGCTGATGGGACCACTGAGCGGATTCCCGGCGAAGACGAGTCGCGCGTCCTTGGCGGACGGCCCGGAGAAGGTTTTCCCGCCCTTGCCGACTTTGATGCCGCCTTTCGGAATGGTCGACACGTTCGAGAAGGCGACGACGGTGTTGTTCGTGCCGTCGACGATATAGAGCTGGTCGCCGTTGGGATCGTAGGTCAAACCGGAGGGACCCAAAATGCTCCCCGGCTTACCGTGATTCACCGCAAATCCCGTCGCGATCACGTCGTACGTAAACTTCGATCCGAGATTGATTCGGATGACTTCCCCGTTGCCGGCATTGCTCGCGTAGAACGCGGGGCTTCCCGACGTCGGCTGGGCGAACGCCTGACCGAACGGACGATCGAAAGGCTTGCCCTTGATGTTGACCTCGAGCTTGCCCGTAGCGGAGATCACCGGATTATCGTTGGCGGAGAAAGCCGCAGCCCAAATGTCGTCCGCGGGCCCTAAAGCCAACGCATCGCATCCGGTGAGCGTCTTACTGTCCGAAACGAGCAGCGGCTTCGAGCCGGGTTTTGGATGCAGCGCGACGATCGTGAAGCCGGTGCCTTGGACATTGTTCTTGGCGTTGAAGTTGCAGACGACGAGATCGCCTTTGGTGAAGTCGCCGGTTGTTGAGGGAGCAACGGTAAGCCCATAGGGGTTCAGCTGCCCGAACTTCGGATCGATCGTCGATCCGATCACGACTTGCTTCTTCAGCATCTTGAGAATCGAGAACTCTTTGGCCGCAGCCAATCGCGAGAGCGGCATCGTCGAGCCGCCGGTGGATTGGGTCGGCGGCACTGCGGCGCCGTTCGCGCATCCCGCGGCCAGGGAAAGCAGCATCGCGGCAGCGAGCCGCCGCTTGGATAGAGTAAGCATACAAACCTCCGGAAGATGAGACTGGTCTCCTTAAACCTAGGCCCGGGGTGTGAAAAAACTCTGAAACGTCGGCGCCACGGTGCGGCAAGTTTCGTGCGCGACGATGGCGCCGGATGCAGAAGGATGCGCTCGTCGCCGCGCGACGGCTCTTCGATGGCGATCGGCACCGCCCCGCGGAAACGGAGGTCATCGAAACGCTGCTTCGCTTCGGTCGCGGCGCGCTGCTCTACGCCGCGCGCAGCCGTATTCGCGTGCTGCTGTTGCGCGCCGGCGAGCTCTATCGCGAAGCCTCGCAAGCGCTGACACGCTTGGGTATCGATGTCGATGCATGGCCGGCGCCTCCGGCCGGCCTCTTCGTCGTGGAGGAGCGCGCGCTGTATTTGCGTTCGCGTAGCCCGATGACCGTTGCGCACGAGTTCGGTCATGCGCTCGATTGCGCGTTAGGCGGCGGCGTTTATCGCAGCGGAATCGACCCGCAAGTCCGCGCGCTCTTCGTAAATGCGGTGAGTTTCATTACGCCGTATGCGGCAACCGGCGTCGACGAATACTTTGCCGAATCGCTGCGCGCTTATGTCGAAGCGAACGATCCCGCGTCACCCTGGCCGCGAGCGACGCGCGCGCGACTTCGCCACGGCGATCCGGGCATGCACGAGTTCATCGATCGGCTCTTCGAGCACGAGTTCGGCGACCGTCTCGCAGCCACCGACGTGGTTTCTATTTGAGTATGAAGGAAACCGACCCATCGATCCGCTAGAATCACGCATGTCGCACCTCGAAGGCGGCTACGATCAGGTCGGCAAGCGTCTCGATAGTCTCGATTCCCACGTGGATCAGCTTGCTGCACGCATCGATCACTTCGAGACGAGCATCAACGCTCGCATCGATGCACTCGCTGCCAGACTGGATGTTAAGATCGACGCGCGCTTCACCTGGACGGTTGGAATTATCGTCGGCACCTGGGCGGGCACAATCGCCACGATGATCGCGCTGTTCTTGCACCGCTGATCCCGCTAGTTGTCATCTGAGCGAGCGCAGCGCTTGTCATCCTGAGTACAACATGGCCCGGACGGCCCACCCAATACTCCATGGAAATGGCCGCTCCGCGCCTTCGCCGGAGCTATTTCCACATCAGCGGAGCGCCGGAGGCGCGTAGTCGAAGGACGAAGCGCGTTTCCGCTCAGATGCCGCTCAAGGTAACACTCCGTAGGCTATTTTACCGACTGCACGTCGGAGATGCTGACGCCGGAGGCTTGATTCTTCCACGAGCCGCGGATGTAGGTGATGACGTCGGCGAGCTGCTCGTCGGAGAGCAATCCACGCCAGCCCGGCATGATTCCGCTGTACGCCTGGCCATTGACCACGAGCCTCCCTTCGAGACCATTCTTGACGATCGCGATTACGGCGACCGGATTCCCGGTGACGATCGGATTGCCGGCAAGCGGCGGAAACGCGCCGGGAACGCCCTTGCCGTCGGTCTGATGGCAACTCGAACAGTTCGCGATGTAAATGGCGCCCCCGTCGCTGGCCGATGCCGGATTCTTTGCCATCGCGGCCGAGGCCGAGGCCGCGGCCGTCACATGACCGCCCTTCGCGCAACCCGCAATTGCTAAGCCGAGTGCGAGCACCGCGTACGCCTTCATGCCGGCTTGCGTGGCCGCGAGCTCATCGCCCACACGAGTGCGACCAGTAGAAAGTTTGCGACGAGCGAACTTCCGCCGTACGACATGAACGGCAGCGTGATGCCGGTAAGCGGCAAGAGACCGATCACGCCACCAACGATAATGACGACTTGAAAACCCAGCGTCGCGCCCAGACCGGTCGCGACCAGCTTCGTATAGAGGTCCGGTTGCTCGAGGCCTGTCACAAAGATGCGCCGGACGAGGTCGAGAAAGATCGCCAGCAGCACGACCGCGCCGATCAAGCCGAACTCCTCCGAGAAAGCGGCATAAACATAGTCGGTTGCAACGTCCGGGATGAATTCGGGATGGCCGAGCCGGTATCCGCTACCCAACAAACCGCCGGCCGCGAGCGAGTAATACGCCTGCGACGATTGATAGCCGGCGCCGAGTGGATCCGAGAACGGATTACGCCAGACCGCGACGCGCGTCTGCACGTACGGATAATGGTGCACCGCCCAAAACGCGCCCAGTACAAAAAGTAGCGCCCCAAAGACCACGATGTCGACGCGCCGAGTCGCAACAAAGAGCATCGTTGCGAAGGTCGCTAACAGAAGTGTCGCCATGCCGAGGTCGCGCTGAACCACCAAGATTGCCATCGACGCGCCCCAACCGATAAAGAGCGGGCCGAGATACTTCAGGTTCGCGCGCAACGACCAAGGCCGCGCGCTGCCGATCACGTCGGCCGTTTCCGCGAGATACGCCGCCAAAAAGAAGACGATGAACAGCTTAATGAGCTCGATCGGCTCGTACTGGATCGGGCCGAACCGAATCCATAGCCGTGCACCGTTGACTTCTTCGCCGAACGCCAGCAGCAACGCGAAGAGCACGAGCGAGGCGATCACCCAAAGATATTTATAGGCCGCAAAACGTCGAAAGTGTGTGAACGCGGGTCCCGCTGCAATGCATAGCACCAATGAAAAGAGCACCCACAGCTGCTGTCGCTGGGCCAACTGCGGCGAGAGACGCGCGACCATCGCTAGCCCTAGCGCAGCGAGCACGACGGCCAGCGCCGGCAGCGCGTCGTCGCGCACGGTTGTTTGCGGTTGCCAGAGCACCCACACGATCGCGAGCACCGCGAGCAACGCGAGCATCCATGGCGGCCCGACGGCTTGACGCGGTGCGAAGGAAAGGATAAGCGCGGCGACGGCCAGCGCTCCGATCGTCGGGGCCAGCCGCCGAAGCGTTACGGCAATCAGCGGCCGCGGATCGCGGCGAAGAAGGACGCGATTGCCGCCGCGACGCGCGCAAGTCGCGACCGTTCGCCGGCCTGGCGCGGCCCGCTCAAATCCGATGGTGGCGACTCGTCCTGCTCGAAGCGCGCGATCAAGACGTGTTCGCCGGGATCGAGCGCTTCCAGCTGCGCGAGCAGCACGCCGCGCTCGGCTTCGTCGCGCGCACGCCGGCCGAGCAAGATAAGGGCGTCGCCGGGAGCGAGCGCGGCGCTCGAAATGGTCACATCTAGCGCCGGCGCCACGCCGAGTGCGCGGAAGAGCAGCGTGCCGTTTCGTTCGTCGAAAACGTCGTCGGCCGAGAGCGCCACGATCTCGCCTTCGTGAGCGAGATATGCCGCCGTCGATCCCGCCTGAATCGCGTAGACGCGCGCATGGACGATCAGCACGGCGGTCAACGAGGCGGCCGCCGTTACGTAATCTTCGTGGCTGGCGGTGTACGCGTAGAGGTCGCAGTTGACGCGCGTCAAGACTGCGAGCATTGCCGTAGCCGCTCCGGCAGGGTGGTCGATGGCTCGACGGAAACGCGCGCTTCGCGCTCGCCGTTCGCACTCGGCTCGTAGCCGCGCGAGCAATGCCGCCTCCGTCGTCAACCCGCCGATACGACCAAAGCCGCTCGCGATGGCGAGCAGCCAGGTGCGTTGCCCCAACTGCAAGCTCAGGCTCGACGCGCGATCGCCGCGAATTGCAAGCGTCATCCCGCGCGCACTCCCGTCACGACCAGACGCGTGGTACCCACGTCGACTTCGTCACCGCTGCGAATCTCGATCGCCTCGGTAACTCGCCGGCCGTTGAGGAACGTGCCGTTCCGGCTCTTAAGATCGTTAACGTAGACGACACCCTGCTGGCTCTCAAAACGCGCGTGCCGGCGGCTTACCTCGGGGTCGCGCAGAACGACCTCGGCGGCTTTGTCGCGTCCCACCTCGAACGGCGGCCGCAGCCGCAGCGTACGGTGGTCGCCGCGCTCGAGAACCTCGAAGTCGACCTCCATCGGCGAGAGCGCTCCGATCTCGCTCGCCGCGCGAACGCGCGGGCGGGCGGCCAACACGGCGACGATCGCAAGCGCGGCGGTCATTCCGAGCGAACCGATCCGCATCTGGCGCGCAAACTCCGCCGTCGCGGCGAGCGTAACCGTCACAGCGCCTCAAACCTCATCCGGGTATTGCCGAATCGAAGCTCGTCGCCGTCACGGAGCGACTCGGCTTCAATTCGCCGCCCGTTGAGGAACGTGCCGTTCGTCGACCCGAGATCGCGCACGAAGGCCCCGCCTCGGTCGATCTCAACCACGGCGTGAGCGCGCGATACGCTAGGGTCGACAAGAACGATTTCACCTTCCTCGCTGCGCCCGATGCGGGCCTTCCCCTCGATAGAGTATACCCCGTTCGGCGGCACGCCTTCGACGGTGTGCAGGCGAAAGCTTCGGGCGTTCGCCGCTTTCCCGAGAGGTTCGACGACGATCGCGCCCAGCGGTACGCTCTCGCGTGCCGCCATCGTGACGGTCGCCTCGCCTTCCTCAAACTCCACGCCGACTTTGGCGGCGAGATCGCGCAAGAGCTGCGCCCAGGCTCGTTCGAGATACTCTCGATGCTGGTTCAGACGTTCGAAATCGACCGGACTCACGTAGACCGCATAGGCGCCTGGTGCCCGGAGGCGGCCTTCGTCCCTGCGTGTCCGGGCCTCCATGGTGGAAACGAGCTTGCGCGCAATTTGCGCGGGCTCTAAGTCGCTCGGAAAGGTTTTGGCAAACGCGCGCTCGATAAGCCCGGCGCAGAACTGCTCGAGCTTTGCGAGCAGACTCATGCCCGGCGCTCGACGCGCGCGAAGTAAAACCCGTCGCGGCCGCCGATGCCGGGCGCAACGAGCACGTCGCCGGCATTGGTCTGCAGCGGGCCATACGCGGCGGGTATTAACCCGCGCTCGAAGTTCTCTCGAGCCAAAAACCAATCGATCACTTCCGTCGTTTCGCGAGGATCGGTCGAACAGACCGCATAGACGAGTGCACCGCCCGGGTGAACGTGACGCGCCGCTTGCTCGAGCAGGGCTCGCTGCGTCAGGGCAAGGCGTTCGCCGTCACTCCCAAGCTTCTTCCAACGCGCTTCGGGATGGCGCCCGACGACGCCGGTTCCCGAACACGGCGCATCAAGCAATACGCGGTCGAAGCGCAACTCCGGACCGAGCAGTTCGCTCGCCGCGTCGCCGACGACGACCGACGCGATCATGTCCGCCGCTTGCAACCGGGCGCCGAGCGTTGCCGCTTTGCGCGCATCCTGCTCGATGCAAAGCAACGAGCCCTGGTGGGCGAGGCGCGCTCCAATTTGGAGCGCCTTGTTACCCCGTCCGCTGCAAACGTCGAGGATCGACTCGCCCGGCTGCGGTCCCAAGACGTCGACAGCCATTGCAGAACTCTCCGATTGCGTCCACCAAGCGCCGTCACCATTCGCCTGCCATATCGGGCCGCTCCGCACGAGCAACGTTTCAGGCACGAATGGCGAGTCTTCGGTTTCGACCCCCAGCGCCGCAAGACGCGCAGCGGCTTCGGCGACGGACGCCTTGAGCGCGTTCACAACGATTGCCGTCCGCGGCGGGTCGTCAACTGCGGCGCAGACCGCCTCGGCTTCGTCACCGAAGCTCTCGCGCCACTGCCGCACCAGCCAGCCGGGTAACGAGTAACGCGTTCCGAGGTACTCGTCGAAGCTCTCGAAGAGCTCCGGCCGCGGTTGGGCCGCCCCGGCTCGGAGTAGCGACCGAAGCACGGCATTGACCAGATTGGCTAAGCCGCGATGGCTCCAGCGCTTGGCGAGATTGACGAACTCAAAGACCGTAGCATGCGGGTCGGGCCGCGTGTAGACGAGCTCGAACGTTGCCAAACGCAGGATCTCGCGCACCACCGTCGGGAGTGCGTGCGCTCGTTCGCCGATAAAGGGCTCAAGGTGCCAGTCGAGCGCGCGGCGCATCTTGATCGCGCCATACGCGAGCTCCGCCGCAAACGCGCGATCTCGGTCGCTGAGTTGCGCGCGTCGCGCTCGGTAGTCGAACGCGGCTTGCGCGGAGCGTTCGATCGCGCGCGAAGCCGGCGGGGGAAAGACATCGCGCACGACCGCCAGCGCGAGCTCGCGCGCACTCATCCCGAGCGCAGAGAACGGCTGCGCCGATACTCGTCTCCGGTCATTTTCCCGCGATTGGGAGCGATCAACTCGTCGAGCGCGAGCGCGCCATCGCCGCCGACGTGCGCACGCAGAATTTTAACGACCGCTCCATCGAGCAGCGCGCGCGCCGCGGGCTGCGGCGAGAATGCACGGACGGTATTAACGATACGCTCCGGCGGCCAGCTCCAATCGATTCGAAGATCTTCTTTCGAGAGCGGGCGCGTCAAGCTCGCGTCGCCGAACTGCGGTTGAGCCGTCAGTTCGCCGCGAGCGGCGAGGTCGAGCGCCTCGGCGAGCAGCGCCGCGCCCGCCGCTGCGAGGCGGTCGTGCAGCTCACCGTAGGTTTCGTTCGGCTCGATCGCAACCGCTCGTTGCAAGACGATATCGCCCGTATCGAGCCCGGCATCCATGAGCATGATGCTCACACCGGTCTCTCGCTCGCCGTTTGCAATCGCGGTTTGGATCGGCGTCGCTCCGCGATACTTCGGGAGCAGCGAAGGGTGGACGTTTAACGCACCGAGCCGTGGCAGCTCGAGCAACTCTGCCGGAAGCACGCGCCCGTACGAAGCCAAGACGAAGAGATCGAACGCTTCGCCGGCGAGCTCGGCCGCGAACCGGCGCAGGTGCGACGGTTCGTAGACGCGGGCGCCAAGCGCGAGCGCTGCCGACTTGACTGAACTCGGCGTAAGGCGCTGACCGCGGCCGGACGGTCGATCGGGTCGCGTGACGACGCCCAGGAGCTGCGCGCGCGCCGCAACGACGCGCAGGCTCGGCACCGCGAACGCGCTGGTGCCGAAAAAGAGCGTCTTCACACTTCCGCTGCTTCTTCTTCCTCTTCGGTCTCGACGGGGCGAAGGTTTTTCGCGCGGTCGACGTAGAGCTTACCGTCAAGGTGGTCGACCTCGTGCTGAATGCACTGCGCCAACAGCCCGTCGCCTTCAATCCGAATTTTCTGCCCGTAGCGGTCGAGTCCGGCCACGACGGCATGTTTATAACGAACGATCTCCCCAACCATTCCCGGAACCGAGAGACAGCCTTCGCGTAACTCCACCTCTTCGGAGAGATCTTCGATTTTCGGGTTGATGACGACGGCCGGTTCGTGTTCATCGTCGTGGACGTCCATCACGAAGAGCCGCTTGGAAACATTGACCTGCGGTGCGGCCAAGCCCACGCCTGGCGCAGCATACATCGTTTCGAACATGTCATCGATCAGCTGCTGAAAGAGCGGCGCTCGAATCTCCTTCGGATCGACTTTCTTCGCAATTTTGCGCAGCGTCGGGTGACCGTCGGCAAGGATCTCGCGGACGTAGGGCATCGCGGGCGGCTATTCTTCCTCACGGCCGCCCGCTACTGTTCGCCGTCGCCCGTGCCTTTCTATTTGGTGCGGAAGTTCGATACAACGAAGTGCGGCACGCAGTTCCGGCCCCCGTCGTTCCAAAGCAGGCTCACCGCCTGACGGGGCCCGATGATGTATGAGGAACCGTACGGACCCGCGATCGCGGAGGCATAATACGTCGGATTCGGATACGAAGGCGTCGCGCGCGGCGTCGGGATCTGCGACAGCGAAATTGGTGCAAATGGACCCGTAAAGGTGCTGTTTCCGTTCGATTGCGACAGGAAGAAATCGAACTGATTGTTTGGAGGCAGCGCTCCGCTGGTGGAAACGTAGATATTGTTCTGCGAAGACGGCGCCTGCCGCGTGCCCGGAATCGGATTGAGCACTTCCAGCTGGTTGGGCGGGCCTCCACAGTTACCGCTTGGCGGTCCAGCGGTCGGACCGACTACCGTGCCAAGCCCATTGTTTGAGTTGCACGCTGCCAGCACGCTCGCGGCTGCAAAAGGAAGGATAAGAGCGGCGATCGACTTTTTCATAATCTAAAACATCCTTCGCCCCGGCGTCCGGACCTGCCGGCGCCAATGTGAATTCTCTTAGAGAATATACCCCGAAAGGTCGGCGTTTGCCACGACGTCCGCGAGCCGCGCGCGGACGTAGGGTCCGTCGATCACGACGGTGCCCGTCGTTTCCGGGGCATCGAAGCTGATCGTATCGAGCACGCGCTCCAGTACGGTATGAAGCCGCCGCGCCCCGATGTTTTCCGTCTGTTCGTTTACCGTCATGGCGAATGTCGCCAGCTGTTCGATCGCATCGTCGCGGAACTCGAGCGTGACGCCGTCGGTAGCGAGCAGTGCCTTGTATTGCTCGACGAGCGCATTCTTCGGCTGGGTCAGGATCGTTTTGAAATCTTCGGCAGTGAGCGAGTCGAGCTCGACGCGAATCGGCAGCCGCCCTTGCAACTCGGGAATCAAATCGGACGGCTTGCTGATATGAAACGCGCCGGCTGCGATGAAGAGAATATGATCGGTTTTGATCGGCCCATGCTTGGTGTTGACCGTCGAGCCCTCGACGATCGGAAGAATGTCGCGTTGCACGCCCTCGCGTGAGACGTCGGGTCCGCCGCGTTGGTGTTGCGATCCGGCAACCTTATCAATCTCGTCGATGAAGATAATACCGTCTTCGCCGGCACGGCGCAGCGCTTCACGCTTGACCGCATCCATATCGATCAGTTTTGCGGCCTCTTCTTGCTCGAAGATACGCAAAGCTTCCGCGACGGTAACGCGCTTCTTCGTGCGGCGTTTTGGAAGAATGCCGCCCAGCATCTCGCCGATGTCTCCGCTCTGGTCGACGCCGCCGCCGATGACGCCGATCGGCAGGCTCGGCGCCTCTTCGACTTCGATCTCAATGAGACGCACGTCGTAAAAACCACGCTCGATTTCCGCACGCGTCTGTTCGCGCACGCGCTGCGCATCGGCTGAGACGGCCGCGGATGGCCCGGGCTGGGGCTGTTGCGCGGGCGCTCCCGCGCCGAATATCGAACCGAGCGCGGCACCAAACGGATTTCCCTGCGTTTGCGCCGACGGCGGTCGCGTTTCGGGATGGAGTGCATCGATGACACGCTCGACCGCCTGACGCTTGGCCAATTCGCCAACCTCTTCGCGCCGCTCGTCGATGACGCTGCGAATGGCGGCGTCGACGAGATCGCGCACCATCGACTCGACATCGCGCCCGACGTAGCCGACCTCCGTATACTTCGTCGCCTCTACTTTGACGAACGGGGCGCTGACGAGCGCGGCCAAGCGACGGGCGATTTCGGTCTTGCCGACGCCGGTCGGCCCGATCATCAGGATATTCTTCGGCGTGATCTCCTCACGCAGGTCCTCGCGGGCCCGGGCGCGCCGGTACCGGTTGCGCAACGCGATCGCGACGGCCCGCTTCGCGTTGGCCTGACCGACGATATATTTGTCGAGCGCCTCGACGATCTGGCGAGGCGTTAACTGATTTGGATCGAGGCTAGTGGTGAGCGCGCCGGTCACGGGAGGCTCTCTACGGTGATGTCGTCGTTGGTGTAGATGCAGATCTCCGAAGCAATCTCGAGACCTTTTCGCGCGATTTCGGCAGCCGAGAGCTGCGTGTTGCGTAACAGTGCCGCCGCGGCCGCCTGCGCGTATGCGCCGCCGCTACCAATCGCGACGATCCCCTCGTCGGGTTCGATCACGTCACCGGTCCCGGAGAGCAAGAAGAGATGATCGGGATTTCCAACGATCATGAGCGCCTCCAACCGCCGCAACGCGCGGTCTTGCCGCCAATCCTTCGCCAGTTCGACGGCGGCGCGCGTCAAGTCTTTGAACTCACCGAACTTGCTTTCAAACTTCTCCAAGAGCGTGATCCCGTCGGCCGCCGAACCGGCGAAACCGGCCAGGACTTTGCCTCCCGAGATCTTGCGCACTTTGCGGGCGCCGTGCTTCACGATCGTCTTGTCGAGCGTCACCTGGCCGTCGCCGGCAATCGCGAGCTTTCCATCGCGGCGCACCGCCAGAATCGTGGTGGACCTCATGCTAGTGAGAGTACCCTGCCGGTGCGAAGAGGGTTTCAACCGACATCGACTCGATCGCCGCGAGCGCGCGCTCGGCGAGTAAGAGTCGCCGCTGCTTCTTTCCCGCGCCTTCGACCGTTGGGAAGTGCCCCCACGTGACGTTCGACGGCTGAAAGTCATGGGTTTCCTGATTTTGCAAATGGGTGACGACGGCGCCGAAAGCGCTTTCGCGGGGAAAGTCGACCGGCGGCAAACCGAGCATCGCGCGCGCCGCGTGCACGCCCGTCATCGCGCCGCAGGCGGCAGCCTCCACGTAGCCTTCGGCACCGGTAATTTGTCCGGCAAAGTAGAGCGCCGGCGTTCCCCGCAGTTTCAAGCGCGCGTCTAGCAGCCGCGGCGAATCGATGAACGTGTTCCGGTGCATGACGCCTAGACGGAGCCATTCGGCGGCACCCAGCCCCGGAAGCTTTCCGAACGCCTCGCGCTGAGCGGGCCACGCGAGCCGCGTTTGGAAACCGACGAGATTGTAAGCCGTCCCCTCGCAATTTTCTTTGCGCAGCTGCACCACGGCATAGGGCGTCTTCCCGGTACGCGGATCGCGCAGACCGACTGGTTTGAGCGGGCCAAAACGCAGCACGTCGTCACCCCGGTCGGCCATCTCTTCGATCGGCAGACATCCCTCAAAATAGCGGGTCTCCTCGAACTCCTTGGCCGGATGCCGCTGCAGCGTTCGCAGGTCTTCGACGAACCGCCCGTAGCCTTCGCGATCGAGCGGAATGTTCAGATAATCGCCCTGGTCCGAGCCTGTCGAAAGGCCCTTGTCGTAGCGTGACTTACGATACATCGGCGACTCGTCGATCGAGTCGGCCGCCACGATCGGCGACGCCGCATCGTAGTAGTGAAGGCGTCCCTTGCCGAGAATCGCGTCGAGTTTTGCAAGAAAATCTTCGGGCGGGAGCGGGCCGCAGGCCACGATCGCGGGCCGGTCGAGCGGAATCTCGCGAATCTCTTCGCGTACCAGACGTATCCGTGGCTCGCCGGCGATACGCGCTTCGACCAACGCCGCGAACTCATTGCGATCGACTGCGAGCGCCCCGCCCGCTGGGACCGCGCTGGCGCGCGCCGACCCGACGATCAGCGAACCGAAGCGCGCGAGTTCCTCCTTGAGCAGCCCGACGGCGTTTTCAAGCGCCGCTCCTCGAAACGAGTTGCTGCAAACGAGTTCGGCAAGCGCCCCGGTTGCGTGAGCGGGACCGCTTTTGCGCGGCCGCATCTCGTAAAGGTCGACCTCGACACCGCAGCGCGCGGCCTGCCACGCCGCCTCGCATCCGGCGAGACCTCCACCGATCACGGTCAGGCGCAAGGGAGTTACGAAGGCACGGCGACTGCCGTGAGGGCGCTGACGTCATGCTGGCGATCCGCGGCACATTGGAGCTGTTGATTGCCCCCGCGGCGCACCTTCGCGATGACGTGGGAGCCGCAGACCGGGCAACGCTCCGGAACGACCGCATCCCACGAAATGAAATCGCAGTTTGGGTAGGTGCCGCAGCCATAGAAGACCCGGCCTTTTTTCGAACGGCGCTCGACGACCGGGCCCCCGCACTTCGGACAAGCGGCGCCGGTCTCTTTAACGATCGGTTTGGTCGTCTTGCACTCTGGATACCCGGTGCAGGAAATGAACTTGCCGAAACGGCCGTTCTTGATCACCATCGGGCGGCCGCAGGTCGGGCAGATTTCGTCGGTGGGTTCGTCGCGAAGTTCGAGGCGCGGCAGCTTTTGTTCGGCCGCTTCCAGTTCGCTTTCGAACGGACCGTAGAAGCGTTGAAGCAGCCCGATCCAGTTTTCGTGGCCCTCGGCGATCTTGTCGAGGTCCCCCTCCATGCGAGCCGTAAAGCGAAGGTTAACGATGTTCGGGAAGTGTTCGACGAGCAGATCGTTGACCGCGGTGCCGATAACCGTCGGAACGAAGCGGCGCTCTTCTTGTGCAACGTAGCCGCGCGCTTGGATTGTCTCGACGATCGTCGAGTACGTCGACGGACGGCCGATGCCGTTATCCTCGAGCGCCTTGACGAGGGCCGCTTCAGTGTACCGCGGCGGCGGCTCGGTAAAGTGCTGCTTTGGCTCGAGCCGACGGCACTCGAGCTCTTCGCTTTCCTTTAATTCGGGTAGGCGGGCGCGGGCTTTGCCGGGTGCTTCCTCTTCCTTGCCCTCATCGTAAACGCGCGTGAAGCCGGGGAAACGCATGACCGTGCCGGTTGCACGGAAGCCGTACTCGCCGGCGGCGATGTCGACCACCGTCTGGTCGAGCAGCGCTGCGGCCATCTGCGACGCCACGAAGCGCTCCCAAATCAAAGTGTATAAGCGAAGCTCCTCCCGTTTGAGAACGCCTGCAACGTGGTCGGGCGTACGAAGCACGGAGGTCGGCCGGATCGCTTCGTGCGCATCCTGGATGCCCTCGCGTTGACGGTGACGTTGGCCGCCGTGAAACGCTTCGCCGTAGCTGCTCACGATAAAATCTCGCGCGGCGTCGCGGGCTTGATCGCTGATACGAGTCGAGTCCGTGCGCATATAGGTGATGAGGCCGACGGTGCCCTCGCTTCCGCCGAGGTCGACACCCTCGTAAAGCGCTTGCGCAACTTGCATCGCGCGACGAACGCGCATCTTGAGCTTCCGCGACGCCTCCTGTTGCAGCGTCGAGGTCGTGAACGGGGCCGGAGGATGGCGCCGAAGCTCGCGCCGCTTGATCGACGAAACCCGGTAGGCCGCGCCATCTACCGCACGCAGAGCTGCGTCGGCCTCGGCTTGCGTGCCGATTTCCAGCTTTTCGCCGCGATAGGAGACGAGATCGGCCGAGAACTCGGTGGCCTCTTTCGTTTGCGCCGGATGGGCGCTCGCGAGGAGCGCGGTGATGCTCCAATACTCCTTCGGCAGGAATGCCAAGATCTCGCGCTCGCGATCGACGATCAGCTTCACGGCGACCGACTGTACCCGCCCCGCGGAGAGGCCGCTTCGAACCTTAGACCACAGCAGTGGCGAGATCTTGTAGCCGACGAGGCGATCGAGAATTCGCCGGGCCTGTTGCGCGTTGACGCGATCCATATCGATCACGTGCGGATGTCGCAGCGCCGCCAGCGCTGCCTCTTTGGTGATTTCGTGCAGCTCGATTCGATGGGGATGGGGGAGTTTCAGGAGCTCCGCCAGGTGCCAGGCGATTGCCTCACCCTCCCGGTCGGGATCGGTCGCGAGATAGACGTCGGTCGCGCTTTTAACCGCGCCGCGCAGCTCTTTGATGATCTCGCCTTTGCCCTTGATCGTAAGGTATTTTGGCGTAAAATCGTGCTCGACGTCCACACCGAGCGTGCTTTTGGGAAGATCGCGCACGTGCCCCACCGACGCCTTCACCGTGTATCGCGCGGGCAGAAACTTCTTAATCGTCCGTGCTTTGGTGGGCGACTCCACGATAATGAGGGGCTTTTTCACGGGCCTTAGTATACAGCCGGGGTCAAGTCCCCGACAATCCTGACGCCACTCCGTTGCGCGAGCGCGCTACGCGCGCGAGCGTGTTAATTTGCATCTATTTAAGAAATCCTCTATGATTCGCTCAAAAGCGCCAAGAGCGCTGTCCACTAACGCTTATCGTCCCCGGGGACGAGGAGGAATGAATGGACTCCGACATCATGAACGGCGGCCCGGCAGCGGAAGAACCGAAACCGCGCCGCAAACGCGCCGTGAGAAAGGCAGTCGCCGCGGCAGTGGTCCGTAAGGCGGTTCGCAAGAAAGTCCGACGAAAGCTCGTTCGTAAGGCCGTCCGACGCAAGGTCGCCGGCGCGATCGTTCGCAAGAAGGTACGACGGAAAATCGCCCGCAAGGTAGTGCGCCGGAAAGTCGCCCGCAAGGTAGTGCGCCGCAAAGTCGCCCGCAAGAAGGTACGCCGAAAAGTCGCCCGTAAGGCGGTGCGCCGGAAAGTTGCCCGCAAAGTGGTGCGCAAGAGAGCGGTTCGCAAGGTCGTTCGCCGGAAGGTTCGGCGCAAGAAGAAATAACTTCCAAGAGGGTTTTTTGGTAAAAGAAGACGGGCGCTCGACGAGCACCCGTTCTTCATTTCTTACGCTATTTCGGGAGCCTTGCCGCCGTGTTCCTCGACCCAGTGACACGCGGCGACGTGGCCGGGTGCGTATTCGCGCAGTGGCGGCTCTTCGGTGATGCAGCGAGCGAACGCAACCGGGCAGCGCGTGTGAAAGCGGCAGCCCGGCGGCGGATTCACTGGTGACGGAATGTCGCCGGTCAGCACGATGCGCTTGCGGCGTTGCTCTACCGCTGGGTCGGGGATCGGGATTGCCGAGAGCAGTGCCTGCGTGTACGGGTGGAGCGGATTCTGGTAGAGACCATCGCGGTCGGCCAGCTCGACAATTTTGCCGACGTACATCACCGCTACGCGGGTTGAGATATGGCGGACGACCGAGAGGTCGTGGGCGATGAAAAGGTACGTAAGCTTTAGCTTTGCCTGAAGATCTTCGAGCAGGTTGATGACCTGCGCCTGAATTGAAACGTCGAGCGCCGAGACCGGCTCGTCGCAGACGATAAACTTCGGATCGACTGCCAGCGCGCGGGCCACGCCGATGCGCTGCCGCTGCCCCCCCGAGAATTCGTGCGGATAGCGGTTCGCATGGTACGGCTGGAGACCCACCAGCTCGAGCAGCTCGCGGACGCGCGCACCAACCCCTTTGCCCGTCGCCAGATGGTGGATGCGCAGCGGTTCGGCGACGATCTCGCCGACGGTCATCCGCGGGTTCAGCGAGGCGAACGGATCCTGGAAGATGATCTGGACCGAGCGCCGCAGCCGGCGGATCTCGCCGCGATTCATCTTTAACACGTTGCGATTTTCGAAGAAAATCTCGCCCTTCGTCGCCGGCAGGAGCCGTAGGAGCAGCCGTCCGATGGTGGTCTTTCCCGAGCCGGACTCGCCGACGAGTCCGAGCGTCTCACCCTCTTCGATCGTGAAGTCGACGCCATCCACCGCGCGAACGTCGGCGACGTGGCGCGACATCAACCCGGCGTAGATCGGAAAATATTTGTAGAGATCCTTCGCGCTGACCAACGCGCCGTTCGTCACGAGGGGCTTCCGGTCGGCGCCGTTG
>JBARKF010000080.1:0-1903 GCA_049800655.1 Candidatus Cybelea sp.
AGGGAGTGAGTCGGAAGCCTCATTTTTGGCGATTTGCGGAAATCGAGGAGGGAGGCCCCTCCGGCCCCGCACGAATGGGCGCGTCATGAGAAGACTCAGCTTTCCCTTTTGCATTCTCGTTGCGGCAGCGCTCGCCGGCTGCAGCGGTATGAGTTCGCATAGCGTTGGATACTCCGCGTTGCCCGCGGCCAATGTTCGCGAACACCAGGCGACCTCCTCGAACAACATCACCAATGTCGTGATTGTGATTCAAACCAATCGCAGTTTCGACAATCTCTTCGCAACGTTCCCGGGGGCGAACGGTGCAACGGTTGGAAAGATGCCCAATGGGCAAACAATCGCGCTGAAGTCGAGCAAGCTGTACAGCCCCAAGCTCTATCAGAACAGCCGTGCGGCATCTGAGGTAGATTACGACCAGGGTCAGATGGACGGCTGGAGCGCCGTCTACGTCGACCGCAAACCGTGCCGAACTTGCGCGTATGAGTACGTCAACCCGGCACAGATCAAGCCGTACTGGACGATGGCGAAAAGCTATGCGCTCGCCGACAACATGTTCCCAACCGAGAACAGCGGGGATTTCAGCTCGCACCAGGATCTGATTCGCGGGAGCTCTTCGATCGACGGCACAAAGAGCCTGATCGACTTTCCGACGCACGGACCGTGGGGTTGCGATGCGCAACAGGGCACCACGACGCCGGAGATCACCAACCAGAACAAGTATATCCAAAAAGGGCCGGCACCGTGCATGACGTACTCGACGCTGCGCGATCTGCTCGATGCCAAGCAGGTCACGTGGAAGTACTACGTGCCGGCGCTGTACGGCGGCACTCTTGCCGGGTCGTACTGGGATCCGTTCGACGCCATCAAGGCCGTGCGCAACAGTCCCGAGTGGACGACGAACATCTCGTCGCCCGAGACGAACTTCTTCACCGACGTTTCAAGCGGCAAGCTGCCGTCGGTTTCGTGGGTTTCGCCCAGCGATCAGAACTCGGATCACGCCGGCTTCGCCAAGACGGATACCGGACCGGCTTGGGTTGCGAAAATCGTCGATGCCGTCGGTAAGAGCAAGTATTGGAAGTCCACCGCGATCATCGTTGTGTGGGAAGACTGGGGCGGATGGTACGATCACGTGCCGCCGCCGCAACTGGATTACGCCGGGCTCGGCATTCGCGTTCCCATGATCGTCGTCTCGCCGTACGCCAAGTCAGGTTACGTCTCGCACACGCAGTACGAGTTCGGCAGCATCATTCGCTTCGTCGAAGATAACTGGTCTCTTGGCCGTTTGGGAACGACCGACACTCGTGCCAATAGCATGGACGACATCTTCAGCTTCTCGCAAAAGCCGCGCAAGTTCATCGCGATTCCTTCGAAGTAACGAAAGCAACGGCTCCGCCCGAGCGGAGCCGTTGCTTTTTTCAATGTGTAACCGGCGTTAAGGCGTTCGGCAGCTCACCATCCAATCGATTCCGAACTTGTCGGTAAGCATTCCGAACTTCGCGCCCCAAAACATATCCTGCATCGGCATCTCAACGTTTCCGCCGGCGCCTAGAGCGTTGAAGACGCGCTCCGCCTCGGCTAGATCCGTCGTAGCGATTGACAGCGAGATCGATCCTTCGCCGTACTTCTTATCCGGCGACGCGTCGGAGGCCATGAATGTGACCCCGGGCGATTTGAAGCTCGCGTGCATGACCCGGTTCGCGGTTTCGGGGGTGACGGGAGGGCCGCCGGCGTCCTTGGGCATTTCGCTCCAACGAGATATGCCTTCGATCTCGCCGTTAAAGATCGGCTTGTAGAAGTTTAGCGCGTCTTCGCAGTTGCCGGTAAAAAACAGATACGGCTCGAGTTCCATCGATGCGTCCTCTCTATAGCGTGCGCGTTTTTCGAGCAGCCAGCATTTGCGACG
>JBARKF010000081.1:0-50791 GCA_049800655.1 Candidatus Cybelea sp.
TGTGAGAGGAGATCGTCGTGAAATGCCTGCAGGTCGAAACCGCTTCCCTTCTTGGCCTTGTACGTCTCGAGCAGCGCTTCGATCTGCGCCTTGCCGACGGCGTAGTCGAACGCTTGGCCGGGACCTAGCGCGAAACGGCTCACTTCTCCGACCGCCGTACCCCGATCGACGCCGGCATTGGCAGCAAACCACGTGATGGCATCTTCATAGCTCCACGCGCCCGTCGCGAGCTTCGTGTCAACGATCGCGCGAGCCCCGCGCAGTCGTTCGAACTGCGCGACGGCGTAACGGCCGTCGAGATCGTTACCATAGAGGCCGTCGCGCTCGAGTAAGGCCTCCTCGTAGAAAGCCCATCCCTCGGAAAAGACGCCGTCGAAGGAAAGCCGGCGCACCGGGTCGGCGTTGTGCTTGGAGATCGAGAACTGCAGGAAGTGGCCGGGGAAGCCTTCGTGCCCGCTCGTCATCAACACCCGATCGCGGTCGAAATCCTCGAAGATCGCGCCGCTCGCGGCAGCCTTCGCCATATCCGGGTTCGGCGGTGGTATGAAGTAGATGCCGTCGACCTGCTTGGAGAGGAGCGGCGGCGGGTTCATCGATGCTCCGGGGAGTACGGGCAGCAGAAAGGCCGGCGTTTCCACTATCTTCATGGTTCCGACGTACGCAGGAATCGTAACGATCTGCTTGCGGGCAATGAATCCGCGTAGCGTGTCGAGCTGCGCTTGAAAGAAGGCAAACTGCGCGGCCTTCGTCGTCGGCGTCATGCCGCCGCCATTCGCCGCGGCCTGTACTGGGTTAGAGAGGCTGATGCCTTTGGCTTTGGCTTCCGCCTGAACCGCCCGCTCCTGTGCCTTTGCGGAATCGAGCGTCTTCTGACCGATTGCCGCAATCTGATCGGCGTCGTAGGGAAGCAGCAGTTCGTCGCGGAGCATCGCGTTGTACGCGTCGGCGCCCATCGCGTAGTTGATTGGCCAGCTTGCGGCGTTCGCACTCATCCACGTTGTCCACTCCGTCATCGCAGCGACGGTGGCGTCGCGCGCCTTGACGAAGCGTGCGTGCTGATCGGCGGGAAGCTCGGCCGCCATCGGCGTCAGAATAAAATTGAAGAGTGCCGGTGCCATCGCCAGCTGCTTGACCGCGACCTGCGCTTGGAGTCTTCCCGGATGCGTGATCAGCGGACGCTGTGCGGCCATCCATCCCGGCGCCTTCTCGAGCCGTGAGATCATATGACCCCACCAAACCGTCGGGTCCTGGCCTTCCTTATGCAGAATCATCGTGAAGACCACTCCGAGCACCGTGAGGGGTGGACCCGATGGGTCCTTTCCGGCCTCTTGATCGGCGAGCTGGCGATTCTGCGAAGTCGCGAAAGCTTTCATCAGTTTGATGTCGTTTCGGTCCTGCAAGGTCGCGCCGGTCACGTCGATCGCGTTGACCCGCTGCTCGTAGCTCGCGAGCATCGCCTTGAACTTGGCGATGCCGGCCGGCGTCGGATCGCTCCACTCACCGTCGTCGCTGTAATCGCCAAGAAACGTCGCGGTCTCGGGCGAGGCGGCCAAAAACTCGCGCATCGCCTGGGTCTGCACTGCGGCGATCTGCTCCGCCGGAGAGCTTTGGGCCGACGCGCCGGCGGGGGCGAGCACGATGAGCGCGGCCGCCAGAGCGGCTAGCATGCGTTCTTTCATGGCCGCTTTACGCGGGGCAGACAAGGAATGTTTCGGCGCTTGGCTTATACGGTATAGGAACTTAGGAAGGCAGCGCTAGCATCGCGTGCTAGCATGGTGAGCTTTTCCCACAGGAAGGAGCATGAAAAAAGTGACCCGTGCCCTCATCCTCGGCATCTTCGCCGTCGCGCTAATACCCGTAGGAGTTGCTGCACAGTCGCGGTGCCTCGGTGGCAACCCCGCGATCGTCCACGTCGGAGTGCAGACCACCCACGCAATGGGCAAGATGACTCAATATCGTTTGGTTGGAGAAGTACAGAATATGGGGACGGCCAGTCAGCCGTCGAGCACCTTGCAGTTTGTGGATATCTACGACGGTGCGGAGAGAGTGGATTCGAGATCGATCCCGCCGCTCACATCGTCGGGAACGTTCCACTTTACGTACAACTGGAGTCGGGCGGCTGATGCGGGCGCCGGATCGACGACGTTTGTATTTAAGGTACGCATGGTTCATGGAACCAACTGCAATCCAGCCAACGGCGCCACGTACCGGCTGACGTTCTAGCGAGAGACTGCAGCGTCGAGCGCGCTCGCGCGGCCTAGTGGCCCGCTGCCGGAAGTTTCGGCAACGTTCCCGGCGCGAGCCGCTCGGCGAGGGCGGCAAAGATCGACTGGCTCGCGTTCGGATAGTTGCCTTCGGCGTCGAACGCCGAAGGCGCGTAGGTCGTCACGACAGCTACGGCGAGGCGTCGCGACGGTAAGTAACCCACGGTGCCGCCGCAGCCCGCGAAACTCTTGATCTGCGTGACCCACGGGCCGAGGTTGACGACGCCTAAGCCGTAGTTGAATTCGACGGTATTGCGACGGCAGGCCGAGCATTTTGGATCGGCGTGGCCGAAACCGGTCAGGTTTGGGCCGAGCTGCGCTGCGGCCGAGGCTTTGGAGAGCAACGCTCCGGAGCCGACGAGCTCCATCGAGCGTACCATATCGGTGACGTCGGTGACCTGCACCGCGCCGTTTGCGGTCGTCCAGGACGGATCCCAAAAGGTCGACTCTTCGTAGAACGCCATGCCGGGGGGGATATGCAGCTCGCTCCGCCGCTCCGAGCTGTACGCGTGCAGCACCGGTTCCGGTATCTCGGGGGTATCGAAGCTGCGAGTCTGTGCGAGTTTCATCGGGCCCATGACGTATCGTTGGAGGCCTGCCGCCAGCGGCATCCCCGTGATCTTCTCGAGCACGCGCCCCAAAATCACGTAGTTCGTGTGCGAGTAGCCCCAGTTCGTGCCGGGCGCGAACATCATCGGGCTGCGGACGCCAATCGAGATGAGCTCGTCGGAGGTCCAGTGGCGGAACGGATCGAGCGTGGTCCCTCGCAGCACCTCCGGCTGGTAGACGTAATCCGCATAGCCGGAAGTCATGTCGGCGAGATTCCGCAGCGTGATGCGATCGGCGTACGGAAGACTCGGGAAATATCGAGCGAGCTTCTCGTCCAGCCGTACCTTATTCTGATCGACGAGCTCCATCAGCATCGTCGCCATATACGTAAAGGCCATCGCGCCATTACGAAAATGCATCTTCGAAGTCGCGGGAACACCGTTCATCGACTCACCGAGCGCCCCAGTGTAGACATCTCTCCCCGACGAGGTGACTCGTACGACGATCGCTTTGAGATGATGGCGGGTCATTGCATCGCGCGCGATTGCCGCTATCTCGTTGGACTCCGACGCCGCAACGGGGAGTGCAAGGAGCCATGCCACGGCTCCGAAAAGGATTGCAAATCGAGCCATTGGCCGGTTGCATTCGTCTCGCCGCCGAAGGTTCCGGTATTGGGAAGGTAATCGTTATGATTCGAGTCTTTATCGCCATCCTCATCGCGCTCGCGCTCGCGCCGCAGGGAGCCGCCGCCGCCACGTGTGAGGGACCGAATCCCGCCATAACGGCGGCAAGGGTCACGGGCATTACGAACGCCGGAACCGTAAATATCTATCATTTATCCGGAACCGTGACCAACCTCGGCGGTTCGCGACAGCCGACCAACACGTTGCAGCACGTCGGCATTTACTACGCTGGAGACCGGTTGGACTCGCGCAGCATACCGCCCCTGTTGGTGGGTCAGTCGTTCACCTTTGGCTACGACTGGCAACGCGCGCCCGATGCCGGCCCTGGCACGACGACGATTGAGTTCCGCATGAACATGCGGCAAGGAGAGAACTGCTATCCCGCCAACGGCACGAATAGCGTGACGTTCTAGCAGGTTGGACACTCGTGCTATCTTACGCGTAGGCATCGACGTCGGCGGCACCTTTACCGATCTCGTCGCGCTCGAGCGATGGAGCGGGCAGATCGTCACGCGCAAAGTGCCCAGCACGCCGCATGAACCGCATCGCGCCGTTATCGCTGCGCTTGTCGCGCTGCTCTCGCGGTATGATTTCGCACCGGAGCTCGAGTTCTTAGGACACTCCACGACGATCGCTACCAACGCGTTGCTGGGACAGCTCGGCCTCGAGCTTCCGCGCGTCGCGCTCGTAACGACGCACGGCTTTCGCGACGTTATCGAGATCGGCCGTCAAAACCGCAGCGAAGTCTACAATCTCTTCGTCGAACGGCCCCGCCCGTTGGTAGCGCGCGGCGACCGGTTGACGGTTCGCGAACGTATCGATTACCGCGGGGGCGTTCTGGTCCCGCTCGACGAAGCCTCGGTCGCGCAGGTCTGCGCGGAGCTGCGAGAGCGCGGCGTCGCGGCCGTCGCGATCTGTCTGCTACACGCGTACGTCAACGACGCTCACGAGCGGCGCCTTGCCGAGGCGATCGAAATCGCGCTCCCGGACGTGCGCGTTACGCGCTCCTCCGACGTCGATCCGCAGTACCGCGAGTACGAACGCTGCTCGACGACCGTCGTCAATGCGGTACTCGCACCGATCGTCGAGCGCTATTTGGAGCGGCTCGTCGACGACCTCCGCGCCACCCATTTGCACGCGCCGCTCTACGTTATGCGCAGTGATGGCGGCTTGGCCGCCGCCCGCCACGTGCTTTCGCGGCCCGCCGCGATCGTGGAGAGCGCCCCCGCCTCTGGAGCGATCGCGGCCGCGGCGCTTGGACGCCGGATCGGCGTGCGGCACCTGCTCTCGTTCGACATGGGCGGCACGACGGCGAAGGCCGGGACCATTCTCGACGGCGTCGCGCAGATAGCCGGCGAGTTCGAAGCGGCCGGCAGAACGCACAGCGGTCGCGCGGTTAAAGGCAGCGGCTACCCGGTTCGGTTTCCATTCGTCGACTTAGCCGAAATCAGCGCCGGCGGCGGCACGATCGCCTGGATCGACGACGCGGGCTCGTTGCGCGCCGGTCCGCTCTCGGCCGGCGCCGATCCCGGGCCGGCCTG
This sequence comes from Candidatus Cybelea sp., assembly GCA_049800655.1. Lineage (GTDB taxonomy): Bacteria > Vulcanimicrobiota > Vulcanimicrobiia > Vulcanimicrobiales > Vulcanimicrobiaceae > Cybelea. Next base: position 5,038 of record JBARKF010000081.1, read on the forward strand.
TTACGGCAAATCGGATCGTGCGACGGTCACCGACGCGAATCTCGTGCTCGGCCGGCTCAATCCCCGGCATTTGCTCGGCGGTGCTTTCCCGATCGACGCGTCGCGTGCGCGCACAGCCGTAAATCGGCTTGCGCAACGCTTAGACATCGGTTTGGAGGCGACGGCCGCCGGGATACTCCGGCTCGTCGACGACGCGATGGCAAAGGTGCTGCGCATCGTGACGATCGAGCGCGGTCTCGACCCGCGCGACTTCACGCTCGTGGCGTTCGGTGGAGGCGGCCCGCTGCACGCCTGCGGGCTCGCCGAAGAGCTCGATATCGCACGCGTGGTCGTTCCCGCCCATCCCGGACTCTTCTCGGCCACGGGCCTGCTCGACGCGGCGCTCCATTTTAACGAGATTCGCTCGGTGCTGCATGAGATCGCTGAGCTCGATTCGGAAGCGGAAGACCGGGCGTTCGCGGCGAGCGAGACGCGTGCGCGGGCCGCACTCGTCGAGCAAGGCGCCGAAGTGCTGACGATCTCGTTTCGGCGAGCGTACGATGCCCGTTATCGCGGCCAAAGCTTCGAGCTAACCGCGCCGTACGATCGCTCACCAGTCGAAGTGGCGCGTCATTTTCATCACGCGCACCGGGCCCGTTACGGCTACGACGTTCCCGGAGAGATCGTTGAAATCGTCAACGCGCGCCTCACCGCCTCTGGGTTCCTCCGAAGGACTCAGCACGATGCTCGCGATGAGCCGGCGAAGCCCAAGCCGTTGGAAGAGCAGGACGAGCGAAAGCGCGCGGTCTGGATTGATGGCAAGTTCGTCGAGGCAGCCGTCTTTGAGCGCACGAGCTTCCCCCAGGGACGCGTCAATGGGCCGGCGATCGTGGAAGCCTACGACAGCACGACGTACGTGCCGCCGAGATGGTCGGCACGCGCCGACGGCGAGCTGTTGGTCTTGCAGGCAGCGCCGTCGTGATCGACCGGATAACCGCCGAAGTCATCAAAAACGCGTTGGTCTACGCCTCCGAAGAGATGGGTCTCGCGGTGCGCAACGCTGCCTACTCGCCGAACATCAAAGAGCGTCTCGATCATTCGTGCGCGCTCTTCGACCGGTTCGGCCGGCTGATCGCGCAAGCCGAACATATTCCCGTGCACCTCGGCTCGCTGCCCTGGGGCCTGCGACGAATGCTCGAAGTCGTCGAGCGCGAGTACGGTGGGGTTCGCGAAGGCGAGATGTGGGTCGCGAACGACCCCTACGTCACCGGCACGCACCTGAACGACATGACGCTGGTGCGCCCGATTTTTGCCGGCGGCCATCTCGTCGGCTATGCCGCGAACAAGGCGCATCACGCCGACGTCGGCGGCGTGGTTCCCGGCTCGATGCCGGCTGAAGCTTCCGAGCTCTACGCCGAAGGATTGGTTCTCCCGCCGGTGCGTCTCGTGCGCGACGACCGTGTCGCTGAAGAGATCGTCGCCATCTTTCGCGCGAGTTCGCGCACGCCCGAGGCTCGAAGCGGCGACCTGCGCGCACAAGTCGCCGGCAACTACACCGGCGAGCGGCGGCTGCTCGAGTTATGCGAACGCTACGGCTTCGAAACGTTTGAAGGCGCAATCGCGCAAGCGCTCGACGACAGCGAACGGCGCATGCGCGCGGCGCTGCGTTCGATCGGCGAGGGCAGCTTTGAGGCGCGCGATCATCTCGAGGAGCGCGACGGACGTCCTTGCATCACCATCGCGCTGCGCCTCGAGCTTCACGACGGCCGCGCGCGTCTGGATTACACCGGGACATCGGCGCAAGTCGGCTTTCCCCTCAATGCCGTTTTCGGGGTCACGCTCTCGGGGGTTCATTACGCGCTGCGTGCGGTAACCGATCCGACGATCCCGATGAATGAAGGCTGCTTTCGACCCGTCGAGGTTTTCGCACCAGCCGGGTCGCTGCTCAACCCCCGGCGTCCTGCGCCGGTTTCGGGAGGAAACGTCGAGACGAGCATGCGCAACGCCGACGTCGTGCTTGCTGCGCTGTCGCGCGCGGCCCCGGGCCGCGTGCCAGCCAGCAGCGGCGGAACGATGAGCAACGTGATGCTCGGCGGCACGCGGCCCGACGGTACGACGTGGGCCTTCTACGAGACGAACGGTTGCGGAATGGGAGCGCGTCCCCAAAGCGACGGCATCGATGCGATTCACTGCCACATGACCAACACGCTCAATACGCCGATCGAGGCGATCGAACGCGAGTATCCGCTGCGCATCGTGTGCTATGAGATCGCGCAGGGAACCGGTGGCGCCGGGCATTATCGTGGCGGAGACGGCCTGGTTCGTGCGATCGAGCTTGTCGAAGGCTCGGCCGAAGCGACGCTGCTCGCCGATCGCCAAACGCTGCAGCCGCCCGGGGCGTGCGGCGGCGAACCCGGCGCGCTCGGGCGTCATCTTTTGACGCGGGGTGGTACGCGGTCGCCGATTCCGGCGAAGGTGAGCCTGAAGCTGGAACCCGGTGACGTGCTCACGATTCAAACGCCCGGTGGCGGCGGGTACGGCGCACCCTAAGCGGCTACAAGGGCGTGTTGCTGCGTGCGGGAGCCGGCCGTTCAAGCCCGAAACGCGCGGCGCAGAGCAGGTCGACGACGCGAATCGCGCTGCGGCGCGGCGAGAAGCGCCGGGACGCATCGGCGGCGACGAGCCTTCCGTAACGTGCGCGCGCCGACGAGTCGCTGACGAGACGCGCGACGGATTGCGCGATGGCCGCACGATCGCCGATCAAAGCCACGTCGGGCGCAAAGAGCGAGAGCAGCTCATCCGTTGCAAGAACCACTGCGGGAAGGCCCGCTTGCGCGAGCAGAACGTTGCCGAAGCCGCTTTCGTCGGTCAGGCCGAGATGCAGTACACAGGCGAGCTCGCCGCTGCCCTCGCCTAAGAGCATCGAGGGCGTGAGGCGGACGATTCGCCAACCGGAATCGCCTTCGAACTCGCGCACTGCGTCCTCGCCGCCGGCGACGCCGACGCTCGTGCACGATGGAGCCTCCGAACGGCGAAATCCAAGTTGCGTGGCGCGCTCGCGCGAAGCGCAGGGAAGCCATGGTACCTCGAGCGCTGCGGCGCCGCGCGTGCGAATCACGGTGCGCCCTTCGCCGTTACGGCGAATCGCGATCCCCGGTTCGGCGGGTTCGCGCGTGAACCACGCGAGGTTGGCGCTGTGCCGAAAACGCCGGTCGAAGCGCTGCCACGGCGCGATCGTGCCGTGCGCGAGCGGATGTCCAAAGCCGCGCAGCGCGTCCTCCAAATCCCGCAAGCCCGCCGCTAGCAATGGGGAGGCACCGGCAGCACTCTGTACCGCGATCGCACCCACTTCGCCGCGCGCGGTGCGCGGCAGCGAACCCATGCGCGCCGACCATCGCCGGTAGAAGCGCCGTTCGTTCTCCGCCTCGCGTTCGAACCGTCCCGCCGAGGCCGCCTCATAGTGCGCGAACCCAGCGTCGGCAACGTATGCGACGATTCGGCCCTGCTCTCGCGCGCGCAAACAAAGATCGACGTCCTCAAAACCGTTCACGAAACGCTCGTCGAAGCCGCCGTTCTCGACGAACCATTCGGTGCGCACCGCCATGGCCGCACCGGAGACGGCGAGCGCATCTCGCGACGCGCTGACCGCGTCGAGCGTTCCCGGCAGGTTGCGGCAGGAGTAATGCCAATGGGCGTTGCGCAAGACGACGAGCCCGGCCGACTGCGTCGCACCATCTTCGAAGAAGAGCGCGCCGCCCGCGATGGCAACCTCCGCGCGGTCAAAGGCGCGTAGCAGCGGCGTCAGCGCATCGCCGAGGGGATACGCATCGTTGTTGAGCAGGAACGTCACCGGTGCTTCCGCGACCCGCGCGCCCGCGTTACAGGCTCCCGCGAAGTTGCGGTTCGCATCGAACCGCAGATAGCGTACCCAGGGAAAGCTCGCAATTTCCACCGGCGTTTCGTCGGTCGACGCGTTATCGACAACGATCGTTTCGAAGCGCACGGATCTCTCGCGTAAGCGATCGAGTTCGCGCAGGCATCGCGCAGTCAGCCACCAGTTGTCGTAGACCGGTATAACGATGCTCAGCGCGGGTCCGGTCATGCGCGAACGCGGATCTGCTCCAGCAGTTCTTGCTTCGTCTCAGGCACCATCGCGCGCACGAAGAGGATCGTGACGATACAGAGCAGCGCGTAGATCGAGAAGGTCGCCGGCCCTCCCAACAACGCAATCATCGCGAGGAAGTACTGCGAGACGAGGAAGTTGCCGACCCAGTTGGCGAGCGTCGAGAGCGACATCCCTAAAGCGCGCACGGGGAGCGGAAAAATCTCGGAGAGCAGCAGCCAAAGAATCGGTCCGAAACTGAACGCAAAACAGCCGACGTAGAACATCATGCTTCCCAGCGCAATCGTGCCGAGCGACCCCGAGAGGTGAGGCCGCGCGAAAGCGTATGCCAATGTCGACAGCGCGAGGAACATCCCGGTCAGTCCGGCATAGAGCAGCGGCTTACGTCCGATCCGGTCGACGAAGAAAATCGCGACGAGCGTCATGAGGCAGTTCACCGTGCCGACGATCGTTTGCGCAAAAATGGAGGCGGAGGCAGACGCGAAACCGGCCATTTGGAAGATCTGCGGGCCGTAGTAGATGATGGTATTAATTCCGGTGATCTGCTGCAAGACCGCCAGCGTGATGCCGATGAAGAGCACGAGGCGCATGCCAGGCTGCCGGAAAGCTTCCAAACCTGCGCTCTTGGTGCGCAGGCTATCTCGGATCGATTCCACCTCGCGCGCGCTTGCCGCGGCATCATCGTAGATGCGCTGCAGGTCGCGCTGCGCTTTTTCGCCGCGCCCAATTTTGAAGAGATACCGCGGGCTCTCGGGCAGCGGGATCATTCCGCCGATCAGCACCAGCGACGGCACAACCGCGAGCCCCAGCATCCACCTCCACTGTCCGGCCGATGCAAAGGCGTAGTCGACGAGGTAGGCGGCGAGAATGCCGATCGTGATGGCAAACTGATAGAGTGAAACGAGCGCACCGCGTATATCAGCCGGGGCCACTTCGGAGATGTAGAGTGGGGCGACGACGCTGCTGAAGCCGATGCCCAGGCCGACGATAAAACGGCCCCAGAGCAGGATCGCTTCGTTTGGCGCCAGCGCCGAGACGAGCGCCCCGGCGAAAAACACTATCCCGGCGGCAAAGAGCGTCGACCGGCGCCCGATGCGATCTGCGATGCCGCCTGCGGTAAGTGCGCCGATCATGCAACCGATGAGGACGACGCTAATCGTAAAGGCCTGCAGCCGCGTCGCGAGGTCGAAATCTTTCGTGATAAAGAGGATCGCCCCGGAGATGACGCCGGTGTCGTAGCCGAATAGCAATCCACCAAGTGCCGCTACGGAGGCGACGAGGAGAACGTACGCCTGTCCTGAGCGCAGTCGAAGAGCCCTCATGCAGGCGCTCTTGCGAGCCGAGTCCGAACGCTCCTCCAATGAAGGTTGCAAACGATGCGCTGCACTACTCGCGTACGCACGGAGAACAGGCGCTCGTCGTCGCGCGCGGCGAGGAGCTGCTCGCGCAACAATACGCCGACGGGTTCGAATTGACGACGCCGCGTCCGCTCTACAGCGGGACGAAGAGCTTCTGGGGTGTGACCGCGCTTTATGCCGAAGCTGACGGATTGCTCTCGCTCGACGAAACCGTCGCAGCAACGATCGCGCTCTGGTGCGACGATCCGTGGAAGCGGCGCGTCACGCTGCGGATGCTGCTCTCGCTGACCGCCGGCTTCGGCTTCGGCGGCCTGGGCGCAAGCGTTCCAACCTACGAGCGCGCGCTGGCCGTGGCGCTGCGCGACGAGCCCGGAACACGCTTTACGTACGGCGGCATTCCACTCCAAGTTTTCGGCGCGGTACTTGCGCGCAAGCTATCCGGGCGCAACCGCACGCCCCACGAATATTTGCGCGAACGGATCCTGGCTCCGGCCGGCGTCCACGTGCACGCCTGGCGCACGCTGAGCGACGGCACGCAGCCCTTGCCGACCGGCGCGTCGTTGAGCATTCGTGACTGGCTCGCGTACGGGCGGTTTGTCATCGCGCAGCGGTCCTCGCTGGCAGCGTGCTTCGAAGGCTCGCCCGTCAACGCTCGATACGGGGTCGGCTGGTGGCTCGGCGCGCGCGGTGCTCCGGCCGATCTCGTCTACGCGAGCGGGTCGGCAGGACAAGCGCTCTATCTCCTGCCAAGTCTGGAGTTGATCATCGCGCGGTTCGGCAACAGCGCATCCTACCGGCATGAAGCCTTCCTGAAACGATTCTTCGGATGATCCGACTCCCGGTAGCTTTGCTCGCGCTGACCCTGGGCGCGTGCTCGTACGGCTCGCCGTCGATCGTGCCGTACATGCAAAGCGGATCCGCTTTGCGAGCGTTAGCGGGCTCGGGTGCCGGGAAGATCACGCACGTCATCTACGTCGTGCAGGAGAATCGCAGCTTCGATAATCTCTTTCAAGGCTATCCTGGTGCCGACACCGTCGCTTACGGAAAGAGCTCTAACGGTCAGCGGATCAAGCTGGAGCCGGTGAGCCTTAATCGCGACTACGACATCGATCACTCCGCAGAAGCGATGTTTACGGCCTGCAACGGAACCGGCACGCTGCCCGGAACCGACTGCCGCATGAATGGCTTCAACCTCGAGCGATCCTACGGCGGGCCTGAGAACCCGCAATATACGTACGTGCCCCACGACGAGTCGAAGCCGTACTTCGACATGGCGCACGAGTGGGTCGTGGCGGACAAAATGTTCCAGTCCCAACTCGATGAGAGCTTCGTCGCCCACCAATACGTCATCGCGGCGCAAGCGGCCTCGACGGTGGACCTGCCCTCCGGCAAGTGGGGTTGCGGCGGCGGAAAGTATGACATCATCGCCACGATCACCGGCTCCCGCGGGATTGGTCCATACGTCAAGCCGTGTTTCGGGTACGAGACGCTCGGGGACGAGCTCGACAAGGCGAAGCTTTCCTGGCGTTTCTACGCCAGCGCTTACGGCAGCCGCAGCAGCGGCGGCGGCGCCGAATGGTCGGCGTACCAGGCGGTTAAGCATATTTACTACGGACCCGATTGGAAAAAAGACGTCATCTCGCCGAACTGGAGGTTGATCACCGACGTCCGCGCCGGCAAGCTCGCCAACTTCACATGGGTCACGCCGGTCTGCAGCGACTCCGATCACGTCAACTGCGGCGGCGGCCACGGACCTTCGTGGGTCGCCGCACTCGTCGACACGATCGGCGAGAGCAAGTTCTGGAACTCAACGGCGATCTTCGTTCAGTGGGACGACTGGGGCGGTCTTTACGATCACGTGCCGCCGCCCTATGAGGACGACGACGGCTTGGGATTCCGCGTTCCGTTATTGGTGATCTCGCCCTACGCCAAACGCGATTACGTTTCGCACGTTCAATACGAAACCGCCAGCGTGCTGCGGTTCGCCGAAGATCTCTTCGGTCTGGATCAGCTCGCCGCAGCCGACCGGCGCGCGAACTCGCCGGCCGGTAAGTGCTTCGACTTCTCGCAGCCGCCGCGCAAGTTCGTGAAGATCAAGGCACCGTTACCGCCAAAGTTTTTCATTCACCAACCCGACGAGTATTTCGCGCCCGACTACGAGTAACCTCAGGGCGTTACCGGATTTAACCCCTGGAGCGACTTGACTCCGGCGCCTTTGAGCGCGGTTTGCAGCTGCCCGAGCGAGCCGACATACGAGTTGTATCCGCTTACGGCCGCGGCGTAGGCCGCGTCGAAGCGCTTCGCATAGTCGAGCTGCGCCGCGGTGGGCGGCAGCTGCACCGTGCCGAACCCCGTCCGAGGCATCGACTCGCGCAGCGAGCCGGGGCGCTGAATTGAATCTTCGTCATTCTTATAATCGGCGGTAAAGGCCCCAAAGACCGCGACCCACTGCTGCTGCGCCGCCGCAATCTGCGACTGTAGCGACGGATCCTTCGTCGCGGTTGCAGCCTGTCCGAGTGACTTCTTGATCGCGTCGAGGTTGTTGAGCGCTTCGTCGATCTTGCCATAGACCGTGGCATATTTGCGCGCGTAGGCGTAGCCCGCTTCGTATTGCGCTTGCGACCACTCGTCGCGCGGATCGGGCTTCACGACGAACGGCTGCTGCAACGACGCACCGCCCAACGTCAGGCGAACCGTGTAGGTCCCCGGCACGACCGCCGGTCCCGTCTTGGGTCCCTGATAATCTTCCCTCGCCGCGCCGTACCACTTCGCCGGAGCGTCTTCGGTAAAATCCCAAACGTAGCGGTTGATTCCGGCTTTGTTCGAAACGTATGGCTCTTCCTTACCCTTGACCTTATGCGTCCCCTTAACCGTGCGGATCACGTGGCCGTTAGCGTCGAGAATTTCGATCGTCGACGCGGTCTTCTCAGGAGCGCTCTGATAAAAATCGACGATCGCGCCTTTGGGCGGGTTCTCACCGGCAAAGCTCGTGTAGATGCCCAGATCGTTGGAATGATAGTGATATTCGTAGGAGATCCGCGGCGGATAGAGCATCGTTCCCGCGCGCTCCGCATTGCCGAGCTGTTGAATCGAGCTGATGTCGTCGAGAATCCAGGCATCGCGGCCGTGCGTCGCGAGCACCATGTCGTTGAACTGCGGCTGGATGCGAATGTCGCGCACCGAAACCGGCGGCAGGTTGATCCGGAAATCTTGCCAGCTCGAGCCGCCGTCGAACGAGATCCAGAGGCCGTTCTCCGTACCGGCATAGAGTAGATTCGGATTGCGGGGGTCGGGACGGATCGTCCGGACGTATTGATTGCTCGGCAGTCCCTTGACGATCTTCGCCCACGTCCGGCCATAGTCGTGGGTAACGAAAACGTACGGTGCGTAATCGCCCAGGCGGTGGTTATCGGCTATGACGTAGGCGGTTCCGGCAACGAGCGGCGACGGGGCAGTCGCTTCGATGCGAGCATACTCCGGCGTCCCGGGCGGCGTCACGTTTTGCCAATGTGCGCCGCCGTCGCGCGTCATCTGAGCGTAGCCGTCATCCGTACCGGCCCAAATCTCACCGTTGTCGAGCGACGAACCTTCGATATAGAGAATGGTGTCGGAGTATTCGGCACCCGAAACGTCCTTGGCCAACGGACCGCCCGAGGGCGCTTGGTGCGATTTTATGTTGCGCGTCAGGTCCGGGCTGATGATGGTCCACGTTTCGCCTCGGTCCGCCGACTGGAAAATGACGTTTCCACCGAACCACGCGAGCGACTTCGCCCATGGAGCAAAAGCGATCGGGGCATCCCAATTGAACCGATATGGAACCGTACGCAGATCGAACGGTCCGAGAAAGCTTCCGGGAAAGGCGTCGTAGGGACGGATGAAGCGGCTGACTTGCGTGTTGCGGTCGAAGATCGTCAGCGCGCCGTCTTCGAGGTCGGCCCAGATATAGCGGGGATCGGCCGGATCGGGGACGGTCCACATGCCGTCGCCGCCGACCACGTCGATCCAATGACGGTTGAGAATGCCGCCGCTATCGAGCGAGTTTTCCGGTCCGCAGAAGCCGCCGTTATCTTGAAAGGCGACGCAAACGAAGTAAGGGTTCTCGCCGCTCAGGCCGACGTGATAGATCTGTCCGATCGCTAGATTCCGCGAGAACGACCAGTGCTCGAGGTCGGTCGTCAGCGCGTAGCCGCCATCCTCGCCGACGATGACGCGCTTGGCGTTGGTCGGATCGATCCAAATCGCGTGGTAATCGACGTGCACGTCCTTCGCGATCTCGGTGAACTTCCTGCCGCCGTCTTTGCTCTCGGCGAGCATCTCCGAGACGGCGTAGACGTGATTCGAATTCTTGGGATCGACGGCGATATGGGTAAAATAGAACGGACGCTGATCGACCAGGGTGTCGTCGCTCGTCATCGTCCAATGCGCGCCCGCGTCGTCGGAGCGCCACAGAATGCCACCCTTTGCCTCGATGAGCGCGAAGACTCGATTCGGACGACTTGGGGCGATGGCCAAACCAATTCGTCCGGTGTAGCCGGACGGCAAGCCGTTGCCTTGGAGCCGCTTCCACGTGCGCCCACCGTCGGTCGACTTGTAGAGCCCACCGTCGGGTCCGCCGCTCGTAAAGGTCCACGGGATGCGGCGAAAGTGCCACATTCCCGCGTAGACGACGTTGGGATTGGTGGGATCCATCGCGACGTCGCTCGCACCGCTCGACGGACTAAGATAGAGCGTCTTACTCCACGTCGCGCCGCCGTTGAAGGTGACGTAAACGCCGCGGTCGGTCGAATCCTTGAACGGATCGCCAAAAGCACCAACGACGACGTGCCGGGAATCGCGCGGATCGATGGCGATTCGGGAGATGCTCCAAACTCCGGCGAGACCGCTACGCGTCCAGGTCTTTGCGCCGTCGGTCGACTTATACAAACCATCGCCGTAGCTGACGTTGTTGCGCGGATTCGCCTCACCGGTGCCGGCCCAGACGACCCGTTCGTTCGTTGGATCGATAGCGACTGCGCCGATTGCGGAAACCGTTTGCTTTTCAAAGACCGGCTCCCACGTCGTCCCGCCGTTGCTCGATTTCCAAACGCCGCCCCCGGCCGTGCCAAGGTAATAGAGCTGATCGTCTTGCGGCGTACCGGCCACCGCAGCGACGCGTCCACCTGCAACCGCCGGGCCGATCGAGCGCCAGGATAGATTGGCGTACGCCGCTGCGGCAATCAGCACCGTTGGAACGAACATCACTGTGCAGAAACGGTTTTCAGGGCCGGCAGCGTTTTCATGCCGGCTTGCTGTAACGCGGCATTGACGCCCGGCAGAACGCCGGTCACGAACGCATTGTAGCGCGCGATGCCCGCGCGATATTCGACGTCCACGCGTGCGATGAAGTCGGCGACCGGTGGCGTGATGAGACCCTGCGCATTGCCGAAGGCACCCAAAACGTCTTCGCGCACCTTGGTTTCGTCCTCGGTGCCTTCGCCGCGGATGTTGGTCGCCAGCGAATCCATCAGCGTCTGCCGCGCGGTCGAAGCGTCCTGGAGTTTCGCTACCAATGCGGTGTTGCCGGCCTTCTTGGCGGCGTCGGTCGACGTGCCGAGCGATTTCTTGAGGTTATCGAGATCGTTGAGGATCGTGTCGAGCTGCGAGAGATGCCCCATCTGACGCATCGCTTCGTTGAAGCTGCGCTCGTAATCCGCTTGCGTGAACTGCGAGCGCGGATCGGGCGCGACGTTAAAGTGCTCGACGTAGGTACGACCGGAGAGCGTCATACGCACCGAGTAAGCACCGGGCGGGACGCCCGGGCCGGTTTGCGGGTTGACGAAATCGCTTGTCGCGCCTTTCCATTTCACCGGGCCGTTCACGGAGAAATCCCAGGTGTAGCGGTTCAGCCCCGCCTTGTTTGGGATGTACGGTTCGTCCTTGCCCGCAATCTTGTGCGTTCCCGAAACGCTGCGGACCACGCGTCCGTGCGCATCCAGAATATCGACCGCCGGTGCGCTCTTCTGCGGCTCCTTCTGATAGAACGTGATCATGACGCCGTACGGCGGATTGTCGGCCGCATAGAACGTGTAGGTGCCTTCGTCGTTTTCGTGCAGCGTCCACTCGTAGCTCGTCCGCGGGGTAAAGAGCCGGGTCGTGCTTGCGACGGCTTGCTGCAGCTCTTGCACGGGCCGAACGTCGTCCATGATGTAGACGGCACGCCCGTGCGTCGCAATGACCAAATCATCGTACTGCGGCTGCAGCCGAATGTCGTGCACCGAAACGGTCGGGAGATCGTTCTTGAACGATTGCCAATTCGCGCCGCCGTCGTAGGAGATCCAGATGCCCTCCTCCGTGCCAAGATAGACGAGATTGCGATCGCGCGTGTCGGGGCGAATGGCGCGCGCCCACTGATCGGCCGGTATGCCGTTGGTGATCTTGGTCCAGGTCTTGCCAAAATCGTGCGTTACGTAAGCGTACGGCGCACTATCTCCCATTTCGTGCGCGTCGTTGATCGCATAGGCCGTGCCGTCTACGAGCGTCGACGGCGCCACCGTTGCGAAGCGTCCAAACTCGGGCGATCCCGCTGGAGTTACGTTCGTCCAATGCTTGCCCGCATCGCGCGTAAGCTGCACCAAACCATCGTCGGTGCCGACCCAGATCTCACCGCGCGCGCGCGTCGAGGCCTCGATATCGAGAATCGTATCGCTGTATTCGGCACCGGAGACGTCATTGGTAATCGGACCGCCCGCGGTGATTTGATGCGACTTGAGATTGCGCGTTAGATCGGGGCTGATCGCCTCCCAATGGTGGCCCCGATCGGTCGTTTGAAAGACAACGTTACCGCCGTACCAGCCGATCACCTTACCGCCGGCGGTACGCCAGGGGGCGAATGCGATCGGCGACTCCCAATTAAAGCGATACTTGCTCTCCCCTAGCCGCCACGACTCTCGCCCGGTCGGAAGGAAGGGCTGGCCGGACCACTGATCTTGCGTCACGCGATTGTAGATGACGAGCGAGCCGTCTTGCGAATCGGACCAGATCCAATTCGGATCGTCGGGCTCGGGAATGCCCCACGTCCCGTCGCCGCCGACCGAAACGATCCAGTGCTTGTTTTGAATGCCCGAACTATCGAGAGAGTTCGAGGGCCCGCACCAGCCGTTGTTGTCCTGGAGGCCCGCGCAAACGGTGTATGGGTTGTCGGTGCCGAGGCCGACGCGATAGACCTGGCCGATCGGCACGTTTTGCGAAAAGAACCAGTTCTCGCCGCCATCCACCGTCAGCACGTACCCGCCGTCTTCCCCGATGATGATGCGCGAAGGATCGTTCGGCGCGATCCAGATCGCATGGAAGTCCGAGTGCACGCTGTTCGCGGTGGGTTTGAAGGTTTTGCCGCCGTCCTTGCTCAGCATCGTTTCAAACGAGAGCGCGTAGACTCGATCGGGGTTTTTGGGATCGACTTCGACGTGCGAAAAATAGAACGGCCGCGCGTTGACGAGCGAATCGTTGCTGAGCATTTGCCAGTTCGCGCCGGCGTCGTCGGAACGCCAGAGTACGCCGGCTTTCGATTCGATGAGCGCAAAGACCCGATTGCCGTTGCTGGGCGCAACCGCGAGACCGATGCGCCCCAGCGGGGGCGCCGGCAGTCCATGCCCTTCGAGCTTGCTCCACGTCTCGCCGCCGTCGCTCGACTTATAGATGCCGTCTTCGTCGCCGCCGCTGACGAAGGTCCATGGGCGGCGTTGAAACTTCCAAATGCCCGCGTAAACGATGCTCGGGTTCTGCACGTTCATGGCAAGGTCCGAGGCACCACTCTGGGGCCCGACATAGAGCGTCTGCTTCCAAGTCTTGCCGCCGTCGTCGGTGATGAAGACGCCGCGATGGGGGCTGTCGGCGAATGCATCCCCGAGCGCGGCGACGATCACGTGGTTGCGATTGCGCGGGTCGACCAGAATCCGCGAAATGTAGCGAGTCTCTTTGAGGCCGGTATTCGTCCACGTATCGCCACCATCGGTGCTCTTGTAGACGCCGTCGCCGTAGCTGAGGTCGTTTCGAGGATTCGCCTCGCCGGTTCCGACCCAAACCGTCTTGTTGTCGGTCGGATCGATGGCGATGGCGCCGATCGAGGCAACGCCCTCTTTGTCGAAGACCGGATCCCAAGTTTGACCGCCGTTTGCCGATTTCCAGACCCCACCGCCTGCCGCTCCTAAATAGTAGAGTCTCGCATCGGTGGCCGATCCAGCGACCGCGGCTACGCGTCCGCCCGCGCCGGCCGGGCCGATCTCGCGCCAGCTCATGTTCCCAAACGGCAGCCCGGGCGTTGGCGTCGGCGAAGGTGACGGGCTCGGCGACGGCTTTGCGGGCGCCGGCGATGGCGGCATGGGCGAGGCCGTTGGGCTTGCCGCGCTTGCGGGGCCGGTGGCTAAAAATGCGGCCACGCAACAAATCAACGCAACCAGCAACGGGCGTGTCTTCAACTCCGAAATCCTCCTCGTCGATGCTGTAGCCGTGCGCGCGACGGCAATCCTGCGCACGTCGCTCAAAGAAGTATCAAAGCGCGAGGCACTAATGTGCCGGAACAGTTGCATGATGCGCGCGATAGAACGGAACGTTCACATGAATCGCGTACCATTGCGACCAAGCGATCATCGCGCACATCGCGACGAACGCTACGATCGCGAGCGCAATCGCCCAGCGCCGCAGTCGAGTAGGCCGGGGTGGCCCTCCCCCGGAAGGCGCGCCTGATGCGCGGCTCGAACCCACCGGCCCCATATGCGGTTGATCGTTGCTCGCCTCCTGGCGGCCGCTATTTTTGTAGCAGGCTCCTTTTTCGCTGCGGTCGCCCCCGCGAGGGCCGGCCTTCAAACGGTGCCCGCTACCCCGACGGCGATCGAAGTCTATGCCACGGTTCTTCGTCACATCAATCCAGAGATGCCCGGGTGGCAGAGCCGCGACTTGGCCCGCCGGCTCTTGGTGAATGCCGAGCGCTGGCGCCTTGATACAAACATGCTGGTCGCGATCGTCACCGTCGAGTCGCGTTGGCGTACGCACGCGGTTTCGTCAGCCGGTGCGATTGGCTTGGGGCAGTTGATGCCGGGAACGGCGGCGGGCCTGGGCGTGAACCCACGCGATCCCAAACAGAATCTTTCGGGAGCGGCCCGGTATTTGCGAGGGCTGATGCAACGCTTCGGTAAGCATTACTCGCTGGTCTTTGCCGCCTACAACGCCGGACCGAGGGCCGTCAAAGAGTACGGCGGCATTCCGCCCTACGACGAGACCCAGAACTACGTTGTGCGGGTGCTCGACACGTGGCAGCACCTCACGAAGACGATTCACCTGCCTGCGGCGGCCTTTGCCGTCGCGCTGCCGGCGCACAGCCTCGACATCGATTACTGGCTAGACGCTAGCGCCCCGCAGTAGCTAGCAGCCTGCTAAAGGCTGCGACATCCGCAAAATTGCCTCGACCGCACCGGCGAGCCCCTCCGGACCCTCGACCTTCAGCGGAATCGCGCCGGCGCTACGCGCCGCTTCAACGTCGCTTTCGCGGTCGCCGACAACAACGCAACATCCGGGATCGACACCGAGGGCGCGGGCCGCTTCGAGAATCAGTTTCGGCTTGGGCTTGCGACACTCGCAGGCGTCTTCCGGCGCGTGGGGGCAGATGAAAAAGCCCGCAAAGGGACCAAGCAGGGCATCGATTCGCCGATTGACCGCATCGACGGCCTCGGCGGTAATGAACCCCCGGCCGATTCCGCTCTGATTGCTGACGACGGCGAGCGGCAACCCTGCACCTCGCAACCGGTCGAGTAAGATTCGCGCGTTGGGCGCCGGCTCGACGCGCTCGGGGTCGCCATTAAACGGCACGTCGACCACGATCGTTTCATCGCGATCGAACAATACCGCGCATGCTCTCTTCAAGTTTCCGTGCCGCCAAGCGAGCGTAGCGAGCGCAGTCCTGAGCGAAGACGAAGGGTCAGGATGATACGGCCGGGACGTAGACCTCGGCGCCCTGCTCGAGAAACTCACGCGACTTTTCGGCCATGCCGCGTTCGGCGTACTCGCGCACTTCCTGCGTGATCTTCATCGAGCAGAAGTGCGGGCCGCACATCGAGCAAAAATGCGCGCTCTTCGCGCCCGGCGCCGGCAGCGTTTCATCGTGGAAGTCGCGCGCGGTCTCGGGATCGAGTGAGAGATTGAACTGATCCTCCCAGCGGAACTCGAAGCGCGCTTTTGAGAGTATGTCGTCCCAGTGCGCCGCGCCCGGATGGCCCTTGGCGAGGTCGGCGGCGTGGGCGGCGATCTTGTAAGCGATCACCCCGTCTTTGACGTCCTTTTTGTTCGGCAAGCCGAGATGCTCTTTGGGCGTCACATAGCAGAGCATCGCCGTACCGAACCATCCAATCATCGCGGCACCGATGGCGCTGGTGATGTGATCGTAGCCCGGCGCAACGTCGGTTACCAGCGGCCCCAGCGTGTAGAATGGCGCTTCGCCGCAGATTTCGAGCTGTTTGCGAACGTTCTCCTCGATCAACTGCATCGGCACGTGACCGGGTCCTTCGATCATCACCTGGACGTCATGCTTCCAGGCGATCTCGGTCAGCTCGCCGAGCGTCTCGAGTTCCGCAAACTGGGCGGCATCATTGGCATCGGCGGTGCAACCGGGGCGCAACCCGTCGCCGAGCGAAAAGGCGACGTCGTAGGCCTTCATGATCTCGCAAATCTCTTCGAAATGCTCGTAGAGAAAATTCTCGCGGTGGTGGGCGAGACACCACTTCGCGAGAATCGAGCCGCCGCGGGAGACGATGCCGGTGATGCGATCGGCGGTGAGCGGAACGTAGCGCAGCAGCACGCCGGCGTGAATCGTGAAGTAGTCGACTCCCTGCTCCGCCTGCTCGACCAACGTGTCGGCGAAGAGCTCCCAGGTCAGCTCCTCCGCTTTACCGCCCACTTTCTCGAGGGCTTGATAAATCGGAACGGTCCCGATCGGGACGGCGGAGTTGCGCAGAATCCACTCGCGCGTCTCGTGGATGTTCTTCCCCGTGGAGAGATCCATCACGGTGTCGGCGCCCCAGCGCGTCGCCCAGGTCATCTTTTCGACCTCTTCATCGATCGACGAGCTGATCGCGGAGTTCCCGATGTTCGCGTTGATCTTTACCAGAAAGTTGCGGCCGATAATCATCGGCTCGCTTTCGGGATGGTTCACGTTCGAAGGAAGAATCGCGCGTCCGCGCGCGACCTCGCTGCGGACGAACTCCGCTTTAACGCTTTCGCGTAGCGCCACGAACTCCATCTCGGGCGTGATCTCGCCGCGCCGCGCGTAATGCATCTGGGTGACGTTCGCACCCGGCTTCGCGCGACGGGGTTTGCGTGGCGAGGGAAAGCGAAGCGCGTCGAGCTCGGTCATCGCATCGCGTCCGCGCCGGTAAAGCGACGACGGGCGCTCGAGCTCGATGGTATCATCGCGCCGCGCGATCCAGTTCGCTCGCAGCGCCGGCAACCCGCAACGGAAGTCGACCGTGCATTGCGCGTCGGTATGTGGACCACCGGTGTCATAAAGCGTGTGAATCGTGCCGTCGGTGAGCGCAACCGCTCGGCGTGGTACGCGAATCGACGGGTCGGGCCCCTCGACGTAAACCTTCATTGCTCATCCTCCCTACGCCGGCATTACCCGGATCAGGTTGCTTGCGGTCGGCTCGCCGTAGCTCGCCCTCTCAGCCGTAGCTCCCGCTAGCAGTGGGATTATACATCAGCCCGCCAGGTCATGCCGAAGCCAGGCTCTGGCCGCAGCCCTCCGAGTGCTTGCCCCCAGCTATCGTCATCCGCCGGCAGATCGGCTACATATCATCGTCAACCGGCAAGTACGACGGCTTGCGATGAATAAAATACTCTTGGCTTTTCGACGATACGATGGGAACGAAGTTTATCGGAGCCTGATCGTAGTTAAAACAGTCGATAATGCTCTTCGCGCGAACGTCGCTGGTGCCGAGGTTTCCGAGATCCCAGTTGTCCTCCACGTACCGCAGGATGCTGCCGAACTCGTAATCCGTCTTGGAAATGAATCCCGCCTTCGCATAGGGTGAAACGATGATCGCCGGCACCCGGAGACCCAAGCCGCCGAAGCCATATTGTTGCGTTCCGACGCGATTGTCGTAAAGACCGCCCCAGTCGTCCCAAACGATGATGATTGCCGTGGAGCTCCAAGACGGGCTTTCGCCGATCGCGTTGACGACGCTCGAAACCCACTCGGGCCCGTCGTCGGGATTCGTCCCCGGGTGATCGGAGTCCATTTTGTCGGGAACCACCCATGACATATTCGGCAGAGCATTGTTCCTGATATCGGCAAAGATCCGCGATTCCGGCCGAATGACGTTTGTCTCCCACTCGGACCCGTACCGAACCGGTGCGATTACGTCAAACGCACTCATCAGCTTACCAAAGACGATGTCGGAGGGGGGAACGTAATATTTCCAGCTGACTTGCTTTGCATCGAGCAGATCGCGCAGCGTCTCATAATTATACGTGCCGTAATACGGAAAGTTCGTAGTACATGGAAACGGCCCCTTACCCGTATACAGAACGCCATTCGCGTCGACGAGGGAGGTTTTCGTCCCGGCAGGGGCGTCGCAGCCCCAAGGATACTCCGTCGGATCGTTGATCAACGCATAGCTCGGGTCGATATTCGTACCGCCCCGAATCAAGTCTTGGTGCGCGGTAAAGCTGTTGCTGCCCTGGGTGGAATACATGTGCTCCGCCAGCGTGTACTGCTGGGCCATGCTCCAATAGGGTTTGATTTGAGCGGGATTTACGAATTGGTAGGGCGTCTTACATTCGGGTTTCCCGCCTTGAAAGTTGATCTTGTCGAAGGCCTGTAATTTACCCGCCATGGCGATTTGAAACGCTTGATAATCATGGTTAAGATCGCCCGGCGCGGCAAGATCGTTTTCCGTTAGTTGAATGACTCCGTGAAAGACGTGACAGCCCGGCTTGTCGACCTTGAGCACTTTGGCCTTCGTCGTCCCGTCGGTACCCGGAAAAGTCGCAAAAAAGTCATTGAAGGTGCGGTTTTCTTGAATCATGACGACGACGTGTTGGATCGGGGAAGTGGCCAATCGCGACTGGATGCTTGACGGCGAAGTGCCGGAGAAGGCCGGGGTCGGCATGCCCTGGCTGCAGCCGCTCAGAACGAGCGGCGTCACCGCGACGAGCGACAAACAGCGGCGAAGATCTAACGACTTCATTTATCGCGCTCCTAGATTGGCCGGACCGTGCTGAGGTCGAGCGCTTGGTCGTGCGCGCCGCAAAGCCCTGCGCGGCCGGATGCAAAAGTGAACGTACTATTACTCTACGGCCCGGTCCGGGCCGCTGTAAGTAAGATATATCGCGGCGGCGCGGAATCTCCGCTGGGCTTATGTCGACACTCGCTCCCGATCCCGACCCGCAAGAGACTCGCGAATGGCTTGACGCAATGCGCGGCGTGCTCGCCGTTGAGGGTCACGAGCGCGCACGCCAGCTGATCGCGCAGCTCGTCGACGAAGCGCAAAGCGGCGGCGCCCACGTTTCGCTCGGGCTGGCGACGCCATACGTCAACACCATTCCGGCCGACCGCCAGCCCGCCATGCCGGGCGACCGGGAGCTCGAGGCGCGCTTGCGCCACTACGTTCGCTGGAACGCGCTGGCGATGGTAGTGCGCGCAAACAAGATCAGCTCCGAACTCGGCGGCCATGTCGCGAGTTTCGCTTCGGCGGCAACGCTCTACGACGTCGGCTTTAACCACTTCTTCCGCGCGCCGAGCGACCGCTTCGGCGGCGATCTCGTCTTCTTCCAGGGACACTCGTCGCCCGGCGTCTACGCGCGGGCCTTTCTCGAGGGGCGCATCAGCGAGGAACAGCTCGAACGCTTTCGTCAAGAGGTCGACGGCAAAGGCCTGTCGTCGTATCCGCATCCGTGGCTAATGCCCGGCTTTTGGCAGTTTCCGACGGTGTCGATGGGCCTCGGACCGATCATGTCGATCTACCAGGCGCGTTTTATGCGCTACCTTCACGATCGCGGTTTGCTCGATACATCGGGTCGAAAGGTCTGGGCGTTCGTCGGCGACGGCGAGATGGACGAGCCCGAATCGCTCGGCGCGGTCTCGCTGGCCGGGCGGGAAAAGCTTGACGATCTCATCTGGGTCGTTAACGCAAACTTGCAACGGCTCGACGGCCCGGTGCGTGGAAACGGCAAGATCATTCAAGAGCTGGAAGGCGTCTTCAAGGGCGCCGGTTGGAACGTTATCAAGGTGATCTGGGGGAGCCGCTGGGATCCGTTGCTCGCAATCGATAAGAGCGGCCGGCTCGTGCAGCTGATGAGCGAGTGCGTCGACGGCGACTACCAGACCTTTAAGTCGCGCGACGGCAAGTACGTGCGCGACGAGTTCTTCGGCCGCTATCCCGAAACGAAGTCGCTCGTCGAAGATTGGAGCGACGACGAGATTTGGGCGCTCCAACGAGGCGGTCACGATTCGATCAAGGTTTACGCCGCTTATAAGGCCGCCTTCGAGCATCGCGGCCAGCCAACCGTCGTCCTCGCCAAGACGATCAAAGGCTACGGCATGGGCGTCGCCGGCGAAGCGCAGAACATCGCGCACCAAGCCAAAAAGATGGAAGTCGAAGCGATGCGAACGTTCCGCGACCGCTTCTCGCTGCCGATCTCCGATGCCGAGATCTCGGGCGAAAAGATCCCGTTCTATAAGCCGGCCGACGATGCGCCGGAGATGCGCTACCTTCGTGAGCGTCTCGCCGAACTGGGCAGCGTCCCGCAACGGCGCAAGAAATCGGTCGCGCTCACCGTTCCGCAACTGCCGGCCTTCGACGTACAGCTTAAAGGTTCGGGCGACCGCCACATCTCGACCACGATGGCCTTCGTTCGCGTGCTCAATACGCTCGCTCGCGATAAGGAGATCGGTCCGCGCGTCGTACCGATCGTTGCCGACGAATCGCGCACCTTCGGCATGGAGGGCATGTTCCGCCAGCTCGGCATCTATTCGTCGGTTGGACAACTCTACCGGCCGCAAGACTCCGATCAGCTGATGTGGTACCGCGAAGATAAGCTCGGCCAGATCCTTCAAGAAGGCATCAACGAGGCCGGCGCGCTCTCTTCATGGATCGCCGCCGGCACGTCGTACTCCAATCACAACCTTCCCATGATTCCGTTCTACATCTTCTACTCGATGTTCGGCTTCCAGCGCGTCGGCGACCTCACGTGGGCGGCCGGCGATAGCCGGACGCGCGGCTTTTTACTCGGCGCTACCTCCGGGCGAACCACGCTCAACGGGGAAGGGCTGCAGCACGAAGACGGGAGTAGCCAGGTCGCCGCGTCCTTCGTTCCAAATTGCGTGAGCTACGATCCGACGTACGCCTACGAGGTCGCGATCATCGTGCAGGACGGCCTGCGCCGCATGCTCGCCGAGCAGGAAGACGTCTACTACTACATCACCCTGATGAACGAGAACTATCAACACCCGGCGATGCCCGAAGGCGCGCGGGAAGGCATCCTGCGCGGAATGTATTTGCTGCATGGTGCGGGCTCCGACAAGAAAAAATCGCCGCGCGTGCAGCTCTTCGGCTCCGGCGCGATTCTGCGCGAAGTCCAGGCGGCTGCCGATCTGCTTGCCGACGAATGGAACGTGCTCGGCGACGTCTGGGCCGTCAGCAGCTTCAACGAACTGCAGCGTGATGGTGTCGCGGCGCGGCGCTGGAATATGCTGCACCCGCAAGAGCCGCGGCGTCTTTCCTATGTTGAAGAGTGCCTGCAAGGACGTACCGGGCCCGGCGTCGCGGCGACCGACTACATTCGGACCTTTGCCGAACAGATTCATCCGTTCGTTGGCCGGCGCTACGTCGCGCTGGGAACCGACGGCTTCGGTCGCAGCGATTACCGTCGAAAGCTTCGCGAGTTCTTCGAGGTCGACCGGCATTTCGTCACGCTTGCGGCGCTTCAGGCGCTCGCCGACGAAGGCACGATTCCGAGAGACACCGTACAGAAAGCGCTCGAAAAGTACAAGATCGATCCCAATAAGCCGAATCCGATAACGGTGTAGATGAGCGATACGATCGAGGTTCGTGTCCCCGATATCGGCGACTTCACAGACGTGCCGGTCATTGAAGTCTTGGTGAAGCCTGGCGATCGCGTGAAGAAGAACGATTCGCTGATCACGCTCGAGAGCGAGAAAGCCTCGATGGAGGTGCCGGCCGAAAGCGAGGGCGTCGTGCAAGACGTGAAGGTGAAGGTCGGCGACAAGGTTTCGCGAGGGACGCCGATACTCGTTTTGAGTTCCGGTGCGGCGGATGCCGCCAAAGCGCCGGAAGTCGCTACGGCTTCCGAAACCGCAAACGTGTCGAGCGCGCCCGCAGCGTCGGCTGCGCCCGAAACAATTGAAGTGCGCGTGCCCGATATCGGTGACTTCAAAGACGTGCCGGTCATCGAAGTATTGGTGAAAGCCGGCGATCGCGTCAAGAAAAACGATTCGCTGATCACGCTCGAGAGCGAAAAGGCGTCGATGGAAGTTCCGGCCCAGATCGACGGCGTCGTGCAAGATGTGAAGGTCAAGGTCGGCGATAAGGTCGCGGAAGGGACGCCGATCCTGGTGTTGCGCTCGCAAGAAGCCGCGCAGCCGGCGAAACCGGCGGCGCAGCCGCCCCAACGCGCCGCGACACCTTCGGCGCAACCAGTGACACCGCCGCCGCAACGTGCCGAGGCACCTTCGGCGCAACCGCCGGCGGCGAGCGGTGTCGTCCATGCGGGACCGTCGGTGCGGCGGTATGCTCGCGAGCTCGGCGTGGAGCTGCAACGGCTCCGCGGTACCGGACCGAACGGTCGCGTTACGCGCGAAGACGTGCAAGGATTCGTTAAAGGCGCGCTGCAGCGCGGAGGCGGTGACGGTGCGCCGGCTTTCGCGGGCTTACCTGCATGGCCGAAGCTGGACTTCGAGCAGTATGGTGCGATCGAGCGGCGCCCGCTTTCCCGCATCAAGAAACTTTCCGGTCCGAACCTGCATCGCAACTGGGTGGGCATCCCGCACATTACGAACTACGACGAAGCCGACGTGACCTCGATCGAGACGCTTCGCAGCGAGGTCAATGCCGAGCAGGTCAAATCCGGCGGCCCGAAACTAACGATGCTCGCCTTCCTGATCCGGGCGTCGGTCGCAGCGCTGCAGCGTTTTCCGGAGTTCAACGCTTCGCTCGACGGGCAGGAGCTGATTCTGAAGCGTTACTATAACATCGGCTTTGCCGCCGATACTCCGGACGGGCTCATCGTCCCGGTGATCAAGAACGCCGACACGAAAGGCTTGATCGAGATCGCACGCGAGGCGCAGGAGCTCGCCGGCAAGGCGCGCGAGGGGAAGCTGACACTCGGGCAGATGCAAGGCGGCAGTTTCACGATCTCGTCGATCGGCGGAATCGGCGGCACGGCCTTTACGCAAATCGTCAACGCCCCCGAAGTCGCCATCCTCGGCGCGACGCGGGCCGCGACGAAGCCGGTTTGGGACGGCAAACGGTTCGTGCCGCGACTGCTGCTTCCGATCAGCGTGAGTTACGACCATCGCGTGATCGACGGTGCGGGTGCGGCACGGTTTCTGGTCTACATCGCCGAGCTGCTCGCAGATTTTCGTCGCGTCATGCTCTAGCGGTTGCGGCATATATGACAGCAGGTGTCATATACGGCCGTTACACTCGAGCTATGATTAACGGAATCGATATCGCCGCCTATTTGGTCAAAGACCCGCAAGCCGCCATCGCTTTCTATCGGGACGTGCTCGGCATGACGCCGACCGAAATCGACGACGAAGGAAGGGGAGCCGAGTTCACGCTTGCCGACGGATCGACGTTCGGCGTTTGGAAACCGGAAGGTGGTGAGACCGGTGGCGCCATCATGTTCGCGGTGAGCGATGCGAAGGACGCGGTCGAGCACTACCGCGCCCGCGGGCTGAAGCTCAGCGACGTCATGGAGTCGCCGGTGTGTTTTATGTCCTTCGGAGCGGATCCCGAAGGCAACGCCATCATCATTCACCAGCGTAAATCCTGAGCGCACGGCGGGCTGCTGCGGCCACAGCACCGCGCAGCTGCGCCGGCTCGAGCAGTATCGCGAACTCGCACCACGCGACCGTCTGAAACACCGCAACCTCGGTCCCCGGGAACGTTACGCGGACCAGCGAGTGGCGTTTTCCTCGGGAGACGATCTCGGCGGGCCAATAATCGGTCACGCGTTCGACGCTCGCGTTGCGAACGCGCAGGGTCGCGACGCAGTCGGTGCTGCGTGAGACTTCGTTAAATCGGGCCGACGAGTCGCTCCAATAACGTTCGAGATCGAACGTTGCAGGCCGCTCGAAGCGTTCCGGCAGCTCTTCCAGCGTTTGGATTCGTTCGACGCGAAAGCTGCGCAACTCGCCGTCGTGGCGCGCCACCACGTACCAGACGCCGGCTTTTGAAACCAGTCCCAGCGGATCGATCGCTCGTGTGGAGAGCGCACGGTTGCGATCCGCGTACTTAATGCGAAGACGGCGGTCGTCCCATACTGCGCGCCGCAGTGTACTCAGGAACTCGCGCGGTGGTTCGGGTTGATTCCAGCGCCGTCGATCGAGATGTATCCGTGCGCGCGACTTTTCGGCGGCGCGCTGCGCCACGTCGGCAAGTCCGCCGTGGAGTTTTTCGAGCGCGCGGTTAAAGCCGCGCTCGAGCCCAAGGTCGGCGAGTGGACTCTCCCCCGAGACGAATAGCGCTCGAATTTCGTCCTCGGTGAAATGCGTGAGCGCCCGCCGATAACCGTCCGCAAGCACGATGCCGCCGTTTGAACCTCGCTCCGCATAGACGGGCACCCCGGCCGCCGAAAGCGCATCGACGTCGCGGTAAATCGTTCGCTCCGAGACTTCCAGCCGTTGCGCGAGCAGTCGCGCGCTGCACTGGCGGCGCGATTGAAGCAACAACAAGAGCGCGATGAGCCGGTCGGCTTTCACGACTCCATCAAACTACTACAAACATGACATAGCCTGTCAACTATAAAAAATGACCTTAGGCACGTACTTAGGCGAACTGACCTCTCCCAGACGTTGGAGCGCTTAACTACACGTCCACGAAACCGGGGCAAGTCCATCCTGGGCGAAGCGAAGCATGTCATCTGAGCGCCGGACTCGCCTGTCATCCTGAGCGGAGAGAAGCATGTCATCCTGAGTACAACGTGGCCCCCGGACGGCCCACCCAATACTCCATGGAAATGGTCGCTCCGCGCCTTCGCCGGAGCTATTTCCACATCAGCGGAGCGAGCGAAGCGAGCGCAGTCGAAGGACGAAGGGCATCGCTCAGACCCGCCTTCTCACTTTTCGTCCTTCGACTGCGCGCCTCCGGCGCTCCGCTCAGGATGACATGCGGGTGGGATGCGCGCTACGTTTCGCCGTCGTAGTAGTCGAGGATCGGTTCGGCGCGGACGAGCGTGTCGGTCGCTTCGACGAGCAGCTTTTTCGAATCGGGATAGAAGCAGACGTCGTCGCCGCTCGTATTTGCGATGAGGATTACCGTGGCAGGGGCGTCGCTGCGATTGAGCAGCTTGTGCGCGCCGAACTCGCGGGTTGGGAAGGCGATGAGATCTCCCGCTCGCAGCTCCGTCGATCCGTGCGGGGTTTCCAGGGTCGGAGTTCCATCCCAAACGATGAAGAGCTCTTCTTCGGCCGTGTGCCAATGTGTGGGACAGAACACATCACCCGGGTGCAGGCGCGTAGCCCGGTAGCCAAGCTTCTCCGCTCCTAAGCGAAAGCCGACCTCCGCGTCGTCGCTGCAGTAGTTTGCCGGGCCGGCATCTCTGCGAAACGCCAGCTCGTCGAGATTGACGATATTGACTCGGGCGTCCGCGCACCGCTCGAGGCAATCGTTGATCGCCTCGAACGCGCGACCGAAGATCGGCGCGCCGTCACCTGGGAGAACGTGGCGTGGATAGACGGCCCGCAGGCTGCGCAGCGACCGCGCCGCACGCACCGGATCGCCGAGCTTCTCGTCGGACATCATCCGCAAAGATCCGGCGGGATCGCCCCAGAGCGCGTCCCCGACGATCACGGTTTGCTTCCACGGCAGGTGGAGGGCAAATTCGCCCGCTGTCTTGAGACCGTCGAGCGCGATGACGGTTGCCGTGCCAACCGTGTCGGCATCGCGTAGAATGCGGTCCGCTCGAACCGACATCTCACGGGCGTCGGGCTCGCTCGCGGCGATGCGCGCCGCAAAACGCTGCGCTGCGGCGCCGGCCGCGCGCTCGTGATCGCGATTGGTGATGACGATCCACTGCGCGCCACCCGATGCAAGGATCTGCTCGGCGTCAACATCGTCGAGCGGAAGCGGGTCGACCAGCAGATTCTCGCGGCCGCCCTGAACGAAGTATGAGTTAAAGTAGAGCCCGCGGTCGGGCTGCCACTGCGACCACATGGCCACGCCGTCGATGCAAGTTCGCTGCATCTAGCGTCGTGTCGACACTATTGCTGGGGCATCCTTGGTAGTGGGCGCGTCGTAAACGGCGCGCGCCACTTTCGATCGCCGACGGTCAAGACCCAGACGAAGGTGCCGTCGGGGGGCAGCGGCATCGGGGCGATGTTGACCGCGAACGGCACGTTGATGTCGGATCCAGGCTTCGTACCGCTCGGCCGCCCGACTTCGATCTCACTCTCCATGTGAAGACCGGAGTAGTCTTCCGGCCCCGTCTGCAGCACCACCGGCGCACCGTCCGCGTCGAGAAGATCGAGCGCCCACTCTATCTTGCGATTGGTCTCGGCCCATGGAACGTGCAAGATGAACGCCACCGCAGAAGGTGCGGTCATCGGACTGCTCGTGTACGTCCAGCCGATGCCGAGCGCGTGTAACTTGCCGTCGGGCGACGTCTGGGCCGAATCTGCGAGAAACAACGTAGCTTCCACTGTGGTCCTTCGTTTCGGTTTAACGGGACGATGCGAGCAAAAGACGCAAAACGAACTGCAAGATGCCGCCGTGACGATAATATTCGGCTTCGTTCGGCGTGTCGATGCAGACGCAAACGTCGAACTCGATCGAGCGGTCGCTCCGTGAATCGGTAGCCTTCACGTGGGCTCGCATTCGTGGCTCTACGCCTCCCGCAATGCCCGTGATGTCGTAGACCTCCTCGCCTTCCAGACCGTAGGTACGACGGTTCGTGCCGTCGAGAAACTGAAGCGGCAGCACGCCCATGCCGATTAAGTTGCTACGATGGATGCGTTCGAAGGATTCCGCGATAACCGCCTTGATGCCGAGCAGATACGGCCCTTTGGCGGCCCAATCGCGCGACGAACCTGACCCGTACTCCTTACCGGCGAGGACGATCAGCGGGGTTCCGTCGGACGCGTACTTTCGCGAGGCATCGTAGATGGAGAGCTGCTCGTTGCTCGGCAGATAGCGCGTGAATCCGCCTTCGACGCCGGGCACGAGCGCGTTGCGCAACCGGACGTTCGCAAACGTTCCGCGTACCATCACCTCGTGATTGCCCCGCCGAGCGCCGTATGAGTTGAAATCGCGCGGCTCGATGCCGTGCTGCATCAAATAGCGCCCGGCCGGCGTGTTACGCCCGATGCTTCCCGCCGGTGAAATGTGATCGGTCGTTACCGAGTCACCCAAGACCGCAATTGCGCGAGCCCCCAGCACGTCTCGCAGCGGAGCCGGCTGCGCGGGCATTCCATCGAAGTATGAGGGTCTCTTGACGTACTCCGACGCTGGATCCCAGCGATATCGTTCGCCCGCCGGGACGTCTAACTCTCGCCAATTTTCATCGCCCTTGAAGACGTCCGCATACTCGCGTTCGAACATCTCTCCGCTGATGCACCGCGCCATCGTCGCCGCGATCGCGTCGTTGGTCGGCCAGATATCGCGCAAAAAGACCGGCTTCCCGTCGCTGCCGGTGCCGAGCGGTTCGCTCGTCAGGTCGACGTCCATCCGCCCCGCAAGCGCATAGGCGACGACGAGCGGCGGCGATGCGAGATAGTTGGCTCGAACCTGCGGGTGGATACGCCCTTCGAAATTACGATTTCCCGAGAGCACCGCCGCGACGATCAGATCGGCATCGGCAACCGTCTCAGCGACGTCGCTCGGCAGCGGTCCGGAGTTCCCAATGCAGGTCGTGCAGCCGTAGCCGACGAGGTTGAAGCCGAGCCGATCGAGATACGTCTGCAATCCGGCCTTTGTCAAGTAATCGGTCACGACTTTCGAACCCGGAGCCAGCGAGGTTTTCACCCACGGCTTCGTTTCCAGGCCTCGCTCTGCAGCGTTGCGGGCCAGCAATCCAGCGCCGATCAGCACCGACGGGTTCGAGGTGTTCGTGCAACTGGTGATGGCGGCGATCACGACGGCGCCATCGTCGATCTCGTCCATCGCCGGCGCAACGGCAACGGTCCCGCCGCCGCCCTCGTCTTCAAACCGGGAGACTGCGCCGTTGGCGCGATCCCGCGCTGCAACCCATTCTTGCAACGCGTGCTCGAAGGATTTTTTCACGTTCCCCAGCGAGACGCGGTCCTGAGGCCGCCGCGGACCCGCCAGGCTCGGCTCGACGCTTCCCAGATCCAGCGTAAGCGAATCGGGAAACTCCGGATCCTCGGTCACGTCGCTCCGAAACAAGCCCTGAGCCTTGGCATACGCTTCGACCAAAGCGATTTGCTGCGCCGGGCGTCCGGTTAGGCGCAGGTACTCGAGCGTCTGGTCGTCGATCGGAAAGATCGCCACCGTGGAGCCGAACTCCGGCGACATGTTGCTGATCGTGGTGCGATCGACGACGGGGAGCGCCGATAGCCCGCTGCCAAAGAACTCGACGAACTTTCCGACCACGCCTTTGTGTCGTAGCATCTCCGCGACGGTCAGCACGAGATCCGTCG
This sequence comes from Candidatus Cybelea sp., assembly GCA_049800655.1. Taxonomy (GTDB): domain Bacteria; phylum Vulcanimicrobiota; class Vulcanimicrobiia; order Vulcanimicrobiales; family Vulcanimicrobiaceae; genus Cybelea. Next base: position 33,362 of record JBARKF010000081.1, read on the forward strand.
CGGTGACGCCCTCGCGAAGCGCGCCTTCGAGCCGAAACCCAACGACCTCCGGAATCAGCATCGTCACCGGCTGACCGAGCATCGCGGCTTCGGCTTCGATGCCTCCGACGCCCCACGCGAGCACACCCAGCCCGTTGACCATCGTCGTGTGCGAATCGGTGCCGACGGCCGTATCGGGATAGGCGAAGGCCGGATCGCCGGAAACGTCTGATGCACCGAAGACGACGCGCGCGAGATACTCGATGTTCACCTGGTGCACGATCCCGGTGCCGGGCGGAACGACGCGCAGTCCGGCAAGTGCCGACTGCCCCCACTTCAGAAACGCATAGCGCTCGCGGTTGCGCTCGAACTCAAGGTCAGTGTTCTTTGCCAATGCGTCATTCGAGCCGAAGTAATCGGCTTGCACCGAGTGATCGATGACGAGCTCGACCGGTTGTAATGGATTGATCGCTTTAGGATCGCCGCCCATTTGCGCCATCGCGTCGCGCATCGCCGCCAGATCGACGACGCAGGGTACGCCGGTGAAGTCTTGCAACAAGACTCGCGCGGGCCGAAATGCGATCTCTCGTTGGTTGCGTTCGCGACCGCTCCAGCGAACCAACGACTCGATGTCCTCGCGACGAACCGTTTCGCCGTCTTCGAATCGCAAGAGATTCTCGAGCAAAATTTTGAGCGAAAACGGCATGCGCGCCAATTTCGCCAGACCGGACTGCTCGAGCGCGGCGAGTCGGAAATAACGATAGGTGCGCTCGCCGGCGCGGAGCGTATCGAGCGCTCCGAAGCTATTAGGGGGTCGATCCATCGGACACGCGTACTTTGGGATCGCCCTGCGCGTAGCCTTCGATCTTCAACATAGCTTCACCGGAGAGCAGCCGCCAAAGCGGCTCTGCCACAAGCGCGAGACGCCACGGCTGCAACGCGAGCGCGCGCTCAAAGCTCGCTCGATCGGAGGGAACTTCGCGCGCCACCCGTTCGAGCGCAGCGCGCGGTACGAGCAAACTCGCCGGCAGGGCCGCGTCGCGAGCGATCTCTGCAATCGCGGCGCTCAATAACGAGACAAGCGCATCACGTGCCGGCGCGGCAGGGCGGGTTGGCCGTTGCGGGAGCTCTGCTTCGTCGAGAGCCTGTCCGCGTGCGACGGCTTGTAGGATCGCCGGCCCCAGCTGACGCTTCATGCCGGCATCGAGACGCCGCAGCTGTGCGAGATCGTCGAGATGGGCCGGTTTGAGGATCGCGAGCCCTGCCACCACGTCGTCGGGCAAAATGTAGCGAACCGGCAGATCGCGTTCGCGCGCGGTGCGATCGCGGAGCTTCACCAGCTCGTTGAGAATTCCGAGCTCGCGCCGGCTCATACGCGACGCTCCCGGGATGCGAAGATATGCGCGCCGTTCGTCTATGCGGTAACGCTCGATGTCGCCGAGCTCCGAACACTCCTCGTAGACCCACTCGTAGCGTCCTCGCTTCTCGAGCGCCGGGCGCTCCGCGTCGTAGAGCGGCAACAAATATGCGACGTCGCCCACGAGATACTCGATTTGACGTGCTGAGAACGGGCGCGTCGACCAATCGCTGACGGTCTGTGACTTCGTCAGCCGCACGCCGCAGACGCCGCGTACCAAATCGGCGAGGGAAACCTGCATGCCGTAACCGAGAAACGCGGCGGCTACTTGCGTATCGAAGACTCGCGGAGGCACGAGCCCGAATCGGTCGGCGAAGATTTTCAGATCTGCCGAGAGTGCGTGCCCGACGACGGTCGTTCGCGTAAGCGCAAGAGCGAGCGGCCGCAAGTCGGGCAACGCCAACGCGTCGACGATCGCGGCACCGTTGTCGAATGCGAGCTGCACGACCATGAGCCGCGGTGAGTACGTTCGCTCGGCGTGAAACTCCGTGTCGAGACCGACGCGCTCCGCGTCGGCGACCTGCGCACTAAGTTCGTCAAGCGCTCGGCGGTCAGCGACGATCAGTGGCGCGGTCACGGCTTCGGCGATTCTTGATGGTGAAAATGAAAGTGCGGGCAGTGATGCGTTTCGCAATAGTGGCTCGCGTAGTGGCGTGCCCGCGATTCATAGCCGTGCACCGCAACGGTGACGCGATCGCCGAAGATCGTCAGCAACGCGCAGATCGGAATAGCGATGGCACACATCGTCCAAACGTGAACCCATATCGGAACGCGAAATGCCGCGGCGGTTGCCGTCGCAACGGTTCCGCCGAATCCCGGGATGATGCGCACGGAGAGTAAGAATGCGGGCGAGCCGACGGGAAACCGTTTCACCCACGCGGGCAGCCGCGCCAAGTAATCTTCAAGGCGCCAAGCCCGCGTTGCGTGGGTGTTGATCCAGTAACCGAGCAGCGCACCGCCGATTAGGCCGAAGATGTCGACGAGCGTCCCCCTCACCGGCCCGAAGATCGCTCCGTTCATGATGGCAAGTGCGTCGGTCACCGAAAACGGCGCGGCGGCCACGACCACGAAGATCGCGACGGCCAGCGGATAGGCGAATGGACCGATCGTTCGGATCATGTGGGAGACGTGGGGCTGATGGCGGATCACCAAGAACGCGAGCGCGAACGAGGCGGCGAGCAGCGCGAGGGCGGCGATCTTTCGAAAGAGGTGGTTCAAACGATGCTTTTGCGGGGAGTTATCACATTGCTGTGCGGTGTTGGTCTCTACACCTCGCTTTTCATGCTGAATAAGAGCCGGCGAGCCGCGCGGGGCGAAATCGAGGGTCCTAGCGTCGTAAAAACGCCGAGGGCCCACCTTTTCGGCGTTCCTAATTCACTGCTTGGATCGCTCTACTACCCGGCACTCGGCCTCGCGGTCTGGTTTGCGCAGGGACGCCTCGCGACGATCGTATTGCTCGCGGCAGTCGTCCTCGCCGCCGCCACATCGGCGGTACTCGCCTATTCACTGCTCTTTGTGACGCGTCGGGAATGCGCGTATTGCTGGGCTTCCCATGGCGTCAATTGGGCCCTTCTTCTCATTTGTGGCTGGTTATTTCTCGCGGGCTCTTGAGTTTTGGCATCCGACTTTGGTAGAATCGGCCTCTCTGGTTCGGACGGCAGAAACGGTTGCCGAACCGCCCGGAGAGAGGGCCGGACGCGTAGCGTTAGTCTACAGTCCGGTGAACGGCAGATTGATCGGGGGCCGCGCGAGTGCGTGGCCCCTCTGCTCATTCGACGTCTGCGATCATTGCGCGATAGACCGGATCTTGGGTGGGGTTCGCCGCGAACCAGGCATCGAGCATCTCCTCGGCGACGGGCGCGGCGGTCGCACGTATGCTCAGGCAGAGCACGTTCGCATCGTTCCACTCGCGAGCTCCGCCGGCGGTGGCGGCATCGCCGCAAAGCGCCGCTCGGATGCCCGGCACCTTGTTGGCCGCGATGCTGACACCGGTCCCGGTCCAACAACAGAGGACGCCGTACTGCGCCTCGCCTCGCGCAACGCACTCGCCAACGGCGCGCCCGACCGACGGCCACGCTTCGTCGCTGCCCGGTGAGAGCGCGCCGAAACGCACGACTTCAAAGCTTCGCCCGTGCAACCAGCGATCGATTGCCTCGGGGAGCTCTCCCGCAATATCGCTGCCTAGCGCCACTCGCATCGTCGAGAGGTTTTCGCCAAACCCTGGCGGCAGACTTGTGGTTCCATGAATCCGGTGCGTTTGGCGGCGACGGTCATACTTGCGCGGCCGCCGTTCGAACTCTACCTGACGCGCCGAAGCGCGAGCAGCGCCTTTGCTCCGGACGCCTACGTCTTTCCCGGGGGCACGATCGAGCCGCAGGATGCCTCGCAAGCGGCACAGGACCGAACGCTAGGACTCGAGCCCGAGCGTGTCGACCGCGAGTTTCGGGCCGCAGTTTCTTCCGATTTAGCGTGCGACGAAACGGCCATCGATCGCGCCGACGCGCGTTCGCTTCTCGTCACGGCATTGCGCGAACTCTTCGAAGAGGCCGGCGTGCTTTTTGCGCGCACTGCCGGCGGCGTCATGGTTGACGCCAGGAGCATCGGCTCCGAGCGCATCGCCCGCGAGCGCATCGGCATCCGCGAAGGAGCGCTAACGTTCGCGGCATTTTTGGATGCCCACGATTGGTATGCAGACGCACGGGCGCTCACGCTCTTCTCGCACTGGATCACGCCGCGTAGCGAACCACGCCGCTATAACACGCACTTCTTCTTTGCGGTCGCGCCCCTCGATCAGGCTGCATTTGCCGATAGGGTCGAGACACACGACGGTGTTTGGGTTGCGCCGAACGACGCACTTGCGCGTTACGGCCGCGGCGAGTTGCACCTCGTTTATCCAACGATCAAGCACCTCGAGCGCCTCGCGGCATTCGATTCGCTCGATGCGGCATCGGCCTTTGCCCGCGCCAAACCCGTTCTGACGATTCTGCCGAACGATGTGGGTGCCGATTTCGAAATTCCGGCAACGTTGGAGGATGCGTGGTAACGATCGTACGGGCGCCCAACCCGTCGGCGATGACGCTGCAGGGCACCAACTCCTATCTCGTCGATTGCGGCGGCGGCGACGCGCTCGTGATCGACCCCGGTCCGACGACCGGTGGGCACGTCCGCGTAATCGTCGAAGCCGCAGCGCGCCGCGAGCTCGCGATACGAGCGATCCTGCTGACCCACGGCCATCCGGATCACACGCTGGCCGCCGCTCCGCTCGCCAAAGCGACGGGAGCCTCCATCTTTGCGCATCCGAACAGCCGAATTGCGCGCGACGCCGATCTGCCGCTCGAAGACGATCTAAAAGTCGGCAGCGTTGCACTGCGAACGGTCGACGCACCGGGTCACACGTTCGATCATGTGGTCTTCTACCTGCCGGAAGCGCGCGCGCTCTTTACCGGCGACGTCATTCTCGGCGAAGGCACGACGGTAATCGCGCCGCCGGGTGGTGCGATGCGCCCGTATCAGCGTACCCTAGCGCGGTTAGCCGCCGAGTTCGGCGATGCACGCCTCATTTACGGCGGCCACGGGCCTATCGTCACCGACGCGCCCGCCAAGATTTCCGAGTATATCGCCCACCGCCAAATGCGCGAGGATCAGATCCTCGACGCGCTCCGCAAGGGGCCGTCGACGATTCCCGATTTGGTGCGACGCATCTACTCGCCGCAGCGCCAAGTGCTCTGGCCCGCAATGGCTCGACAGATTTTGGCGCACCTGATCGCCCTCGAAAGCGAAGGCCGGGTGATTGCGCGGCGACTCGACCGCCCGATGACCTCGGAGGAAGCCGCGATGCTCAATCCCAAGATCGAGGAGATCCTCGGGCCGGAGGAGGCTGCAGTCGTCATCGCGGAGCTGGGCACCGCGCTACGGTTGGAATCGCTCTATGAGTACTCGTTCGTGGAGGGAGCGCAATAGATGTTGACACAGCCAATTCGCCGCACGATGTTGCTCGCCGGCATCGCCGGATTAGCTTCCTGTTCTCGGATCGGCGGGCCGACCGTTCTTCCGCCAGCGGGCAACGCCTCTCAAACCACCTGTTACGTCACGAAGATCGATCCCACCAAGGTTCGGGCGACCATTACTTTCTATGGGTGGCCCGACAACGCACCGCCCGGCAACGGAATCGCTCATCCCATCATCCACAAACACGCAGGCGGCGACGGAACCTACTGCAACCCGACGACGTTTGCGACCGAGCGCGCCAACAATAAAGAGATCCCGTACGGAATCAAGATCTACGTCCCGTTTTTGAAACAATACTTCATCCGCGAGGACTTGTGCACGACGTCGGGAGGACCGACGGGCAGCGGCAGCAACGGCTGCTACGGCCTTTGGTTCGATCTCTGGGTCGGCGGCAACAAGCATTCGAAAAAGCGCGCGGTGTTCGCGTGCGAGCGGGAGCTGACGCCGAACAATGAGGTGCCGGTCGTTCTGTGGCCGCGCGACGGACTGCCGGTAGCGCATCCGGGACCGATCTATCGCAACCAACCTCCGCCGGACGGCTCGTGCGACGGTAAACCGGAAAAACGAAACTATGCGATGCCGAGCACGATTTTTCCGAACTGATCCGAGTGCTCGAGTCGTCTAAACGCGACAGTCGCATCGCGTAACGGATACACGTGGTCGACAACGGGCCGCAGCGCTCCGTCGAACAACGCTAACATCGCGCCAAAGTCCTGCGGGCTTCCCATCGACGTTCCCAAGATCGTGACGTGTTTCCAAAAGAGCGGAAACATTTTGATCGTGGCATCGCCGTTCGTACCGCCGTAGACGACGATCCGGCCGCCCGGGCGCACCACGTCGAGCGCTTTGCGCAGCGTTTCACCGCCGGAGGAGTCGATGACGAGGTCGATCCTCTCCCCCCGCAGCTGTTTCGACCACTCGGGCACGGTCACGTAGTTGATCGCGAGGTCGGCGCCAAGTGATTGAGCCCGCTCGAGCTTCGCGTCGTTGCTCGACGTCACGATCGCCCGCGCGCCGGCGTGTTTGGCGAAGAGCAACGCGAGCGTCTGTACGCCGCCGCCGACGCCCGTAATCAGAACGGTTTCGCCGCGCTGCAGCGCGCCGCGCGTGAAGAGCGCGCGATAGGCGGTCAACCCTCCCAACGGAATCGCAGCTGCCTCTTCCATCGAAAGCGCTGCGGGCTTTGGGTAGACGTTTTCGGCCGGCACTGCGACGTATTGCGCGAACGTGCCGTCGCGAGGCATCCCAAGAATCGTCTCATGGCCGGCATCCCAGACGCGCGGATTATCGCCCCAACCAAACAACGGATCGATCACGACTTCATCGCCGGCGCGCAGATTCCCGAAGACGGCGCCGAGCTGCGCGATCTCGCCGGCACCGTCTGAACCAAGCGTTACCGGCAGCTGCAACTTCGGGTAGAGTCCCTGGGTGATGAAGAGGTCGCGCCGATTGAGTGCGGCCGCGCGAATGCGAACCAGCACCTCATTCTCGCGGATTTCCGGAACGCCGATCTCGTCGATCTTCAGTTGCTCCGGGCCGCCGAGCTCGTGCAGGCGGACCGCGGTCATCGTCGCCACTACTCGTGGAAAGTCATGATGAACTTTACCGCCGCCGGCTGGATGAAGAGTGCGTCGGTGGGGACGTCGGCGAGAAACTGCGAGTTCCCAGCTCCGGCGTAAAGGCCACGATACGGAACGCCGGCGTCGTAGAGGGTGAACGGCCCTGACACGGCGTTGAACAAATTCGTCACGGCGATCGTGAAGTCCAGGTGTCCGAAGTTCTTACCGACGGCGCCATCGACGAGCGTGTATGGCGGCTGATTGAGGGTGTTATTCTTTCCGGCAAGAGTGAACGCGGTCGACGCGTGCCAGCCGTCCCGCGCCCAAGTGAGCATCGCCGAGCCCTGCTGCTGCGGAACGCCCAAGAACTGCTGGTAGTCGATCAGCGTTCCGCCCGACGTCGGGTTGGAGACAAACGGTCCGAGCGCGTACGGATAGGCAACGTTCAGGCCGTACGAAAAGGTCGCGACGAGGTTCAACCGCGGGAACGACTGCTTGTAGCGCGCTTCAGCGCCCTCATAAACGGCGTTGCCGATGTTGATCGGGATTTCATACGCGAAACCGAGAGGCGTGCCGCAGAAGCTTACCGCGCCGCCGCCCGGGTAGTAGTTCTCGATCGTATCGCGCAAATTCGAGCGATAGAGCGAAACGTCGAGATTTGAGGTGTGCGAAAACAGGTGAGAAAAGCCGAGCTCGTACTCCGTCGCGTGCTCCGGCCGCTCCAGCGGATTGCCGTTGGGGACGACGCAGTTCGCGTCTTTCGGTCCGAGCGCTGGGTTTGGCTGCAGCTTACCGTCCACGACGACCGCCGGAAAGAAGTAGCGCTCGGCAAGCAGCGGCGGCCGGAATCCGGTGCCGACCGAGAAACGCACGTCGCTCGATGTGCCGAGATCCTCGCTCACGCCCAATCGCCAATTCAACGTGTTCCCAAAGGTCGAGTAGTTGGCGTCGTAGAGTCCACCCGAGAGCCGAAGTGTATTACCAATCTCTTGCGAGCCCCGAATGAAATACGAGTTGATGCTCTGCGCTTGCGTTTCGGTTATCCCGAGGCCGGTGAGCGCCTCTTGACGTAAGTATCCGCCAAACGCAAACTCGCTCTCGTCGAAGGTTCTTCCCCAGGAGAGACCTTCGTTGTATCGCGTGTCGAGATGCGAGGCGTCGTACGGCGAGAGCGCGCCGCCCTGGAAGTCGATGTTGTTGTCGCTCGCATAAAAATCGGCCAGCAGCGTACCCGATCCAAGCGGCGTCCGCGAATAGGCATCGTAAGCGCGGATGCTCTGCGCAAAGTTCGCACTTCCCTGTCCGACGTGATCGCCGAAGACCGGATTGGCGACCTGATTGGGACCGCCCGAAGCGGACCGTGAAAACGCGCACGCCGGGCCCGGACCGCTAAAGACGCAGGTCGAGTTGCCCGCGATCCCGTTGAGCGCGCTCGATTCGTCGCGATTGTCGCCTAGCGTAAAGACGCGAAAGCCAAGGTCGGAGCTTTGCGAGAAGTTGTAGTCGAGATTGACGAGTCCAAGCATGGCGGAGATCGTCGAACCGAGGTGCGTGTAAAACGGACAGTTCGGAGTCTTCGTCTTCGTCGCCGGACCGCAGTAGATCGGCAGATTGTTGGATGGGACGACCCAGGCGAACTGGTTCACTTGGCCCGTTTGCTGGAAATCGTTGCCGGCCAAGGCATAGCCGAGTTTTCCGATCGTCCCGGTCGCATTGAGCCAGCTCTGCGTCATACCGTACGAGCCGGCCGAGGTGGAAAAGTTGAGATGACTATCCTGCGTTGGGCGCAACGAAACCAAGTTCACCGCGCCGCCGAAGGTGTTGCTCCCCTCGGAATCGGTTGGCCCGAGGCCCTCGGTCACGTTGACGCTGTTGAAGGCCGGCACGCCAAACTGTGAGAGATCGATATCGCCGGTATTCCCATCGTTGAGCAGCTGGCCGTCGAGGGTGACCATCGCCTCGGAAGGGTCGGGCCCCCGGAGCGAAACAACCGCGGGCGTGGTGGGAGCTCCGGCATCGGGACGCTGGATGATGACCGACGGGACTTGCTGTAGCCCTTCGAGGACCTGCGTGTAGCCAAGTGCATCCATCTGAGCGCGCGAGACCTCCATCTCGGGAATCACGTCGCGATTCAAGGTGAACCCACTGTTGACCGTGACCGAACCGATGGTGCGCAGTTTCGGCGTATCGCTTGGTTCCAGCACGACGTCGATGTGCGAACCCTCCGCGACTTCGCCCGTGTTGACCGTGACCGCTGCGTAGCCGTAGGCGACGACCGTGAGATCGTAACGGCCCGGCGGTATCACGACGGAAAAGGTGCCTTTCGCGTCGGTCGTCGTCTCGACGGTCTTCGGACCTCGCAACGTGAGCGCGGCCCGAGCAATCGGCGCGCCGCTTGGAGCATGCACGGTGCCTCCGACAAGACAACAGACCGCAACCAGAACCGGGAGCATAGCTGCCTTGGGTTCGCTCAGCCGGCCATGCCAGGCCTTCCGATGCGATTCGACGTAGAACGGAGGCGATGAATAACGGGGCAAGGCGGCTTCGCGCGTTCTTTCGGGGCTTCGCGCGCGTGCAGCGGACATTTACCATCGAAGCCGGACCACTGCGAGCGAGCGGCGTGCCGGCGGTTCTGCTCGGCGTGACGGGTATCATTTTGGCGAGCGGCGTCACGGCCGCGCTTGCGAAGGGAGCGACCCGTCTTCCCGAGGCGCTCGGCGAAGCGCGCGGTCTGGCCGAGGCGTTGAACGCGCGTGCACCGCGTCTCAAATCGTGATCGAGAACAAAACGCTGGCCGAGTTGATTCGCGCCGTGATTCCCGACGCGGAAGTCGGCATCTTCGACCGCACCGGAACGATGGATCATTTCAACGTGACCGTGCGCTCGAGAGAGTTCGGTGGAAAGACGCTCATCGAGCAGCACCAGTTGGTGTATGGCGCGCTCAAAAGTGCGCTCAAAGACGGCCGCGTGCACGCGGTCGAGCTCAAGACGATCGTTGCAGAGGAGTAAACGACGGATGGACTACAAAGAAGAAATCGAACGCGAAATCGGCGCGAATCCAATCCTGGTCTACGGTAAGGGTACGAAGACGGCGCCCCGCTGCGGTTTTACGCTGGAGACGATCGAGTTCTTCGATCGTTTTGGGTACCCGTTCGAAGTGATTGACGTGTTGGAGAACGTACCCAAACGCGAAGCGCTCGCCGAAATGACCAAGTGGCCAACGCTTCCGAAGGTCTTCATCGGGGGCGCGTTCTACGGCGACACCGACATTCTCGGTCCAATGGCGGCCAGCGGCGAGCTGCAAACGAAGCTCGAAGAAGTCTTCGGCGGTTCGGGCCCGCAGCGAGAGACGATCAACCTGCGCTAGCGGTCTGAAGCGCTACGAATGCCGTATAGAACGATCATCTCGCCGGAGGCGCTCGCCGAGCGCCTCGGCGAGCCCGATGTGATCGTACTCGATTGCCGGCACGCGCTCGCGGACTTCGCGCTCGGCCGCCGGCTCTACGAGGAATCCCACGTACCCGGTGCCTTCTTCGCGGCGGTTGAAGAGGATCTCGCCGGTGCGAAGACCGGCGTCAATGGACGCCACCCGCTGCCCAACCCCGAACGGTTCGCGCGCTTCTTGCGCGCGCTCGGCGTCGACGACGCGACGCAGCTCGTCGCCTACGACGCCGGCGGCGATATGTTTGCGCCACGTCTTTGGTTTCTGGCCCGCTGGATCGGGCACGATGCGGTTGCCATACTTGACGGCGGGTTCACGGCGTGGGTCGCGCGCGGCTATCCGGTTACCGCCGCTCCCTCTGAATCGACGCACGAAGGGAACCTCACGATTCGGCTGCATCCGGAATATCTCGTCGATGCGCAGTACGTGCGCGAGCATCTGCAAGATCCTGCGATGCAGCTCGTCGACGCGCGCGCGAGGGAACGTTACACCGGTGAAGTCGAAACGATCGATCCCGTCGCCGGACACATCCCGGGTGCCGCCAACCGCTGGTTCAAAGAGAACTTCGGACCAGAGGGTCGGCTCAAATCACCTGAGGCGCTGCGTGCGGAGTTTGGGCGCGCCGGACTCGACCCCAAACGCACGGTGCATCAGTGCGGCTCGGGCGTTTCGGCCGCCGTAAGTTACCTGGCGATGGAGCACGCCGGTCTCGAAGGCTCGCGCGTCTATGGTGGATCCTGGAGCGAGTGGGTCGCCGACCCCTCACGCCCGATCGCTAGGGCCGATGAGGGATAAACCTGCACGCAGCTCTCGGTCGCGTCGCTCACCATCGGCTGCATCGCGTACGATTTCGTGCCGAACTGATCGTTTGCGATATTTTGCCACTGACATGCATCGGCGATCTCACCGTTGCTCCCGCTCCATCCGCTGAAGGGATACGGATCGGTGATCGTCTCGCCGTACTCGTGCCCCGCCATGATCGTCATGCCCTCGTCCTTTCCGTTTTCGTCGGACGGCGGCTTGATGATGTTGGCGCCGCACTTGATGCCGCCGGTGGCATCGGTCATATAGGGTAAATTCGCGTAGGGAACGAGCTGCTTTGCGTACGACGTGTCGCTGTGGTACGAACACCAAATCGTGCCGAACCCCGCTTCGCTATGGCCGTGCGGCGTGGCGACGATGTAGACGCCGTTAGGATCGAATCCAAAGTGGGCGACGCCCCGCAACGACTCGGCGGCGACATCGGCATCGCTGGGATGCTTTCCGATCGGCGACTCGTCGTCCCAGCTACCGCCGAACTGATTCGCAGTATTCGTGATGTATTTCTTCTTTTTTCCTAAGTTCTCATAGTACTGCGTCTCGATGTTATTGTGGCCGCTGCCTCCCATGTTCTTCGTATATGTCTCGAGCAGCGGTTGCAGTTTGTTGGCGTCGCCATACTTTTTGTAATCCCAGAAGATGAGGTAAAACTTCGGCGCGACGATCACGAGCCCGCCCTGGTACGGCACGTAGGGAATCTCCAGCGGCCTGACCTTGGCTTGCGCGCCGCGCACGAGCGCGTAATGGGGCCGGTGGTAGAGCACGCCATGAGAGTAGATCCAGTTCGGACCGCTAGGAGCGAGCGCGGCGGATGGGGCAACGCTGGTCGGCGCCGCGCACCCATGCAACGCGACGGCAAGAAGAAATGCGAGCCCGGCAGCGATGTGAGAAAACTTTGACATACGGCCTCTCTTGTAGTCGGTAGAAGTATGGGGGCTAGCGGTGAACGGGAGGTGGAACGGCAAACGGTTTCGCGATTGCGCCGGCCGGCGATGCCCGGAGTTTTTCTAAATCTTCCGGCGTCGGCGCTTGAGAAAAATCGCGGCACGTGTCGACGAAACAGTAAAATCCGAACGGCTCGTCGGCGCGATTGACGAACTGGTGAAGTTCGAGCGGGGCGACGTAGATGACGTCGTTCGGCCCGATCTCCGTGGCAGTGTCGCCGATGATTGCGTAGCCAAAGCCGCGACGCACGATAATGTAGTGCTCGTGGTGGTGCTTCTCCAGACGCGACGCCGCACCCGGCTCCAGCTCGAAGTAGCGCAGCTCCATGCGCGGTCCGGGCTCGCTTGGGTTGGCCTTTCGGCTTCCGACGATCGTGTGGCGGGCGACGCCGGTCGCGACCGCTTCGGGAGTGTAGGCCGCCGGCTCGACGCCGTCCCAGCCCTTGGAAGTTGCTCGAATCACTCGCCGCTGCATCGCCGCCTCACGATAGCATATCGGCCGCAGGCGCCGCCAGGGCATGCCCGGCGATCCTCGAAGGAGCGCTTCATGCGAACGATTTTTCGTGCGGCATGGCGCGCGGTTTGCCCAAGCGCCCTTGCCGCGTTACTGGCCGCATGCGGCACAGCGCAAACCGGAGTCAACCCTGTGGCCGGGCAAGCGCTAAGCGCATTACGAGTTCCCAGTCATGGTACGAGCGGCGCGCTGCTCTACGTCGCCGGCAACCACATCGTGCAGGTTTTCACCTATCCGGCCGGCGCGCCAAGCGGATCGTCAAACACTCCAGGCGCCGTCAGCGCGATGTGTTCGGATGCAAGCGGCAACGTCTTCATCACCGAGGCTCCGAAAAAATCGTCGCATACCGGCACCGGTTACGTTGAAGAGTACGCTCACGGCGGGACCACCCCGATCGCCTCGCTTGCGGTTCCCGCGGGTGAGATGCCGATGGATTGTTCCAGCGACGCGACCACCGGAAATCTCGCCGTCACCGAGCAGAAGAGCTCGAACTATGCTCCCAGCGTCGCGATCTACTCCGGGGCCAGCGGCACGCCGAAGATCTTACAGACCGACGCCATCGGCGCCGATCCGCAATGCGGCTACGACGATGCCGGCAATCTCTTCGTCACCAGCGGCGGCAACGTCGGCGCCGAGCTCGCCGCCGGCAAGAGCGCGTTTAAAACCGTGACGCTCGACCGGACGCTCGGTGGGGTGAAGCACGCGCAGTGGGACGGCAAATACTTTGCGCTGCAATCCTTCCGCTCGACGCACCATAACGGCGACATCATCGAAGAGCGTATCTACCGCGTCGCGGTCTCGGGCTCGACCGGAAAGATCACCGGCATCACCGAGTTTAAGAACTGGCCCGAGAAAGTCTCGGGCAGCTCGTGGATCGATGGCGGGACGATCGTCGGCACGCCCGCGTCCGAGATCGCCTTTTGGAAGTACCCCGACGGCGGTAAAGCCGCGAAGACCATGCATCTGAAGAGCCACATGGCGGCGGTGACGATCAGCTCCGGCAAGTAGTGCCGCGGTACTGGCTGCTAAAAACCGAGCCGAGCGCCTTCTCGTTCGAACAACTCCGCGCCGACGGAACGACGCCGTGGACCGGCGTGCGCAGCTTTCAAGCACGCAACAACATGATGGAGATGCGGATCGACGATCTCGCGCTCTTCTACCATTCGAGCATTGCCGAACCGGCCGCCGTCGGCATCTGTAAAGTCGTCAAAACCGCCTATCCGGATTTCACCCAGTTCGACCGCAGCAGCGAGTACTTCGACGGGCGTGCCAAGGACGGCAAACCAACTTGGTTCATGGTCGACGTCGCCTACGTCGAAGCGCTGGCGCATCCGGTGACGCTGGCGCAAATGCGCGCCGAGCCGCGGCTCGTGGGGATGGCGTTGTTGCGCCGCGGACAACGCCTCTCCGTGCAACCGGTGATGCCGCACGAGTGGACCATCGTGCTCGAACTCTCGCGCGGCGGCACGGTGTAGTGCGCCTGTCATCCTAAGCGGAGCGGAGCACGAAGTGCGCAGCGTAGTCGAAGGACCATCCAGTGACGCTGCACCGCTCCCTGCGTCCTTCGACTACGGCGCTGCGCACCGAAGTCTATCCTGAGCGACGCTGAGCTTGTCGAAGCGAAGTCGAAGGGCTCAGGATGACAAAATAAAGCTTCCTTTGTGCTACGCGAAGCGCGGTGCTAGCTTTGGGCTTGCGCCAGAAAGACTCGCTGTGCGTCGATCGGCATTTCACCGGGACCGGGGGTCAGGCGCCGATACGTTCCGTCAACCTGAAGCTCGCGGCTCTTGACGTTATCCGCCAGCAAAGTGGTGAGCACGTGTGTCGTGAGGGTCTCGGACATGACCGGGTCGAGAACCGGCGCGGCGAGCTCGACGCGCCGGTCGAGATTGCGCCCCATCCAATCGGCGCTCGCGATCATAACTTCGCGCTCGCCGCCGTTCTCGAAAACATACATCCGAGAGTGCTCGAGAAAACGTCCGACGATGCTGCGCACGCGAATGTTCTCGCTGACGCCCGGAACGCCGGGTCGCAGCACGCACATCCCGCGCACGAGCAGATCGATTGGCACTCCCGCTTGCGACGCGCGGTAGAGGCCCCGGATGACGTCGCCCTCCGTGATCGCGTTGATTTTAGCGCGAATACCCGCCGGCCGGCCCGCCCGCGCGTGCTCCGTCTCGCGGTCGATGCGTGCGATAAGTTCCCGGTGAAAGGTCACCGGTGCGATCCACAGGTCTTCGTAATCGGTAACTTTGGAGAAGCCCGTCAGCGCATTGAAGAGTTGCGTATCGTCGGCGCCAAGCTCCGGACGCGCGGTGAACAAGCTTAAATCGGTGTAGAGCAGCGCGGTCTTCTCGTTGTAGTTGCCGGTTCCGAAGTGCATGTAGCGCCGCAATCCGTCCTCGTCTTCGCGCACGACCAGCAACGTCTTGGCGTGCACCTTTTGGTTTGCGAAGCCGTAGACGACATGCGCGCCCGCGCGCTCGAGGCGCTTCGCCCATTCGATGTTGTTCTCTTCATCGAAGCGAGCCTTGAGCTCGATGATGACGGCGACTTGTTTCTCATTCTCGGCGGCGGTGAGCAGCGCGCGTACGATCGGCGAGTTCTTACCCGAGGTTCGATAGAGCGTGGCCTTGATCGCGAGAACTTTAGGGTCTTCGGCCGCCTGGCGCGCGAACTGGACCACGGGATCGAACGAATCGTACGGATGGTGGAGCAAGATATCGCCTTCGCGGATCTGGGCGAAGATATCGCTGACGCCGATGAGGCGCTTTGGGATCGCGGGCATGAACGGCTGGTCGCGCAAGTTCTCGTATCCCGGCAGGTTCACGATCTGCCACAGATCGCTGAGCGCCATCAGACCATCGATCTCGTAACAGTCAACGCCTTCCAGCTCGAGTGAGTTGAAGAGAAAGTCGCGCATGTACTCAGGCATTCCGCGCTCGATTTCGAGGCGCACGGGTTCGCCGAAGCGGCGCCGCCGCAGCTCAGATTCGATCGCGCGCAAAAGGTCGTCGGCTTCATCTTCTTGTAGGTCGAGATCGGCGTCACGCGTCACCCGAAAAAGATACGAGTCGCGAACGTGCATCCCGGTGAAGAGGCCGTCGAGATGGTGCGCGATCAGATCTTCGAGCAAAACGAAGCGTCGTTCACCCTCGGGAGAACCCTCGACCGGAACGAACCGCGGCAGCGTCGGTGGAATTTTGACGCGCGCGAAATGGAGCTCGATGCCGTCGCGCGTCGCCTCTTCGAGCTCGACCGCAAGCGATAGCGAGAGATTCGAGATGTAGGGAAAGGGATGTCCGCTGTCGACTGCTAGCGGCGTGAGCACCGGAAAGACCGACTCGTCGAAGGTTCGCTCGAGCGCGGCTTGCGTATCGTCGTCGAGATCCGCTACCCGCATCAACCGAATGCCTTCCCGTTCGAGCGAGGGCAGCAACTCCTCGTTGAGCAGCCGCATCTGTTTCGGCAGGGAGGCGTGCAACCGTACGGAGATCGCTCCAAGATGCTCGGTCGGCGTTCGGCCGTCTTCGGATCGCCGCACGACTTGCGCTTCGATCTGCTGCTTGATCGCCGCGACGCGGATCATGAAGAACTCGTCGAGGTTCGTTCCGTAGATCGCGACGAATTTGAGGCGTTCGAGCAGCGGATTGCGCGCGTCGAGCGCTTCCTCGAGTACGCGATCGTTAAACTCGAGCCAAGAGAGCTCGCGGCTAATGTAGAGCGCCGGATCGTCGAGCGTTGCCGTAGGGATCGTGGCCCGCTTCGGTTGCGGCTGAGTGATCATCGTTTCGTTCTGCTTACCGGCCGAAACCGGGTTTCGCCTCCCGAGCGGCAAAAAACTTGCGTCGATGGCCGATTTCCTCGCGCACGTCGCGCAGCACCTCGTTCTTGCCCTCTCGTCGCTGGCGCTGGCGCTCTGCGTCGGGCTCCCGCTCGGCGTCCTTGCCGCCGAGTCGGCCTCGCTACGCGCTTGGGTGCTGGCGATGGCAGGGGTGGGGCGTACGATTCCAAGCCTCGCCGTGTTGATGCTCTTGTTGCCGTTGCTCGGCGTTGGGGCCGCGCCGGCAATCGTTGCACTTGCACTCTTGGCGATTCCGCCGATCGTAATCAGCGTCGATCTCGGCATTCGCGGCGTGCCGATCGCCGCACTCGACGCCGCAACCGGCATGGGGATGACCGCACTTCAACGCTTCGGGCGCGTCGTCGTGCCGTTTGCACTTCCGGTCTCGTTTGTCGGTCTGCGCACCGCGGCAACCGAGACGATCGCGAGCGCGACGCTCGCCACGTTCATCGGCGCGGGAGGCCTTGGCGATGAGATCGTCCGAGGTCTGCAAACCGATGACCCGCCGTTGCTCTTCACCGCGGCGGTGGTGGTCGCGGCACTGGCGTTGGGGGCGGATCTCGTTTTGGGCGTTGCCGGCCGGATCGCGGCGCGCACGTGAATCGCGGGCAGGCGCTCGCGCTGGTAGCCGCCACGCCGGCGCTCGCGCGTTGCGCGTTCGGAGGTTCGCGCGTGCGGGTCGGGTCAAAGAATTTTACCGAGTCGTTCGGGATCGCCGAGATCTACGCGCAGGCTCTCGAAGCCGCCGGGATGCGCGTCGAACGTCTCTTCAACCTCGGCTCGACTCAGATCGCGATCGCGGCAATGCAGCGCGGCAATGTCGATCTCTACCCCGAATATACCGGCACCGCGCTGATCGACGTGCTTCACCTCGCGCCGATCGCCGATCCGCGTGAAGCATATG
>JBARKF010000082.1:0-3962 GCA_049800655.1 Candidatus Cybelea sp.
AGGAGACTTCGTCGTAAGGACCGTGCTGCCGCAGCCAGCACCGAAGTAATCCAGGAAAGGCAGACTTTTCATGAGCTCGACGATCGTCAATAAGCCTTCAGCGGTCGCAATTGAATCGCGGCTAGTCGAAGTCGCTCAGGCATCGCAGAATGGCTGCGACTGCGGCTGTGCAGGCAACACACCCGAGATGGATGCGGGACTCTGCCCGATCCCGTGTTTGACGTTTCCACGCTTCTTCGCAGGCGAACTGGTGCAGCCGGCCGACCTCAACGCGATTCTCGCGCGAGTCTTCTCACACGAGCAGTTGCGTGCGCGCCACACGATCGGCTGGGGCGTTGGCTGCGGCTTACGAGTCGCAATCGATGGCGAAGCCGACCAGCAAACGGGTGCGACGCTGGTAGCGGGTGCGACGCTGCGCGTCGAGGCGGGTTACGGAATCGACCGTTACGGCCGCGACGTCTATATGGCTGCCGATTACTCTACGTTGCTCGCGCAGCTCTTCTCCGAACGTCAAGCCCGCATCACAAAAGCAATGGGAGATCCGTGGTGTGCGATTCCCGGTTGCCAGCCCACGCCTCCGACCCATTTCTGCATTGCGGTGCGTTACAAAGAATGCCTGTCAAACCCGGTAACGTCCTACGCGCAGCAATGCGGTACGCCGAAAACAATTTGCGAGTACTCGCGCGTCAGCGAGTGTGTAGAAGTCCGTCTCTTCGGCGATAACGAATTCCCGCAAATTCCCTCTCAAACGGACACGTTGACTTGGTGCGGCTTGCCGGCCGCCGATGCCGTGCTCGCTAGAATTTGGAACCTGATCACCCAGATTCCGCACGGCGCTACTGACGTTGCCTCCACACTCGCGTCGGGAGCATCGGCAAGCGACGCCCCAAGCGACGTGTATCAAGCGTTGGCGACGCGAGTGAGTGAAGCGCGGGAACAGGAGAGTGCGTCGTGTACCGACCTCCTGCATATGGCGCGTGCCTGCGATCCCTGTATCCCGTGCTGGCCGTGGATTCCGCTGGCATGCTTTACCAGCAATGGACGCACGGTTAGTGCTCCCGATTGCCGCGTGCGCCGAACGATTTACTCGCTTCAGGAGATCGAGGCGGCCGTCGTCCGAATGCTTTGCATCATTCTTGAACTGCTGCGCGACAGGCAGCCGGCACCGGCGCCTCCACCTGCACCTGCGCCTCGCACGAGGGGCAAATGAGCTACCTCGATCGACCGCAGTTCAGCGAAGGGCAGCTGCTCTCGGCGGTCGACCTCCAATTAACGGTCAACTATCCGCGCGAGCAGCTCGAGCTCCACACGTCGAGCGCGCACACTGCCGGCGTCGTCGACGGGCTCCTCTTGAAGGTCGCGGCGCCGTCGGCGTCCGTCACCGTTGGTTCGGCGGTCGACGGGCAGGGACGCCAGCTTCGTCTCACTTCGCCGGTGCCGCTCGCACCCGACCCGCTCGTGGGTGAACCGGCTGGAAACTATCCGGTATACATCTGGTACACGGAAGCGCCGCTCACGACCGCGCTTCCTCCGCTCAATCCATGTGCAAAATCATCGAGCGATCAAATTCGCGAGACGCCGGCGGTCGGTGTCTTTCTGAGTGCCGCCGCCGCAACGGCGCAAGCGCCCGACGCCGTTTGTTTGGGCTACGTGGGCTGGGATGGTACGGGGATGCGGGCCGTAAGCGCATCGAACGTTGTACGGCAGGGCGCCGGTGTACGTGCGCACACGATCGTGGCTCCCGAACACGCGGTAGCCGTCAATGCCGAAGATGATGGGCCGACGACATTCTCGGTTGCGGGGACGCTGGAAGCAATTGCGTCGGCTGATGGTACCGCGCCCAGCGTTTCGATTCCCGGCGGTAAACTCGCCTTCTCGGCAGCGACCGGCGCGCCGGCGAGCTCTTCCGTTACACTGTCCTTTGACGAGCCAACGGCGACGGGCAACGGTCTGGTCATCAACCTCGGGAATAACGATCCAACCTCAAGTGTCGTCGTCGCCTCGGCGGCGGGAACGCCGCTCGCGACGCTCGATGGCAGCGGAACCATCACTGCGAATCAGGGCGCAATCCAGAACGTGAACGCGAAGACCGTCACGATCGCCGCCGGCGCCAACACGCTGAATCTTGGCCCGACGCCCCCTTCGAACAAACCAGGTATCTCAGCATCGGACACGCTGTTGCTGGGATGCGGAACCAGCGCCGGCGACCAAATCGAGTTCCTAGCCGGCGCTACGCCGACGGGCACGATGGATGCGACCGGCCTCACGATGAATAACGTAAAAGTTGGGCAGCTCGATTCTTCGTCGCTTGGCGTCGGTATCACCAACACAGCCGATTTGCACCTTCGCACCGAGCACGGGGACGTGTTCGTGAACCCTGGGCATCAACCGTCCGCACCGTTCCGCTTCACTTCGTCGAAGCGGCTGATGAACCAGACGGTTGCGCCGGCGGTCGACGTGACGCCGCTGACGGTGACGAATGCAAACGGCAGCGCCATACAGCTTGGCTCGTTCTGTGTTGCGTTTGGCACAGCGAACGTGAGCGTCAATCCATTGACTAACTCGCCGCCTGCAATTGCCTTTCCCGTCACCTTTGCCGTAGCTCCAGCTTTTTTCCTCGCAGTCTGCGGCAACAACCGAACGACGATTGCTGCCGTCGCGACGTCCGTACAGACCGGCAGTGCGACCTACCGGATTACGCAGCTCGCACCACTCTCACCGAGTAACAACAACCCGACCACGTGGTCCAACTCGCATCTCGACGCCACGGTGTCGTGGATTGCGCTCGGCTCAGTCTTGTAAACGACGCAGGACGTGAACGCGCGTATTGGCTCGATCGGTATTCGCTTCGAAACGGCGCCAAGCCGCCGCGCTGAAGCCGATCGGGTTGCGCATGAGCTGCGTTCATCGCTACCGGAGGAGCTCCGCACCGCGCTTGCAGCACACGCGAGCCAATCCGGAGTTGCCGTCGTACCAAAGCTGAACATTACGATGCGAGCACCTCTTTCGCGCATTCGAGGGCGTGAGCTCGCGCAGCGGGTCGCTGCGGCTTGCGTACAATGCATCGTCGAGGAGAGCGTGACCCTTGAACTTTCGGACGCCGTTGCTGAAAGCGGCGTCGCCGAGACGTTTCTGCGAACGCTCGCGACGGCGCGCGGCGTGCATGCCGATCCGGCGATTGAGGCAGCTGCCTGGCTCGTCGCGATCGCCCGTGACGAATGGCGCGCGTTCCGGGCGATATCGCTATTCAGCGATCTCGAACATTTGGCCACGCCTGCCGCGCTGGTCGCCATCTGCGAGCGTTGCAATCCTTGCGACGTGCTCGCCGCGCTGGGGCGGAAGTGGGCGACAACGATTGTGCGCCGGTGCACGGCGGAAGAGGCGCGACGTTTGCTGCGGCTCTTGGACGACGGTCGCGAGCCGGAGGCGTCGACGTGGGTACACGTCCACGCTGCGCTGAGCGGTGCGGCAGGTTCGGGACCGGAAGAAACGTTTGACGTTGCCGAAGTGCGCGCACTTGTCGTCGCCGTTGAAGGATTCTTCGCCGAGCGTCCAGGCATCTTCGTTGCCGCCCAAACTCTTGCGCGTTCGATCGCGGCGATAACGACGCGCCTAGCGCTCCGGCCCGGTGAGAGACGAGATGACGAGATGGATGCCGTAACTTTGCCCGGAGCTCCGGTGATTACGGGTCGGAACGAACGCGAACGCTTGACCTTCGACTCGGAGTGCGCCGGATTCTGGTTGCTGCTGCCCCACCTCGCACGTCGCCTACGAGAATACAGCGAGGACGACGCGCGCGCCATCGCGGCTCGCGTGGCAGAGACGCTCTTCGGCGCTCGGGCGCTCGATGATCCCGCAATCACGGTCTTTGCACCACGAGAACTTCTCCCAAGCGAGCGTGAGAGAATCGCAGGCGTGTGCGCCGAACGGCTTGCCGTCGCCGTCGTACGCGATTTCGCGCG
>JBARKF010000083.1:0-3471 GCA_049800655.1 Candidatus Cybelea sp.
GTACTGGCCCACGAGTCAGAGCTTACAACGCCGCCGACGTCAAAGGCGCGTCCGGGCTGCCCCGTCTCTAAGATACCTTGAGCTCCCGGCTGCGTGAGATTCTTAGAACCCGCCATGGCAGCTATCATTGTGGCTTTCACCCATGTTTCATCACGTTCTTTTGCCACATCGAAAATTTGGTCGAAGATCGAACCCCAGAAGTTCGGACTGCTTCCGCCCCCGGGGAGGAAGTGCCAATTGCCAATGCGGCCCAGGAGCCATGCGTTGCGATCATGCCACCTAACTAGTTCGGGCTGGATCTCGGCCTGCGCGGCTTCAAACACGGGCTCCATCGCCTCGAAATCGCCGTGAAAATCGCTGATTGTGGTTCCCGGAATTCCTGAATAGTTCGTTGCGT
This sequence comes from Candidatus Cybelea sp., assembly GCA_049800655.1. Lineage (GTDB taxonomy): Bacteria > Vulcanimicrobiota > Vulcanimicrobiia > Vulcanimicrobiales > Vulcanimicrobiaceae > Cybelea. The sequence goes on from JBARKF010000083.1 coordinate 398, forward strand.
AAACGGACGCGATCGCCCTGGGCAGGTCGAATCGAATATGTGCCTGCATTGACGGCAGCAGAGCATTCTTGATGTCCCAACCCATCACGCTGCCAGAGTAGGGGCTGCTTTCGGCGGCCGCAAACGCAGTGCGCCAATTGGTCTCAACCTGATTTTGTGCACCGCCTTCCCACGCCTTGAGATTTGTCGCGTAGGTGTCCTGGAATGCGATGACTTCTTGCATCTTCATGTGTGGGTACATATAGCGATTTGCCCGAATAGCGGCCAGCTCATTTTCCGTGACATACTCGTAGACGCGGGCGAACCAATACTTCATGTCGTGGGAGGCCTTGAGTCGCTCGGCGGTTTGGCGCTGTACTTTATGAACCGCCTCGACTTGGGCCATAAGCGTGAGGTACGTTGCCATCGGGTTAGGCGGAAGGAGCGACGGTTTAAAACCTCGCGCGCTACGATTCCAGCCTCGCGGTTCCTGCAGCAGGTATGGACGCTTTCCAACGCCAAGCGAGTTGCCCTCGGCGTCCTTGTCAGGTGTTGCGGCGGTCGTCGTGAGCGCCGGCGGAGGCACAGTCGCCATCGTTTGTTGCCGCTGGATGCATGCGGCCGCCCCGACACCGTTTTTAACGATGGCGTCGGCATTTGTGACGACTCCTTCGCTCACGGCGTCTGCTTCTCGTTCGGAAGAGTCGCTTGGCGAGCTCACAGGAAGCAGGATCCCTGCCGCATTGCCGCGCGGCTTCCGTAGGGTTTGAGTTCCTTCAGGCGCGATTATGGGATCGGCGAGTTGACCATCGGGGAAGCGCATTAGGCTACGAGGAGAGACGTCAGAACCGAATGTGCTGTACGGGGCGCCCTGTTGCACGACATGAGTCAGCTCGTGCGCGAGAAGGCGCCTCCCGGGCTCTGACACTGGGTCGAAGTGCTCGGCAGCGAAGAAGATATCGGAACCGACGGTGTAAGCATCCGCGCCAATCGCGGAGACCGATTCCGCGGAGCGCCCGTCCGTATGAATGCGCACTGTACTGAAATCGTGTCCGAACCGATGCCCGAAAAAGTCGCGCGTGACTGGACCGAGTGGCCGACCAGGAGATTGCAGCGCCTCATGCACTGCCCTTAATGCCTCATCGCCCACAGCTTGTGGCGAAACTAGCCCCGCCGCCTCCGCCTCGCGCTGACCGCCTCCCTCATTCCCAATCCGACTTGCAGCTTGCCGTGCGAGAAGCCTCAACGTCGCCTGATTTCCGACATTGCGCTGGAGCATCAGTACGCGCTCGCTGAGGCCAGGTGCGTGCATCCCGAACAGCGAGCGTTCCTGTGCTACTTTGTCGGCGGAACTCATCGCTGCCGTTGCTTGAACTTTCCGAGCAAACATAGCTTGGGCCTCACTAGTCAAAACCAGTTGCGAGGACTCCGACTCAACGTATTAAGGGGAGACTCACCATACGACGTGGTGGTTCGATGCGAACTGGGCCTTTCCCAGCCCCCTGCTGCCCGAAGGGTTGATCTAGAAGTCGACCTGTCGCTGCCGGCAGAGCGAGTATCCGGCCTCGCCATGCGATCGCAGCGCCGGACCAACCCGAGGATGCAGCGCTCGGACCCGAGTTCGCCATCTCATATGTCGGTTATGTCAATTCGGTACGGCTCACACTGCTCGAGCACGGTGCCAAGAGCGTGCGGATGAATCGAGGTCATCGAACGGATCGTAGGTCACGTTGGCGTCGCATCACCCGTTGTGACGGGTGTTCCTCGCGGCCGTGTGCGGCGCGAGCGTCCAGCTTCATGGCGGTAAAGGCGCAATCGAACGCAACGCTCTGCCTCCGGTGGCTAGCCGTTGCCCCGACCGCTCGAAAGGTAAGAGCCAGCCGAGTTCGATCGTGGCGTGTTCGCGACGACTTGCCAGCGCTCACCGCGGCCTTCCCTAATTGGGGGTGCGCAAGGACTCGGCTACCGCGTTTCAGCTTCGATTTTCTGCAGCGAGCCTTGGGCGCAGTTCCTACTGTAGTTGATCTCCGGCTGTGGTCCGCGAGAGCCTAATTAAGGCCCCAGGCGAGCGTTTCGGGGAGGCTTGCGCGATTCTGACCGAATCATCGGTGCAGTTCCAGCCGAAGGGTCCGGGAGAGCTCCAAAAGCTCTTCGTTCCCTTGCAGATACGCCGTTGCGCCCGTGGCGGGGCAGTGCACCGAGCACCGCACGACCTCGGGCGACTCCTGCCATAAACGTAAGACGAGGAGCGAGTTCCTAATCGCGAGGCGCTGCTCACGGTCAGGCACCGATACCTCAGCGTATAGCTTCCCATCGTCGCCGGCACGAAGTGACATCGTGAGCGCAACGCCTAACACGCTTTCAGTCTAGGGCGTCCCAATCTTCCCAAGCACTGCACACGCTCCCCCTCGTTGCCGCGCGCACTATCGCGAGGCTCTCGCCTTTCTCTCAAGCCGGTTGACGGTATTGACCAGCGAAGAGGACAGGTGTAGCATGATCTAACCTATTGTGGGAACCAGGCCGTTTCGGAGACGAGCGAATGGAAACCATTGCGGTAAGTCGGCGCCTGATGACAGACGTGCTGTTTCAGTTTACAGCTCAACCCGAAGAACGCCCCGCGACCGATCTTGTCGTGAAAGAGCTCCGGGAAGCCCTTGCGGTCGATCACGAACAAGTGCTACTCCAGGCCAGGTGCTTTGGAAGCTTTCGCATCGTAGGGGCGAGCGACTGGGACACCGGGCCTCAGCCGAAGCGCGGGCGGGAGCTAATCCAATATCTTGTGCTCCATCCGCGGCGTGCGGCCTCGCGCGAAAAGCTTAGCGAATGTTTCTGGCCCGACTTAGAAATCGAGGTCGTGCAACACCGTCTGCACATTGCCGCGAGTGGTGCCCGTACATTCTTGCGTGAGGTTCTGAACGGGACTGATGCAATTCGCTGCATGTCGGATGGATACGCGTGGCACCCAAGCGTGTGTGTGCTATCAGACGTAGGCAAGTTTGAAAACCTTTACTTAAAGGGCACGACCGAAGCACAAAAGGAAGCTATCGCGCTTTACTCCGGGGAATTGCTCGAGGGCGAGGGCGCCGACTGGGTTC
>JBARKF010000084.1:0-34588 GCA_049800655.1 Candidatus Cybelea sp.
CGGGTACGATGGCCGCGTCTACGGGCGTGCACCGCAGCTTCCGTCCGCGCGCGTTGTGCTGATGCACGACACGCCGATTGCGCACGCCGGCGCGCTCGGCGGCCGCGCGGGGGTCGTCGTCATCAGCGGCACGGGGTCCGTCGTCTATGCGCGCGCCGAAGACGGTACTTCTCGCACGCTGGGAGGTTGGGGATTCCTCTTCGGCGACGAGGGAAGCGCCTTTAGGATCGCAAGCGATGCGCTCGCCGCGCTGTTGCGCGCGGACGACGAGGACGATTCCTCGCTTGCCGGCGAGCGCGACGCGGCCTACGAGTTCTTCGGAATGCGTTCGTTGCGCGGCATTGTGCACGCGTTTTACAAAGGAACGATCACCCGGAGCCGGCTGGCGTCGTTCGCGCCCACGGCGATGCGCTTCGACGTCTTTCGGGCCTTGGCGAATCAGGGCGCGGATCGGCTCGTAGCGCTGGTTCGCCGGGCGATCGACGACGGCGCGCCGCCACGCGTCGCGCTCGTCGGTGGCGTCTTCGCCGACGCCGGCTTTCGCGAATGCGTGCGTGCCGGCGTTCTCGCAACGGTGCCGGAGGCCGAGGTCGTCGAAGCCCGCTACGATCCGGCCTGCGGCGCGCTGCTGCTTGGCTATCGCGAGCTCGGTTTCAAGATATTGGAGCTGCATTCGTGACGCTGCTCGAAACGCTGCGCGGCGGATTGATCGTCTCGGTGCAGGCGTGGCGCGGCTCGGCGCTCGACGATCCCTACGTCATTGCCGCGATGGCCTGTGCCGCCCAAGAGAGCGGCGCCGTCGGCGTACGGATCGCCGGCAGCGAGCATCTGCGTGCGGTTCGTGCGCGCGTCGCGCTGCCGATCGTTGGTTTGATTAAGCGCGAATATCCCGGCTTTGAGCCGTACATCACGCCGAGCGTCGCCGAGATACGCGAAATCGTCGCAACCGGCGCGGAGATCGTGGCCTTTGATGCGACGCCGCGACCGCGGCCGGGAGGGGACGACGTCGGCAGCTTGATCGCCGCAATTCACGCAGAAGGGCGATTGGCACTCGCCGATTGCGCCACTGAAGCCGATGGGGTTGCGGCCGCAGCCTCGGGCGCCGATCTGGTGGCGACGACGCTCTGCGGCTACACCGCCGAGACCGCAGGGCAAACGCTGCCGGCGCTCGAGCTCGTGCGCGAGTTTGCCAAACTGCGGCGGTTCGCGGTCTGTGAGGGAGGGGTACGCTCGCCGGCCGAGGTCCGCGCCGCGCTCAGCGCGGGAGCCGACGCAGTCGTCGTCGGAAGCGCGATTACGAACATCGATTGGCTGGTTCGCGAGTTTGCAGGGGCCGCCCAGGGTGCCTCTTAACAGCCCGTTTAGTCGGTGCGCGCGTCCGGCGCGGGGCTTATAATTGTTACACGAGGAGAGAGCCACTTTTGGTTGAGGATAGAGCAGAGCCGATACGTCCCGGCCGTGGATTCTGGGCGGCCACGGCCGTTTTGGCAATTTTGGCGGTCGCCTCGATCGTCTTCTGGTACGTCTTTCCGCTTGAAAGTTATCTACCGGCGGCGATCGTTACGGCCCGGCAGGTCGATACGCTCTTTCGTTTCATGGCCGCCGCCGGCAGCGCACTCTGGATTTTTGTGGCCGGCTACGTCCTCTACTTTTCGATCGCATTTGGCGCGAAGGCGACCGATCCGCCCGACGCGATCGGGGTTCAAGTCCACGACAGTTACAAGCTGGAGTTCTGGTGGACCCTCATCCCGTCGCTTTTTGTCGTCCTGCTCTCGATCGTGAGCGTCCGGATCTGGTACGAAGTCATGCTGGAACCGCAGACCGGTCTCGTCGTCCAAGCGATCGGACATCAATTCTATTTCTCGTTCCGGTATCCGGAGATCAACGGCGAGGTGACGAACGAGATGCATCTGCCGGTCGGCGTACCGGTGACGCTGAACCTTACCTCGTCTGACGTGATCCACGGTTTCTGGGTGCCCGCGATGCGGTTGAAGAACGATACGGTCCCCGGTTTGGTCACAAGTATCCGCTTCACGCCGCGTCTCACCGGACGCTATCCCATCATCTGCACCCAGTTCTGCGGCGTGCTTCACAGCCAGATGAACAAACAGATACTCGTGATCGAACCCAAGCCCGCATTCGACAAATGGTACAGCTCCTGGCAGCAGAAAAACGCCCACGTGAGCAACGCGCTTCCGGCCGCAGGCGGCCAGGCGATTGCGCTCCAAGGCGGCAACGTCGCGACGGGCAAGCAGCTCTTCGGCCAAAAGTGCTCGGCCTGCCACAAGCTGGCGCCCTTCGATCAAAAGCTTGTCGGTCCGGGCTTGCTGGGCGTGCTCCACGATCCTTCGCACCCCAACTTAGTTGACGGCAAGCCCGCGACGCCCGAGGATGTCGCCGGCATCCTTCAGAGCGGTTTCACCGGTAGCTTGGGGACGATGCCCAACGCCGCCGCGAACAACCTCACGGCGCAAGATATCGCCGATCTCGTCGCATTTCTCAACTCGCTCAAATGATACAATCGAAAGCACTATGACAGCAGCAGCGGTTCACGCAGGAGGCCTCGCCGACCACATTCATCCCGAACCTCAGGGATTCGTCCGGCGATACGTCTTCTCGCTCGATCACAAGATCATCGGCATCCAGTACCTCATCACCGGCTTCGTCTTTTTCATGCTCTCGGGATTGCTCGCCGAAGCGATCCGCACGCAGCTGCTCAATCCGAACGGCGGCTTCGTCGCGCCCCAAACCTACAACGAAGTCTACACCATTCACGGCAGCGCGATGGTTTGGCTGGTCGTGATTCCGTTGCTGACCGGAGGATTCGGCAATCTCGTCTTTCCGGTGCAGATCGGCGCGCGTGACGTCGCATTCCCCTGGCTGAACATGCTCAGCTTCTGGATCTTCCCAGTGGCGGGTTTGATGCTCTTCTCGTCGTTCCTGATGGGCGCTCCGACGGCCGGGTGGATGGAATATCCGCCGATTTCGCTGCAGGGCGCCCCCGGTACGTCGATGTGGTGCGCCGCAATCTTTTTGGTAGGCGTCAGCTCGACGATTACCGGCATCAACTTCGTCGTCACCATTTTAAAGATGCGCGCCCCGGGCATGACCTTCACGCGCATGCCGCTCTTCGTTTGGGGACAGTTTGCAACGGCGCCGTTACTCATGATCGCCACGACGGCGCTCGCGGCCGCGTTGGCGGCGCTCTTCATCGAGCGTGAGTTTGGCGTCCCGTTCTACGATCCGACCAAGGGCGGCAGTCCGGTTATGTGGCAGCACATGTTCTGGTTTTACTCGCATCCGGCCGTCTACATCATGATCCTCCCGGGGTTCGGCATCATCTCCGAAGTACTCCCCACATTCGCTCGTAAACCGATCTTCGGCTATAAGCTGATTGCGTTTTCGTCGATGGCGATCGCGCTGATGGGATTCATGGTCTGGGCGCACCACATGTTCACGTCGGGTCTCGCACCCTTCTTGCAGCTGCCCTTCATGATCTTGACGTTTGCGATCGGCGTGCCCACCGGCATCAAGATCTTCTCGTGGACGGCGACGCTTTGGGGCGGTAAGATCCACTACACCACCGCCATGCTCTTCGCAACCGGCTTCGTTGCGCTCTTCACGATCGGCGGAATCACCGGAATCTTTCTGGCGGCGATTCCCTTCGATCTTCACGTTCACGGGACGTACTTCATCGTCGCGCACCTGCACTACGTTCTCGTCGGCGGAAGCTTGATGGCGATCTTCGCCGGCATGTATTATTGGTTCCCGAAGATGTCGGGACGGCTGATGGACGAGCGGCTCGGCCATCTGCACTTCTGGCTCTTCTTCATCGGATTCAACGGAACGTTCATTCCGATGCACTGGCTCGGCATGCTTGGGATGCCGCGCGAAGTTGCGACCTACGATCCGCAGTTCACGTTCTGGAACCGCTTCGAGACGTTCTCGTCGTATCTGATGGCGATCTCGATTCTGATCTTCTTCGTTAACGTGATCTGGAGCATTCGCAACGGAAAGCGCGCCGGTGCGAACCCATGGGGAGGACGGACGCTCGAATGGATGGTTCCGTCGCCGCCGCACTACTACAACTTTAAGCACATCCCGACGGTCTACGGCCTGCCTTACGACTTCAGTCAGCCGCTGCCGTATCAAGGCCTTGACGACGAGCTTACCGATTCACCACCGCCGGTCGCGGCGGGAGCGCACTAGTGTCGGTTGCGGCGCTAGCGCGCGACGCGCATGGCGAGGTCGATCAGCTCTACCTCGAGACGCGCGAGCTGCGGCTGCAGGGCTTTCTGCTCTTCCTCGTCAGCGACTGCGTGCTCTTCTCGTCGTTCATCTTTGCCTATCTCTACATGCGCAACAGCGGCCAGGGCTGGCCGCCGCCGGGCATCCAGCGGCTCGACGTCGCCTTTGCCGCCTGGAACTCAGTCGTCCTCTTTGGCTCGGGCGCCACGATGCACTACGCGCTCGAGAACTTCAAGCACGGCAACTTCATGCGATACATGTTGCTCTTGCTGGCGACGATCGTGCTCGGCGCGGGATTTCTCGGCGGTCAAGCCTACGAGTACAACCACCTCATCTTTGGCGAACACGTAACGTGGTGGGGAAGCGGGATCTTCGGAGCGTCGTTCTTCACGTTAACCGGCATGCACGGGCTGCACGTCTTCATCGGCGTCTGCTACTTGACCGTGCTCGTGATGCAGTCGGCAGCCGGCGTCTACACCCGGGGAAAGTTCTTCGGAATCACCGCCGGCACGCTCTACTGGCACTTCGTCGACGTTATCTGGGTTGTGCTGTTCTCGATCTTCTATCTATTGTAAGGCCCTTGCGCTGGCGATGGAGGACTTTTAAGTGAATCCTGGGACAATCGAACGGCTAGGGGCGGTGATCGGCGGTATCATCGTAGCCGCAGTTGCGTTCTATGCGCTCTATAAGGATTGGAAGTCAATCGGCGTTGAGAACCAGGTCTTCAAGCTGATGCTCGCGCTGCTCGGACTTGGCGGGATTTTGGCGCTGCTCGCGGCGCTCAACGTCGTCGGCTTCGCTCCAAAAGGATCCTAACGATGATCATACGTGACGACGAATATCAAGACTTCGGCAAGGTCCCCGAGAGCCGCGGCATCCCAGCAGCGCTCTATCGCATCGTCGTCGTCGGCATCGTGATCATCTTTGCCATCGGCGGCGCGGTCATCTTGCAATCCGGCTACGGCCACCACTGGCCCTCCGAAACAACCCTCCGCATCCCGCTCAAGTAATCTTCAATTTTTTGTCATCCTGAGCGGAGCGGCAACTGGGAAAACGTTTGGCGTGGCATCGACGTAGCGTAGTCGAAGGGCTCAGGAGAACTTCGGTTTTGTCCTTCGACTGCGCTCGCTGCGCTCGCTCCGCTCAGATGACAAGTTTGCTTTCGTCCTTCGGCTCCGCTCGGGGTGACGACGCGCAGCGACTTTATCCTGAGTATTTGTCATCCTGAGCGGAGCGGCAACTGGGATAACGTTTGGCGTGGCATCGACGTAGCGTAGTCGAAGGATGCTTAAAAACAGCCTTGGCACCGTTACCGCATACGCGGCGATGTGCGCGATTTGGGGCACAACGTGGCTTGGAATCAAGGTCTCGCTGGAATACCTTCCGCCGATTGCCGGCGTCGGACTACGTTTCATCATTGCCGGGCTCGCGCTATTTCTGGCTAGCGTTCTTAGTCGCGAATGGCACGGATGGCGGCGAACCCCGTGGCGGCTGGTTCTGGTGCTTGCGGTCTTCCTCTTCGGCGTTAACTATGTGCTGACGTACGTCGCGGAGACGCGGCTCGATTCGGGCTTGGTTGCGGTGCTCTTTGGGGTCGCGCCGTTCTTTATTTTTTGGTTTGGCCACATGATGATCGGCGAACGCACCAACTGGCGGATTTGGATCGGCGCATTGATCGCATTTACCGGAGTCGCAGTGGTGTCAGTGTCAGGGCACGTCAGCGGAGCGGCACCATTCGTAGCGGCGGCGATTGCAGCCGCAGCGCTGTCTGCCTTCGCGGTCGTATACGCGAAGAAGCACTCACATCAGCGGCCGCTACAGACGCTCCCGCCGTCCATGCTGCTGGCGGGGATCGGAGTGTTCCTTTTCGGCATCGCAACCGAACGTCATCTCAACCTTAGCAGCGCGTTAGCCCCTCGCTCGATCGCCGCACTGCTCTACCTCGCAGTGTTCGGCAGCGGGGTCGCGTTCTTCCTGAACCTTTGGCTGCTTCGTCGCATCGAAGCTTGGATCGTCGGTCTCTCGTCGCTGGTCAGCCCGATCATCGCGCTCGCCGTCGGCGCACTCTTAGGCGGTGAACGCCCAACGCTCACCGAGTTGCTCGGCGCAGCGGCAGTTCTAGCGGGCATGACGATCGCGCTTATGTCTCGCGGCCCGTCACAGCAAACAGAGTCGTCCTTCGACTACGGCGCCTAGCGCCGAAGTTTACCCTGAGCGAGCGCAGCGAGTCGAAGGGCTCAGATGACAAGGTCAAGATGACAAAAATTGAAGCGTTTACAAGTCGGCGCGGCGGCCGTGGCGGTTGGCGATGCCGATCGCGAGCAGCGGAAGTTCCTCGTCGGGAAGTAAGCCGGTCGACTTGCCGTCGATCTTGTGAATCCCGGCGTAGGTTGAGAATTCGACGAGAGCGGGGATCGTGACGTTCGGAAGCGGCCGTTTGCCCAGCCATTCCCACTCGCCGGCGACGCGGCGATCGGGGAAGAGCGCGGCGGCATAGCCGCAGGCATCGTCGCGGGAACGTTCGTCGGGCGCGCGATAGCGGACGTAGCCGTCGAGAATGTAGATCGGCCCAAACGTTTGTAAGTAGGCGGCGATCGGCGCGGCGAGCACGGCAACGAAGTAGCCGCCGAACGCAACGGCGCCGAGCGCGAAGATCCAGGCGATCTTCGCGAGCGTTGCATCCGATGCGACGTGATGCGCGCGATAGATGATCCCCCACGTGAGCAATGCCATAAAGAGCGTTCCGATCAGCGGCTCGATCGCGAGCGTAAAACGGCCGGTCAGGCCTCGCCAGACGATTTGACGCTCGCCGGCGGTCCAGCGGCGCCGAGCAAGTCCGGCGGCATGGCCATTAAAGCTGCGCGATTTCACGACGCGACCGCGATCCGTTCGTGCGGCGCTGCGCGATCGACGATCTCGCGCAGCGCGCAAGCGCTGGGAAGGGTGCCGAAGGTGCGAGCCGATTCGCCGTCGAGCCGGCTTGCGAGATACGCGTCGGCAACGCTCGCCGGCGCGTGCTGCACGATGAGCGCCGCTTGCCAAAGCACGGCCATGCGCTCGCTCAAACTCCGCGCCTGTGCCTCGGATACGGCCGCATCGGCGAGGGCCCGCTCGAGGCTTGCAGCCTCGCGTGCGACGCGCGGCTCGCTGCGCGCGGGCGCGATGGCGTCGCGCCAAGCGGCGAACGATTCGGGTTGTTTGCGAAGAGCGCGTAGCACGTCCAATGCATTGATGTTACCCGATCCTTCCCAGATCGAGTTTAACGGCGCCTCGCGGTAGAGCCGCGGCATGATCGACTCCTCGACGTACCCGTTGCCGCCGAGACACTCGAGTGCCTCGCCAACGAGGACCGGCGCTCGCTTGCAAATGTAATACTTTGCAAGCGCGGTGCCGATGCGTTTGAGCGGCACCGCTTGCGGGTCGCGCATCGCGTCGTCGATCGCACGTGCGACGCGTATGCAGAGAAGCGTTGCCGCTTCCGACTCGAGCGCGAGGTCGGCAAGCACGTTCTGCATCAGCGGATGCTCGATCAGGAAGGCGCCGAACGTGCGACGGTAGGTTGCATGATGAATCGCTTGCGCGAGTGCCGCGCGCATCAGCGCGGCCGATCCGAGAGCGCAATCCATTCGCGTGAAGTTGACCATTTCCACGATACGCGCGAGGCCCTGTCCTTCGTCGCCGATCAGCCAGCCGTGTGTTTTGTCGAACTCCACTTCAGCCGAGGCATTGCTGCGGTTTCCGAGTTTGTTCTTCAATCGTGCGATCGCAAATGGGTTGCGCGTACCGTCGGGAAGCACGCGCGGCACCAGGAAACAGGAGAGCCCCGCGCCGGTCTGTGCCAGCACGAGAAACGCATCGTTCATCGGCGCGCTGCAGAACCACTTGTGTCCGGTTAGGAGATACTCGGCCCCGCTGCCGGGTCGTGCAGCGGGCACGGCGCGCGTCTGGTTCGAGCGTACGTCGGACCCGCCTTGCTTCTCCGTCATGCCCATGCCGCAGAGCGCTGCGGACTTTTCCGCAATCGGAACGAGACGCGGATCGTAAGCCGCTTCGGTCAGCGGCGATTGCCAGATGGCGCTGAGTTCCGGCTGCGCGCTAACGACCGGCACGGCGGCGTACGTCATCGAGATGGGGCAGCCGTGGCCGGATTCGACCTGTCCCCAAAGGTAGAACTTCGCGGCGCGTTCGACGTGCGCGTTGCGCGAGCGATCGCGCCACGGCGCACCAGCTAACCCAGCTTGCGTCGCGTCCGAGAGCAGACGATGCCAGGCGGGATGAAAGTGCACTTCGTCGACGCGGTGGCCGAAGCGGTCATGAGTACGAAGCTCGGGTGGATGCTCGTTGGCGTCGAACCCCAGCGCAATCGTCTCCGGCAGGCCGGCCAACGCACCCAGCGCGACCAGTTCCTTGGTCGGCGCGCCCGGCGCTTCGCGCTCCAGCGCATTGACGAGCGCTCGGTCCGACGTGAAAACGTTGTAGTTTTCGAGAAGCGGTGGCTGGTTCTCGACGGAGTGCGTCGCCATGAGGAGGGTTTCGCCCTAATGCGCTCCGGCTGCTGCCTCTTCGGTTGGGCGCGTGCGCTCGTAGCGCTGAGGCTTCAGTGTCGCGGCAATCAGCAACGCCACGAAAGCAATCGCGCAAAAAGCGAGATAGGCGTGACGGTAACCGGCGATTTCGTTCTCGGCGAGGCCGAAGAGTCCGCCGGCGAGCGAGCTTCCGACGATCTGCCCGACGATCAACGCCTGACTCAGCAACCCGACCGCGGTCGCGCGCGCTCGTTGCGGCGTTTCGTTGGTAACGATATAACGCGTGGGCGCTCCTAATAACGCACCGAATCCGGCGCCTGCGACGATCATCGCCAGCAGAACGAGCGGTAGCGATTGAAAACCGAGTGCGAAGATCGCCAGACCGAACTCAGAAAGAATCGCGCCGACGAGCAACACGTCGCGGCTGCCGATTCGGTCGAGCGCGCGGCCCGAGATCGGAATCACGGCGACAAACGTGAAAGCGCCGAGCGCCGCAATGAAACCGGCCGCCGCGTATGAAAGTCCCTGCGCGCCGACGAGGACCGTCGGAATGAAAAAGAGCGAACCCTCCAAGATGCCGATGAGGATCTCGAGCGCGTACGTCTTTACGAGCTGCGGCGAGGCAATGAGCTCGGGGGGCACGATCGGTTCTGTGGCCGCAGTCTCCCAGACCGCGAAACATCCAAGGATCACGAGACCGAGTAGGCCGATGCCCACGCGTGCGGCGATCAATCCATCCGTCAGCGCCAGCAAGCCGAGGCAGAGCAGCGCCAATCCACCCACGTCGAGGCGCTCGCCCCTGCGCGGCGCGACGTCTGGTATATCGCGCAACGCGAATGCGAAAACGACTGCGGCCAGCGGCACGTTCGCCGCAAATATCCAGCGCCACGAAATGAAGTGCGTCACGAGTCCGCCGAGGCTTGGGCCGATGACGGCGGCGAGTCCCCACGTCGCGGCGACGATCCCGAGTACCGCACCCCGCTGCCCCTTGGGCACGACGTCACCGATCGTCGCCGTTGCGACCGGAAAGATGCCGCCGGCACCCAATGCCTGGATTGCGCGGGCGAGCAGAAAGACGGCATAGTTCGGCGCCGTAATCGCGACGATGCTGCCGGCCGCGAAAAGTACGAGGCAGGCAAGATAGACCGGACGACGTCCGAAACGGTCGGCGAGCGTGGTCGCGAGCGCGATCGAGAGCACTGTAACGAGCAGGTATAGGGTGAAGACCCATGCCAGCTCGTTGGTCTGCACGCCGAAATCGCGGCCCAGCGCCGGCAGTGCCGGTGAGAGCACGCTGAGATCGAGCGCGCCGGCGAAGACACCCAGTGCGAGCGTCCAGAGCAAACGATTCACGTTACGATTCGGTCGATCACCATCACCGCGCACATCAGCGCGAGGTAGAGCAGCGAGTAGCGAAAGAGGTTACGCGCTTGGAGCGTCCCGGCTTGCTCGCGCCACGTCCGAATTGCGTCGAGCAGAAAAATCGCTCCAAGCAAACTCGCGGCCGCAAAATAAAACGCTCCCATGACGTGAAGCGGATAGAGCAGGAGCGAGGCCGCGACCATCAAGATCGCATAGTAGATGATCTCGCGTTTCGTGCGCTCTCTTCCGCTGACGTTGGGGAGCATCGGAATTTTGGCCTTGCCGTATTCGGTTTCGGTCATCAGGGAGAGCGACCAAAAATGCGGCGGAGTCCAGAGAAAGATGAGTGCGAAGAGACCGAGCGCCGGTGCGCCGACGTGATGCGTCACGGCAGCCCACCCGACCAGCGGCGGCACTGCGCCGGCCGCTCCGCCCACGACGATGTTCAGCGGCGTGATGCGCTTAAGCCAGATCGTGTAGATCACGACGTAATAGAGGTTTCCCGCAAGCGAGAGCCACGCCGCGAGCGGATTGACCAGCAGGTAGAAGATCGCGAACGAAAGCACCCCGATGACCAGGGCGTAGATCGTCGCATGGCGGCGTGAGATCCGGCCCTGCGGGATTGGGCGCTCTTTCGTTCGCCGCATGATGCGGTCGATGTCGGCATCCCAAACGCAGTTCAAGGCGCCGGCCGAGGCGGCGGCGAGTGCACCGGCCAAGATCGTCCAGAGGAGCAGGGGAAGCGGCGGAACGCCCCGCGCAGCCATGACCATCGACGCCACCGTGGTGACGAGCAGCAGCATGATGATGCGCGGCTTGGAAAGCTCGTAGTAATCGACGATGCGAGCCGTCAATTTCATCGGCGCGCGTCGCCTTTCGCGAGCGTGCGAGCGGGGTGCGCCGGTACGGCGTCGAGCATCGCAAACGCAGCCGCGACGAAGAGCGCCAGAAAGACGAGCGCCGCATTCACGGCGTGCGCTTCACGAAGGTCCGTGGGAAGCCGCAGCGTTACGTTGAGCAGACCGAGGAGCACCTGTACCGCGACCAAGGCCACGCCGGTGCCGACGGCGATGCGAACCCGCGACGTTGCGGGCTGCGCCCATGCGAGCGCTAATGCGCCGGCCGCGCAGATCAGCGTTGCCGCGGCCGCAACGCGGTGGAGCATCTGCACGAATTGGCCGGACGTGTGAACGACGACGCTGCCGGCGCATCCGGGAATCGAGAGACAGGCGAGGCCGGCGCCGCTCGAGCTAACATAAGCGCCGATGCACATCGTAAGAAAGGTGACGAGCGCACTCAGGCCCAGCACAACCGCCAGCAACATCGATACGCGCGGCGCTTCGACATTTCGGTCCTGCGCGACTCCTGATGCCGCGGCGAAGACGGCAAGCGCGGAGAGCGCCGCGATCAGTGCCATCGCGGTAGCCCAGTGGATGACGACCGAGAACGGCGTATTCGCCAAACGCACCGTCTCCGCGCCGAGCAAGACCTGAACCACGAAGAGGAACGCGATAAGCCCGAGCGTGGGCGTCATGAATGGCGAACGGTTGCGCTGGCGCCACGCCACGACGACTAGCGCGATGACGAGCGGCGCTACCGCAAACGCAAGCAGGCGGTGCAACCACTCCCAGAGCGTCCCACCGGCCATCGTTGGGAGAAGCCGGCCGTGGCAGAGGGGCCAATCCGGGCAGGTCAGCCCGGCGCCGTTGATGCGCGTCCAGCTCCCGAGCATGAGGGTGATCAGGGCGACGAGATCGGTAGCCAGCGCCAAAGTCAGCAGACGCTTCATCTAACTCTCAGCCTAACGGTGCGGACGGCGTTAAAGCAATGACAAATCGGTTCGCAGAGATAAAAATTTTCCGCGCCGGGGAGGCCGACGGTAGGGACGGGCGAAGCGCTCGGCCGTGAAGCGCTGGTTGGCCCTCGCAGGTCTAGGCCTGGGCCTTGCCTTGTTGGCCGGATGTCGCGAGGTTCGTGTGAAGACGCTCGCAGCAGGCACAACCACCGTCTTAGGAGGGAACCAAATCAGCATCGTACGGGATGCGGCAACGCTCAACAAGCTCGGCATTCACGCCCCAATCCATTACAAAGGCGAGTTTGGCGTCGTTTTGCTGATGGGACCGCACGACCGTTCCGGTTACAAGCAGATCGTGGAGTCGATCTCGGCGAACAATCAGCGCGTACGCGTCGTGGCATTCGATCAGGCTCCCGCCGACGGCGGCGAGCCGTCGCCTCAATATCGCACCTTTACGCTTTGGATCGTTCCGAACGCCGTCTATCGACGCGGGGTGCGCGTCGAAGTCGTGACGCCGAGCAACGAGCCGATCGCGTCGACGTACCTGCCGTAGGTCAATTGCGTGATCTCTCCACGTAGCCGGCTACCGGTACCCGAGACGATCGAAGGACTCGACGTCCGCATGGAGCGTCTGGGTCCCGTCCTCGAGCCGAATGGCGACCCGACCGAGGCGGGCGGCATCTTAAATCCCGCCGCCACGCGCGCGCCGAATCAGGAGCTCTTGCTCTACCCGCGCTGCGTTGCGAGCGGGAACATTTCGCGCATCGGTACCGTTCGCATGCACCCCACTCCGAGCGGTTACGAGGCCGAACGGCTGAAGTTCGCGCTCGAGCCGAAAGCGCCGTACGAACTTCGTCCGCATCCAGGGTATGGCTGTGAAGACCCGCGCGTTACCTACGTGCCCGCAATTGAGTCGTACGTCATGGCGTACACCGCGTTCGGCCCCGATGGTCCGCGCATCGCGATCGCGCTTTCGAACGACGCGTATCATTGGCACCGCGTGGGCTTGGCACGCTTTGCCGGCAGCGCCAACGTCGTCGGTGACGACAAAGATGCGGCCTTCTTTCCCGAGCCCGTGATCTCACCGAACGGGCGGCGGTGCTTGGCTTTCTATCACCGGCCGATGCTGCATCTTTCAAGTCTCGACGGCCGCGCCTCAATTCCGATGATCGAACAGCTGCCGCTCGAGGATCGCGAATCGATTCGCATCGCCTACGTCCCGCTCGGACCGGTGATGAAAGATCGCAGTAATCTTTGCAACGTTTCCGAAAGCGTGCAGGTGCTCTCGCCCGACGATCGCTGGGGATCGATCAAAATCGGGGCCGGAACGCCGCCCGTGCGCATTGCGCTCAACGGTATGGAAGCATGGATGTCGATCTTTCACGGCGTCGACGTCGTTGGCGATCGACGGAAACCGCATCTCTGCTACAGCGCCGGCATTGTGATCCACGACCTCGAGCACCCGCACGTGGTGCTTTATCGATCGCCCAAGCCGGTGCTGAAGCCCGAGACGCGCCAAGAGCGCCACGGCATCGTCGACAACGTCGTCTTTCCAACCGGAATCGATCTGCGGCCGGATCTCGGCAAACGGACGTACGACGTCTACTACGGCATGGGCGACTACTCCGTCGGTTTAGCGCGAATGCGCATCGCGGACTCTAAGCCGGTGGGGTAGCCCCTATCCCCCGCAGCGAGGCCTCCAACTTTTCCGCAAAAGACAGGATGTCGTATTCCTTTGGTGTTGCGGAAAAGTGGCGGAGCAGGAGGCCACATGGCCCTTCGACTCCGCTTCGCTCGCTCAGGACGGCGCGACGAGCGTCCGAGTCGCGGGGGATAGGGGCTGCCCCACCGGCGACGTCGGATGAATGCTGAGATATCTGCTTTTATCGACGGTGATCGTCGTCGGCATCGCCATAGGCGTCGCGGGGTGGGTGAATCGCGATCTGATCCGCATCAAGATCGCGTCGGTCTACGCCCGCGTGCCGCCCAGGCCGGGCGCCGCACTTTCGCACGAGGGCGCGGCGGCACCGGCCTTGCGTGGTGATGCGCCCTGGGCGCTCTCGGCGTTGCCCGAATGCCTGATACAAACGTCGGAATCGAGCGGGTCGCTTGCGTACGTGCGGGGGCATCTGCCGCGCGGCTCGGTGGCGATTGTGCCACCGGCGACGTTGGTGTATGGTGATTGCAGCATTCGGATCGCCGGGAGCGAGGCGTACGTGTGGCGAGGATCAGACCGCCTTCGAATCCCGCCCCGCGCGCAGTTTTACCGCGCGGAGGGCCGCCTTGCGTTGATCCGCGAGACGCCGCAGGGTGCCGAACTGCGAGTGTACGAACCGGCGCAGCGATGATGGAAGACGAAAACATTCAAGAGCAAGTACGAAAACGCAGGACCTTCGCGATCATTTCGCACCCCGATGCGGGCAAGACGACGCTAACCGAAAAGCTGTTGCTCTACGGCGGCGCGATTCATGTTGCGGGGCAGGTCTCCGCGCGCAAGCGCCAGCGTCAGGCGACCAGCGACTGGATGGCGCTCGAGCGCGAGCGCGGCATTTCGATAACCTCGACGGTGCTGCAGTTTCCGTACCTCGGTTACACGATCAATTTGCTGGACACTCCCGGCCACCAGGATTTCGGCGAGGATACCTACCGCACGTTGCTCGCCGCCGATAGCGCGGTCATGCTCATCGATGCGGCCAAAGGCGTGGAACCGCAAACGCGAAAGCTCTTTGCGATCTGTCGCGAGCGCGGCATACCGCTCTTTACGTTCATGAACAAACTCGATCGCCCGAGCCGCGATCCGCTCGAGCTGTTGGACGAGCTCGAGAGCGTGCTCGGCATCGGCGCCTTCCCGATGAACTGGCCGCTTGGGAACGGCGAGGATTTTCGCGGAATCTACGACCGCCGCACGCATACGGTGCACCTCTTCGAACGCGCGGCGCACGGAACGACGCGCGCCGCCGTCTCCGTTACCGACGTCACCGATCCGAAGCTGCGCGACCTGGTAAGCGAGCCGGTCTACGCCCAGTTTCGCGAGGGAATCGAGCTGCTCGACGGTGCGGGGGAACGATTCGATCGCGCGGCGATGCTTCGCGGCGAAACCACGCCGGTGTTCTTCGGCAGCGCCGTGACGAACTTCGGCGTGCAGCTCTTCCTCGACGAGTTCGTCGAGATGGCTCCGGCGCCGACGCCGCGCGCCGGAGTCGATCCGTGCGCGCCGGCCTTTACCGGATTTGTCTTCAAGATTCAAGCCAACATGGATCCGCGCCATCGCGATCGGATCGCGTTCGTGCGCGTCTGCTCGGGCGAATTCGCGCGCGACATGATGGTGCGCAACGCGCGTACCGGCGCTGCATCGCGCCTCTCCCGCGCAATGCGCCTCTTCGCCGACGATCGGGAATCTCTCGACGTGGCGTACGCCGGCGACGTGGTGGGGCTCGCGAACCCCGGCGCCTTCGCAATCGGCGATACGCTGTACGAAGGAGCGCCCGTTTCGTTTCCACCGATACCGGCGTTCGCACCGGAACATTTTGCCTCGATCCGGAGTATCGAGGTAACGGGTTACAAAGCATTTGGAAAAGGCATTTCGCAACTGCGCGAGGAGGGAGCCGTTCAAGTCTTCTATCCGTGGGGCACGCCGCGAACCGAACCGATCCTCGGTGTGGTCGGCGAGCTGCAGTTCGAGGTCGCCAAATACCGTCTTGAGTCGGAGTACAACGTGAAAAGCGAGCTAAGGTCCCTCCCCTATTCGCTGGCGCGGCACGTCGAGGGAGAGCGCGATGCGATCGCGCACGCGCAACTGCCGTCGAATGCAAAGCTGGTGGAAGATTGGTCCGGCCGGCCGGTGGCGCTCTTCGAGAGCGAGTGGAGCGTGCGGCTTGCGCAAGAGTGGAATCCGCAGCTGACGTTTGCGCACTTCGTCGCGCAGATCGACGCGGAGGCTTTGGCATCGTGACGATCGCACGGGCGCTGCTCCTCGCAGGCGCCGCGGCAATACTCGCGAGCTGTTCGGGCCAAAACCACAGCGAGCGCGAAGCCGACCGCATCACGCGGGCCGTTATGGCCAACAATCTGCAGCCGGTGCAGTCGGATATTGCAAAAGGCATCGCGATCACGCGCGTGCAGGTCGCCGAGTGGGCCGACGAGCTGAGCAATCAAGGCAAGCTGCTATCGGTCAAGGAGACCACCGCCAATTGCTCGCCCGGCTGGCACTGCCTCGACGTCAAGTTCGAAAAGCGCGCATACGTCGAGCGGATGCGCTTCGACGAGAACGGGAAAGTGGTCAACTGGGACTTTCACATGGCGCTCCAGTAACGATCGCCGACGTCCGCGCGGCTGCGAAGCGTCTCGCGGGCGTCGCGCATCGGACGCCGGTCGTAAGCTCGCGGACGCTGAACCTGCGCTGCAACGCACAAGTCTTCGTGAAGTGCGAGAATTTTCAACGCATGGGCGCGTTCAAGTTTCGCGGCGCCTATAACTTTCTAGCCTCGCTGACGCCCGACGAGCGCAAGCATGGGGTCGTGGCGTTCTCGAGCGGCAATCACGCCCAGGGCGTAGCGCTGGCGGCGCGGTTACTCGGGATTCCCGCGACGATCGTCATGCCGTTCGACGCGCCGGCGGTCAAACTCGCCGCGACGCGCGAATACGGGGCCGAGGTCGTGCAATACGAGCGCGCAACTTCGCATCGCGAGGAGATCGCGCAGTCGATCGCGGCGGAGCGTGGAGCGATGGTCGTGCCGCCGTTCGACGACCCGCGGATCGTCGCGGGAGCGGGCACCGCGGCGCTCGAGCTGCTCGAGGAGGTGGAATCGCTCGACGCGATCGTCACACCGGTGGGTGGCGGCGGGCTGATGAGCGGAACCGCGCTCGCCGCCCACGACGCCGATCCATCGATCGCGCTTTACGGCGTCGAGCCGCAAGCCGGGGACGACTTCGCGCAATCGCTGACGCGAGGCGAACGCGTCTCGATTCCGGTGCCGGTAACCATCGCCGACGGATTGCAGACGACGTCACCGGGCGAGCTGACCTTTGCCATCGTACGCGAGCACGTGCGGGCGATCGTGACGGTGAGCGACGATCAGCTGCGGGATGCGATGCGCTTCGTTTTCGAACGGATGAAGTTGGTGGTGGAGCCGAGCGGGGCCGCGGCGCTCGCCGCACTCCTGCACGGATGTATCCCGGCACTCCGCGGCAAGCGCGTCGGAGCCATCATCAGCGGCGGAAACGTCGAGCCGGCGCGCTTCGCTAGCGAATGTCAAGTGCCGTAACGGGCTTCAAATTGAATTGCCAGACGCCTGATGTAGGAGTCAGAATGCGCGCCGCCCCTTGGGAGCTGACCTGCAAGCGCGAGGGCACGGGGGAGGCCTCGAACTTTGTATACGGGGCATCGATTCCGAGCGTGAGCAGGTCGAATCGCCCTTGCGGTACGTAGAAGGTTCGCTCGTACTTGACGGTGCTTCCCGGATCGATCGGCAGGTCCTCAAGTGACTTTGGATCGCCGAGGTGCGTGATGAACGCGATGCTGTAGACCGGGACCGCCGGAGCAGCACGATAAAAGCCGGCGTACTCGTACCCGAGTCGGCCGGCTTTGGGCGCGTTTTTTGATGCGCTGCCGACGATGCGTTGGCCGTAGACGTTGACGGCCAGACCCAAAAAGTGCGCTCGTACGGTGCCGACGTTGTGGAACTGGACGTCGAGGCCGACCCCGATGAGGCCGTTGCGTTCGCTCAGCTTTCGCATCGCTGCGGAGACGTCAACATTGGGGTCGGCCAGAGACGGTTTTATGCGATTCTCATAGGCAAAAACGTAGAATGCCCAAATGCCTGCGGCAACGATGGCGACGACTTCGACGACATCGCGCACGACTGCGAAAGCGTGCGGATCTCTCGAGTTCCTCGCGCCGAATAGCACTTTGATTTTTGCGAAGCTACATCGAGCTCGCCGGTTTAGTGATGTTGCCGCAAGCCACGTACTTGCCTAAGTTATCCGCGCTTTCGTGTACGTTGATGGCGAACGGACCTTTGAGCAGGTAATCGATGGTGACCGCAGGTCCTCTGACGCCGGTATGCACCAACGTCGTCGAGCTTCCGTCCACGACGTTGGCAAGAGGGTAGACGACGCCTTTCAAACCGGCGCCGCAGGTTCCGTCGTGGATATGAGCCGGCTGCGGCGTGGTCGCGGGCGCACCTTTGAGGGAGATCACCACGGTGACGCCGTCGGGTCCTTGGGTCAGCGTCGCGGTTCCGGTTTCACCCGAGCCGTTCTCTGCTGCCAGCGGGACGGTCAGTGTCGAGGTGGCGGCGCCCGCGGGCACGAGTTGGGATGCTGCCACGAAGGCAAGCGACATGAGGAAGAGAGTATAGCGTTTCATATTGGCTCCTTTCGTCCTAAAGAAGTTATGGCTGCGCTGCTTTTCTACCCTCCAAGGCACGCAGCGCCTCGACGGCTTGCCGGGTTGGGGGCGCGTCGGCGCCGTCGACCGTCTCCAGCAGGAAGCCGGCTTCGTCGTTCTCGGTGCTAAAAGCGGCGGCAGCCTTGGTATTTCCCGCAGCCTTCGCGGCGGTGGCCTGCGCGTAACTGCGATCCATGAGCTCCGCGAGCCGGCGGGCGAGCAGATACTGCTCTTGCAGCGAGCGCGGTGAGATCGTAACGCGCGGATCCATCGCGACCTCCAGCGGCTGTTGCAGCGTTCGGCCGTCGATTTCGAGCCGTACCGTGTAGCGTCCGGGAACGACGAGCGGCCCTTGCGGTGTGCGAGGCGTATCGTGCGGGACGGCCGAGATCGGCAGATCCTGCTGGAGCGTGTGCGGGGGCGCCTCGCGCAGATCCCAGACGAACCGATGCATTCCTGCGCTGGTTGACGGCCTGACGAAGTTACGTTCCCAATAGGACGGTTTGTCAAAATGCGGGATCGGCGCCGGCAGGGCGTCGTCGCTAGCGTACCGGCGCACGAGCCTGCCGCTATCGTCGTAAATTCCGATGATGACGCGACTTGCCGGCGACGCCAACGCGTAATCGATGATCGCGCCGTCGGGCGGATTCTGACCCGTCGGCTCTTCAGGCGGTAGCGGTGTATCGCTGTTGGTGCTGCGTCGCACACGATACGTCAACGCCGGCGCAAAGAGATGCGGAACTTGTCCTGAGCGAGCGTAGCGAGTCGAAGGATTTCGCGCGAGTTCGCGCAGCGGTTCGACGTCGTCGAGAATCCAGAAGCCGCGTCCGTGCGTCGCTACGATCGCGTCGCTCCCGTGAATGATGAGATCGCGTACGGAGGTGTGCGGCAGGTTGAGTTGGAGCGGCTGCCAGCGAGCCCCCGAATCGAACGAGACGTAGACGCCGTTTTCGGTAGCGGCATAGAGTAGCCGCGGCTCAATCGGATCTTGCCGTACGGCGTTTACCGGCTGATCCGGCAGGCCGTTCACGGCGAGCAGCCAGCTGTTGCCGCCATCGCGCGTGATGTAGACGTACGGCCGAAGGTCGTTGAGGCGGAAGCGGTTGACCGCGACGAAAGCCGTTTGGGCGTCGAAATGGGACGCGTCAATCTGCGCGACCTTGCTCCATGGTGTGAGCGCCGCCGGCGTAATGTTCGTCCAGTGGGCGCCACCATCGCGCGTGATCCAAACCTGCCCGTCGTCGGTCCCTGCCCAAATCGTTCCGCGGCGCACGGGCGATGGCGCGATCGCATAGACGACGCCGCGATGCGATCCGTGCTGTGGATCGTCGCCCTCAAAAGCGCCCAGCACCGCCGGGACGCCGGGATTCGCGCGCGTCAGATCGGGGCTGATCGGTCGCCAGCTCTCGCCGCCGTTCTCGGTGGCGAAAACGACGTTGGCTCCGTAGTAGAGCCGCCGCTGATCGAACGGATCGAAGGCGAGCGGCTCGGTGCGCACGGTTCGATACTTTTTCGAAGGCCCGACGATCGGCGAAATTTCCTGTGTCTGCCCGGTCCTCTCGTCGAACTTCTGAACTTTTCCGCCGAAGAAAACGCCAGGGTGAAGCGGGTCGGGAACGACGTAGCCGTACTCTTGCGCGCCGACCGGATGCCAATCGCGTTCGGTCGTTTCGCCCCAATCGCCGCGGCTTCGCACGCACGCCGAGCCGCTCTCTTGCTGGCCGCCGCAGACCCAATACGGGAAGCGTCGATCGGCGTTTACGTGATACATCTGCGCCGTCGGCTGGTTGTACCACGAGCTCCACGTCGCGCCGCCGTCGACTGAAATCGTCGCCCCCTGATCGCTTGCGAGCCCAATAATCCTCGGATCGCGTGGATTGATCCAGACCGTGTGATAGTCGTCGCCGCCCGGCGCACCTTTGATCGCTACGAACGCTCTTCCGCCGTCGCTCGAGCGATAGGTGGACGTATTCGTGAGATAGACCGTCTGCGCATCGCGCGGATCGACCGCCAGTGAAACGAGGTCGTCGCCGCGCTGCGCGATCTCATCGGCGTCATTCACGCGCATAAAGTGCGCGCCCGCATCGTCGCTGCGGTAAAGCGCGCCCGCGTCGTCACCTTTGGCCTCGACGTCGGCGTAGGCGTAGACGATCTGCGAGCTGCTCGGCGCGACGGCGACCTCGGCGCGCCCCACTCGCGCCGGCAGCCCAGCACTCAACTTCGTCCAGCTCGTGCCGCCGTCGGTCGATTTAAAAATGCCGCTTCCGGGCATCTCGAATGACGCCCCGATTTCCCACGGCGCCTGACGCGCCGCCCAGAGTGTTGCGTAAACGACTTGCGGGTTGTTCGGATCGAGAACGACGTCGAATGCGCCGGCGTTCTCGTTTTCAAAGAGCACCCGCGTAAACGTCGTGCCGCCGTCCAGCGTCCGGTAGATACCGCGTTCGGCGTTGGCACCGTATGGATGTCCGAGCACCCCAACGAAGAGCCGGTTTGGGTTTGAGGGATCGACAGCCATCGAAGCGATTTGCTCTCCGTCACGCAGGCCAAGATGGCTCCACGTGCGTCCGCCGTCCGTCGATTTGTAGACGCCGTTACCAACCGCGAGATCGGGGCGCTGAAGCCCCTCGCCGCTTCCGGCATAGATGATTTGCGGATTGCTCGGCGCGACGGCAAGCGCGCCGATCGAGCCCGTCGATTGGTCGTCGAAGATCGGCACCCAGGTTCGTCCGGCATCTTCAGTTTTCCAAATTCCGCCGTTCACCGCGCCGATGTAGAAGAGGTTCGGTTGAGCGGCGACGCCGTCGATCGCGACCGTGCGACCTCCGCGCATCGGCCCGATGAACCGCCAGCGCATCCCTTCATAGAGCGACGGCGAAACGCTTTGAGCCTGGGCGGTCGCCGATGTCGCGCCGGCGACCGCAATGACGCCGGCGGCGAGAAGGGCGAGGCGCCTCAAAGCCGCCGGCCATTAGGCTTACGGCCGCGGCGCTTGGGTTGGAAGGCGGGGCCGATCTTCCATTCTGTGTTGCGCGGCAACGACGTATCGACGTCGCTGCACCCGATCGGCGTGAAGTCACGGCAGTCGTGCGGGCGTGCCTCATAGATGCCGCAATAATGTCTTCCGCTTCGCGAACCCATGAGGAAGACGCATTGGTCGCCAAGGTCGTCGCCAACCTTACGCAGCCAACCCACGTGGAAACCGTCAGCCGAGGTGCGAGCGACAACATATCGGCGCATCGTCTCCTCGTAGCTCATTCCGAGATGGTCGGCGATGCGCTGCACGTCGGCTTTGCTGACGAACGGCTCGTAGCCGCTGCAACACTGCGCGCACCCGGGCGGGCAGGCAATGTTATCGGGCAGGTCGCGGAGGTGTTCCCGCGCGAGCTCGATGACGCGGCCGAGCGCCTTGACGAAGACCGGATCGTCGTTATATTTGTAGACCCATTCGCGATGCGTGATTTCGTTAACGTTGTAATAACGCGTGGTCGTTTCGTCGAACTCGATCGTGATGTGCTCTTCGTCGATTTCGATCCGGTTGATATGTTCGAGCGGCCGAGCGTCGAGTAGTTCCGGATGCGTCGGCTGTCCCGTGCGGCGTGAGTAGTTCCGCAACTTTGTAAGATCGATGGTATCCATAACGACGCTTCGATTCCCGCGGCTTGCGGGTACCGCCTCCGCTAGCGCCAAAGATAGCACCCATGCGAACGGCCATCGGTGTCGACCTCGGCGGTTCTCACGTGACCGCCGCCGTCGTCTCTGAAGACGGGACGATCCGTCGGCAGCATGAGGAGGACCTCGAGGATCTTCGATTTGAGGCGGTAACCGCCGCGCTCGACACGACGATCGGGATGGCGCTGCGGGACGCCGGCGATGTCGCCGGCATCGGCGTAGGTTCGCCAGGCAACATCGATGCTGCCACCGGTGCAGTCCTCTATAGCCCCAACTTCGGCTGGGAAAACGAGCCGCTCGGTGAGCGGCTTCGCGCGAAGTTCGGGATGCCGGTCTTCGTCGCCAACGACGCCCGCTGCGCGACGCTCGGCGAGTACACGTTCGGCACCGGCCGGCAGACAAAGGACTTTGCGCTGCTGACGCTGGGGACCGGGATCGGCGGCGGCATCGTCGCGCGTGGCGAGCTCGCACTGGGCTATCGCTGGGGCGCCGGCGAGATCGGCCACCATCAAATCCGCCCACACGACGGGTTCGTCTGCGCTTGCGGAAAGATCGGCTGCTTTGAAGCGCAAGCCTCGGGAACCGGCTTGATTCGACACGCGTTCGCGGTCGCACCGTCCTTTCCACGCAGCGCGCTGCTCGACGTTCCGCGCGATAAGCTGAGTTCGAAGAAGATCCGTCGAGCAGCGCAAGCCGGCGACGGTCACGCGGTCGCGGCGTGGAATAATTTTATCGCCGATCTCGCGATCGGCTTAGCGAACATCATTGCGTTCGTCAATCCGGAGACAATTGCGCTCGGCGGCGGCGTTTCGTCGGCGGGCGACTTTATGCTCGCTGCGGTTCGCCCGCTTACCGACGATCTGACGACGATGGTCCCGAAGGGAACGACACGGATCGTCGTCGCGGCACTCGGAAACGACGCGGGCCAAGTCGGCGCCGCCACGATGGCTCTACGCGGTGGGCTGACCACCGGGGTGCCGGTTGCGGTATAAAACCCTTTTCCTCGCGCTGGCGGTGGCGCTTGCTGCGTCACCGGTGCGATCGCAAACCGGCGACCCGATCCATAAGATTCGCCACGTCATCATCATCATGCAAGAGAATCGATCGTTCGATTCCTACTTCGGAACGTTTCCCGGCGCCAACGGCATTCCGATGTCGAACGGCGTGCCGACCGTCTGTGCCCCGGATCCGCGCTCGGGAACGTGCGTGAAACCGTATCACACCACCTATGACCTCAATCGCGGGGGACCGCACACCGCTCGAGCGGCCGTCGCTGACATCAACGGCGGCAGGATGGACGGCTTCATCTCGACGGCTGAAAACTATCGCGGCCGCTGCCGCGACCCGGACGCGCCGAACTGCGCGGGCACCGTTGAAGTCATGGCTTACCACGACGGGCGCGAGCTGGCGAACTATTGGAAGTATGCCCGCGACTACGTGCTGCAAGATCGTCTCTTCGAGCCCAACGCATCCTGGAGCTTGCCGCAGCACCTCTTCATGGTTTCGGCGTGGTCGGCATACTGCGCGCATGTCGGCGACCCGATGAGCTGCGCGAACGAGCTGCAGAATCCCGATCATCCGCCCGATTACGAGGCGCGCAGGGGGCGCGTACGCCCGCCGGGACGGCCCGACTATGCGTGGACCGACATCACCTACCTGTTGCACGCCCACCACGTCAGCTGGACGTATTACGTGATGGCCGGCACGGAACCCGATTGCGCCAACGACTACGCTTCGTGCGCGAACGTTCCTCAGAAGGCCAAAACGCCGGGCATTTGGAACCCGCTTCCGTTTTTCGACACCGTCAGGCGTAACGGCGAAGTCGGTAACATTCGCGACTTACGCGACTTTTACGGCGCGGCCCAGAATGGGACGCTGGCGAACGTCGTCTGGCTTTGCCCAGCCGGCGATTACAGCGAGCATCCGCCCGGGCTCGTCAGTCGCGGTCAAGCCTACGTCACTGGTGTGATTAATGCGATCATGCGCAGTCCGGATTGGAACAGCACCGCGATCTTTCTAACCTGGGACGATTGGGGAGGCCTCTACGATCACGTCGTGCCCCCGCACGTCGATCAGAACGGCTACGGTATCCGCGTTCCGGGGCTCGTCATCAGTCCCTACGCGCGGCGCGGCTTCATCGATCACCAAACGCTGAGCCACGACGCGTACCTCAAGTTCATCGAGGATGATTTTCTCGGCGGCGCGCGCATCGATCCGCAGACGGACGGGCGCCCCGATCGCCGTCCAACGGTGCGCGAAAACGTGCCGATTCTCGGCGACCTTCGCAAAGATTTCGACTTCCACCAGCCTCCGCGCTCGCCGGAGATTCTCCCCGGCGGCAGCCTCTGGACCGGAACGCTCGACCGATAACGGTTAGGAGCATCGAATGAAACGGTCGATCCATTCCTTCACCTCGCGCTATTGCCGCGGCATTTACGCGGCCGCGGCAATTCTGGCCGGCTGCGGAGGCGGGCAAGCCTCCACGGGAGCAAACCTCGTGCCGCTGCAATCGCAGGTCACGCGTGCGGGCGTGCCGGCCTGCCCGAACGTACCTCGCGGCCAGATCCAATGCCTCGCGCTGATTCAATCGAAGAGTGGCATCAGCCCGGCCGTAGCGGGATGGGCGCCGGCCGATTTTCAAGCGCATTACAAACTTCCTTCGGGAACGAAGGGTTCGGGCCAGATCGTCGCGATTGTCGACGCCTACGACAATCCCAACGTCGCGAACGACCTCGCTACCTATCGGACCGAGTTTGGTTTGGGGACCGCTAAGCTGTTTAAATACAACCAGGAAGGCAAGCAGAGTAGCTATCCCAGCGGCAACGCCGGCTGGGGCGTCGAGATCGATCTGGACGTCGAGATGGCCTCGGCAACGTGCCCCCTCTGCACCATCTATCTCATCGAGGCGAACAGCAACGACTCAAGCGATCTCGAAGCCGCCGAAGCCGAAGCCGTGAAGCTGGGCGCGCATATCGTGAGCAACAGCTGGGTCTGCAGCGGATACGACAGTTGCGTGAACCAGTCCGACTTCGACAAACCCGGCGTCGAGTATCTGGCCGCCTCGGGCGAGGACGGTCTCGGCGTCGGTGCGCCGGCGGCATTCGCCGACGTGGCCGCGATCGGCGGCACGGTGTTATCGAAGAACGGCTCCCAATATAACGAAGTGGTTTGGAACGGCTCCGGCGGCGGCTGCGCGACCGGGATCAAAAAGCCGAAGTGGCAACACGACAAGATTTGCTCGGGCCGCGCGGTCGGCGACGCCTCGGCGGTTGCCATGGGCGTTGCCGAATACGACAGCTACGGTTACGGTGGATGGTTGACGAGCGGCGGTACGAGCGTCTCAGCGCCCTTGCTCGCCGGCGTCTTCGGTCTCGCAGGGAATGCCACGCAGCAAAAGGGCGGCCGGACCTTCTGGGAGTCGAAGCACCACAAAGATCTCTACGACGTTTGCGCCGGCTCGTGTCTCTTCAGCACCTACTCGTACGGCGGCGGCTGGGGCTCCCCCGACGGCATCGCCGCCTTCTAAACCGCGGCGGCTCGAAGGCTAGGGGCCGCCGCATCATCTGAGGCGGGAATCACTCCGGTTTCCGTGATTGACGTGATCAGCGCGGCGATTCGCCGCGAGCTGTGGCGCGGAGCGACGCTCTCTTGATTTTCGCGGATCGCCGCAAGCCGCTCGGGCGCGGAAATCAACGTGCGTACCGCGGAAACGACCTTTGACGCGCCTTGAAGGGCGATCAGGCCGAGCCCGTTGTGGCGGACGAAGTCGACGTTGCCGCGTTCCTGCCCGGGGACGTAATCGTAGACGATCACCGGAAGCTGCGCGGCGTTCGCCTCGGCGAGCGTTCCGGGACCCGCCTTGGTAACGAGCAAATCGACCGCGCGAAAATATTCGGGAATCTTGTCGGTGAAGCCGAGCACCTGCAACGGCGTCGGCAGTGTTGCCGAAAGCTCGCTGAGTTTCTGTGCGAGGTTCTCGTTGCGACCGCATACGACGACCAGCTCGATCGGCAGGCGTGCGCGCGCGAGCGCGAGCGCGGTCGAGAAGAGCTTACCGCCGCCCTCGCCGCCGGCCATGAGCATGACCGTGGGCGTGGCGGGCGAGAGCTTCAGCTGCGCGCGCAGATCGGCTTTGCTGCCCGTGACGTCGTCGAACTTCGGATGAATCGGATGGCCGAGCAATCGCAGGCGAGCCGGCCGAACGCCGCGCGAGAGCGCGCGCTGATAAACCTCGCGCGCTGGGACGACGACCGCGTCGGCTTCCGGCACGAGCCATGACTCGTGAACTTTCCCAAGATCGGTAATGACCGTCACGACGGGTACGTGCTGCATGTGCGCGTCGTCGCGCGCGCGCAGCGCAGCATGATTGAGCAGCGGATGAACCGATACGATCACATCCGGCCGGTAGTCGAGAAAGAGATCGCGCAAGCGTTCGCGATAGAGCGGTTCGCAGAAGCGGACGAGCGCGCGATAGCGCCGGCGTCCGTTGGTTGCATAATAGAGCGCGCCGTAGACCGGCGGAGCGTAGCGCAGCGCCATGCTATAACCGAGTCCCAGCTGTGTAAGCGGGAAAGCGCAGTGCGCGGCAACATCTTCGATCCGGGTCTCGAACTTCGGCGATCTCTCGTCGAGGGCTGCGACGATCGCGTTAGCGGCGCTGCGATGCCCTCCCCCCGTATCTGAGATCAGCAGAAGCGCCCGTTTGGTCATTAACTCTCCCGATTAGGCCCTGGCCGTTACCCTCCTCGTTGGGCGCCGGCCGGCATTGCGCGCCCGGCGGCTCGTTGGTGCGAGCCAAGCCAAAAGCGCCCGAGCCGGCGCATCGTAGAAGCGGAAGATGTCGCCGAACTCGACGTCGGGGTTTCGGTGGTGACCGTCGTGGTCCTCGGGGAGCACCACAGCGAGCGGTCGCAGGAGGCTCCGAAGCCAAGCTGGTGTCCGCCAGCCAAGGTCGGTGGTGTGCCGCCACCAGACGTGGACCTGTCCCACGACGAGGCCGGCGAGAGCCCCTGGCCACGAGATACGCCAGACCAGCGCCGCGATGATCAGATAGGGCACGGCACCAAGGAAGCCATCGAGCAAGACAGCCGGATTCGTCGAGAGCACGGCGTGATCGAAGAACGAGCGGCGGCGGTCGTGGTGCGTCCGCAAATGCAGCGTGAACCAGAGATGCTGAGGCACGTGGTAGAAGAACGTCGACGCGAAGTCGCCGGCAACGAGAGTTACGATGAAAGCTGTAATAAAGAGCATAGCTGCTGCGGTCTCGCTGGGGAGCTGTAACCACCATACCACATATCCCGCTTATCTCGCTCATAGCGCGCCGGCTCGACTCGATCGTGTTGTTAACGTCGCGTTAAGCTGGCCGGTTCCGGGCGATGTCGATGCAATCAAGGGCGCCGTCGTCATCCGCGACGGCCCGCGCGTCGCACCTCCCGAGCTCGCGATCGCGCGGGCGATTCTGCATACGAATCCGCGGCTGCTCGCCGCCCCTGCGTTGGTCTTTGCGGGCACAACGACGGTCTCCGCGCGCGCACATGGGCTGCCGCCGGAGTTTCTCGGTGCGACGCTCTTGCAAGAGTCGGCGTACGATCCCGCAGCGCTCTCAACGGCGGGTGCGATCGGCATCGCACAGTTCATGCCGGGCACGGCCGCAGACGTCGGGCTCGACCCGCACGATCCCTTTGCCTCGATCGATGCGGCAGCGGCATTGCTCGGCGGCTACGTGGCCGCCTATGGCACTCGCTACGACGACCCGTATGCCGTCGCGCTCGCGGCGTACAATGCCGGTCCGCTTGCGGTCGCGGAGTATCGCGGCGTACCACCCTACGCGCAAACACGGGAGTACATCGCGCTGATCTACGAACGCTGGGCACGCATTGCATCGTACGAGCCCGTCCGACTTCGCTGCAGACCGGCTCGGCATGACCGGGCGCACTGCCGGAGAAGATCGTGAAATGAGGCTCGGCAAGACCGACATCGTCGCGCTCTTCGCGTTCGCTCTCGGCGGCTGCAGTATGACGGCAAGCCCCGCCGACGGTTTGGCTTTCCAGGCGCCGTCAGGTTGGCAATCCTCGCCGGGAATCATGGGCTTCATGCAGTTCTGGCGCGCGCCGTCCGACGACCGTGAAGTCCTGATGCTCTTCAAATCGCCGAAACCGTTGAAGGCCGACGCCGTTTTCTCCGACGCGCGGTTGAAGGACACGTTAAAAGATGTAACGGTCGAGCGTCGCTCGAGCATCGAGATTTGCGACCATCAATCGGCGACGTACGTGCAAGCACGAGGCTCCTCGTCGCGCGGCGGGGACGAATTCGTCGATCTCGTGCTGACGACGCTCAATGGGAACAGCTACCTGGCAATGTACGTCCGGCCGATTGCAACGCCGACGAATCCAATGGCCGAGGCAGCGCTGCGAGAACTCTGCACGAAGTCGTAAGTTTTTGATCCGGCGCCCGCTCCTCAGGCAGCTCTTCGCTCGTCAGCCGCTCGGCTGGACCACACCCGCGTCGTCGGGGCCACGCTTGCGGCGCGTGTTGGGATGGCCGTCGTTGACCGCGATTGGCCTGGGCACGATGCTCGGCGGCATCTTCCCAACGATTGGCGCCGGAGCGCACGCCGCCGGGCCGGCCGTCATTCTCGCCTACGTGCTTTCCGGGCTCGTGAGCCTCTGTGTCGCCCTCTGTTACGCAGAGTTCGCATCGATGGTGCCGGTCGCCGGCAGCGCCTACACCTACGCGTACGCGACCCTGGGGGAGCTCGTGGCGTGGATCATCGGCTGGGATCTGATTCTGGAGTATGGGCTCTCGCTCGCTCCGACCGCGTCGTCGCTCTCGGACTACTTTCAGCACATGCTCGCGAACATCGGCATCGTCTTTCCGGCCTGGGCGCAGACCGCGAACGTGCACGCGGCGCACCCGCAGGTGGATCTTTTCGCCAGCATCGTGACGCTGGCGATCACCGTGCTGGTTGCGGTCGGCATCCGGGAGTCGGCGAGCGTCAATGGCGCGCTCGTCGTGCTGCAGATCGTCGCGATGCTCGTCTTTATCGCGGCGGTTTCGCACGCGGTTCGACCGGCGAACTTGCAGCCGTTCGCGCCGTTTGGTTATCACGGCGTGCTCGCGAGCACCGCCCTCGTCTTCTTTGCGTACATCGGCTTCGACACGGTGACCGTCGCCTCGGAGGAAGCAAAACACCCCGAGCGCGACGTGCCGATCGGCATCATTCTCGCATTGGCGTTGGGCGGCATCCTCTACGTCGCGTTGACGCTTTGCACCGTCGGCGTGTTGCGCTTCGACCGCCTCTCCGAGGGCGCGGCAATGCTCGACGCGATCGGCTCGGTCAGCAAGAATCACACGCTCTACTGGATCGTCGCGATCGGCGGCTTGGCGGGAAACGCGACCGTGATGCTTACGTCGCTGCTCGGGCAAGTGCGCATCTTTTACGTGATGGCGCGCGATCGCATGTTGCCGCCCGGCGTTGCACGCATCCATCATGTCTTTCGAACGCCCGCGCGCATGACGCTGATCACCGGCGGAATTGTTGCAATCTTCGCCGCGGTCTTGCCCCTAACGGAGCTGCTGACGCTGGTGAATATCGGAACGCTCGCAGCATTCGCGATCGTTTGCGCCGGAGTGCTTGTGTTGCGCATCGTGAACCCTTCAGCGAAAAGACCCTTTCGCGCGCCCTTGCTTCCGCTTTTTGCCACCGTCGGGGCGGCCTCGTGCCTCTACCTCGTGACCGGCTTGCAGGTAGCGACCTGGGTTCGCTACGGCATCTGGTTCCTGGTCGGAATCCTCGTCTATGCGCTCTATGGATTCCGCAACTCGCGGCTGCGCGATTCCCTCGTCGAACCCTAAAAGAGGTTTAAAAGCGTCCCCGGTGGGAAGGGGGCGGGGGTGACCATCGGTAGCGCAGTTTCCGACCGTTTCGAACTCATCACGGTGCCGCGCTCGAAGGCCGCGCCCTCCTTCGCCGATGACGTGTCGCGCGGCCTGCGCGCGATGCCGAAACGGCTGCCTTCGAAGTATTTTTACGACGAGGTTGGATCCGCGCTCTTCGATGCGATAACGCGCCTTTCCGAATATTACCTCACGCGCGCGGAGACTGAAATTCTCGCGCGATGGGGATGGCAGATCGTCCGATTGCTCGATGCACCGGTGGATTTCGTCGAACTCGGCAGCGGCAGCGCGATCAAGACGCGCCGTTTGATCGGTGAAGCGCTGCGCGTGCAAACCGATCTCTGCTACAGTCCAATCGACATTTCCGTCGAGGCGGTGCGCGCCTCGTCGCTCGCCTTGGTCGAAACATTTCCTCGGCTGCGCGTGCGTGCCTATGCGGGAGATTATTTCGACGTTCTACGGTCGCCGCGCATGCTGCATTCGCAGCACAAGACGCTCGCCATGCTAATGGGTTCGAACATCGGTAACTACGAAACCGACGAAGCGGCGTCGCTGCTTCAATTATTAGGCGCGGCGCTGCGCCCGGGCGACGGCTTGCTGCTAGGCGCCGACCTGAAGAAAGATCGGGCGACGCTGGAACTCGCCTACGACGACCCCGCCGGCGTGACTGCCGCATTCAACCGGAACATGCTGGCACGCATGAACCGCGAGCTCGGCGCCGAGTTCGACCCGCGCAACTTCACGCACGTGGCGCGGTACGACGAGCGGCGCGGCTCGGTCGACTCGTTCCTGGAGGCTCGCGAAGCTGCTCAAGTGAGCGTCCGAGCGGTTGATCTTAGCGTTTGCATCGCCGCGGGCGAGAGGATTCAAACCGAGTCTTCTTATAAGTTCACCGACGACGAGATCGTCCAGCTCGGACGCGCCGCCGGTTTTCGGCCCGAATCCGTTTGGCACGATCGCGCCAGTCGTTTTAGTGTCCATTTGCTAGTTCGAGAATAGGAGCACATTGGTTATGCGGCGCATCATCGCACTTGCAGTAGTGCTTGGTTGGCTTGTTGGGTGCGGCGGCAGCGCCGGTCCGGTCAACCCGGCGGCCCAGGCGCCTTTGGGCACGAGGCCAACCGTGTCGCGTGACACGAACGTGAACGAGCTTCCGGAGCCGCCGGTGGTGAAGGCGGTCCACGGCGTCGCAAAAGTCTCGCTGATCGCGAACATCAATCCCGCGACCGGATTGCCCGCTTTTGAGTACGACTACATGCACGGCGTCGCCCCGACCATCGAGATCAACCCGGGCGAAACGTTCGAGGTCGACATCACCGACGATCTGCCGCCGACCGCCGGAATGGCGTCCTACATGAATCTGCATTTCCACGGGCTCACGGTTTCGCCGCAGGGACACCAAGACAACGTTTTGGGAATGCTCGCAAAGCCTGGGCAGACGCTCCATTACGTCGTCCACGTTCCCAAGAATCAAGAGCCGGGACTCTATTGGTATCATCCCCACGTCCACGGCCAGACGAGCTTTCAGGTCGGCGAAGGCGGAATGTCGGGTGCCATCGTCATCGACGGTTTGGAGAAGCACATTCCCGGCCTAGCAAAGATGAAACAGCGCATCATCCTCGTTCGCGCCACCGGAATCGGCGTGAATGCGCCCCCGCAGGATGACGACGATATGTCGGGGATGGCGGGTACGTCCGGAATGACCGGCACGGGTGGCATGCATCCGCAAGGCTCGAACACCAATCCTTGCACTTTCAAAGACGGTCTAACCGTGGCGTTGAACGGGGCATACCATCCCTTGATCACGATCGCTCCCGGTGAGAAGCAGTTCTTCCGCGTAATCAACGCGACCGGACACAAAACGCTGCGGCTCAATGTCGAAGGAGAGTCGCTCGAAGTCGTCGCGTTTGATGGTTTTGCGCTGGACACCTACCCTGGCGGCCCGTCCTCGATCGTCGAAAAAAACGTAACCATTCCGCCGGCCGGACGCGCCGAGTTCGTCGTGACCGGACCAAAGAGCCACGGTGCGAAGCTCCGGACGCTCTGCTACGACACCGGGCCGAATGGCGACGCGGATCCCTATCTCTACCTTGCGCACCTGCAAGCGCCCCAGCAGCGCCAAGATGGCGGCGATTTCTCGACTCGCCCGCTCACGGTCGGCTCGCCGCTGCCGCCCAACGTCTACGATACCGCACTGCCCGCCCCTTCGGCCAAACGGCTCGTGGTCTTCAGCGAGAATAACCAGCCGCATTTCTTCATCAACGGCAAGAGCTTTTCGATCCACTCGCCGCCGATGTTCGTGGTCCACGCCGGCACGGTCGAGGAATGGCGCGTCGTCAACGTCACGCAAGAGATCCACGACTTTCACATTCACCAGATTCACTTTTTGGTGGAGAGCGTCAACGGGGTGAAGGTCGCGCATCCGCATTGGTACGATAGCTTCATCATTCCGCATCGCTCGACCACGAGTCCGGGTGAGAAGCACAGCGTGCCCGGCTCGGTCGTGATGTTGATGGACTTCCGCGATCCGATCATCCGCGGCGAGTTCGTCTTCCATTGCCACATCCTCGACCACGAAGATCAGGGGATGATGGCGAAAATCGAGGTTATCTAGCGGCGCGTTCCGCTAGGCGCAGCAGGGCGTCAACGGCGATCGCAAGCGCCGATGCGGCGAGGCTTCCGGCGACGATCATCTGCGGCTGATGCAGCGTTAGTCCGTTAAAGATCAGCACGCCGAGCCCAACGCCGCCGACGTAACCGCCGAGCGTCGCGATCGCGATCATCGCTATTGCGGCGATGCGCACGCCGCCGAGCAGCACCGGCAGCGCCTGCGGGAATTCGACCCGCAGAAGCACCTGATTCGGCGACATGCCCAACCCGCGCGCGGCATCGACCTGCGCGCGATCGACGCCGTTCACCCCGGCGACGACGTTGCGCGCGAGCATGAACTGCGCGTAGACGACGAGCGCGACGAAGATCGGCGCGAAGCCCAAGCCGAAGAGTTGAACGAGCACTGCGAGCAATGCCAGGCTGGGGATTGTATAGATCGCGCCGAGCGTTCCGAGCAGCCACGGCGCGACGCGCGGCCGCCGCGCGGCAAATAGGCCGAGCGGAAGAGCGAGAACGAGTGCAGCGACGAGCGCCACGATGACGACCTCGAGATGCGCCGCTGCCAATGCGGCGACTCGCAGCGGATGGGCGGCGATATAGTTCATTTCGAACGCAGCTCGGCCCGGCCGCGCATGAAATATTGGCGATAGACGTCGTCACCGGCGTGAACCAGCTCGCGCACGTACGCGGTCGCCGGGCGCTCGAGCAGTTCGAGCGGCGGCGCCACTTGTTCGATATGTCCCGCGCGCATGACGACGACGCGGTCGGCGAGACGAAAGGCTTCGTCCACGTCGTGCGTGACGAAGAGGGTGGTCGTGTGCAACTCCGAGACGATCCGGAAGAGCTCGCGTTGGAGTGCTGTACGAACGACGACATCGACTGCACCGAATGGCTCGTCCATCAGCAACGCTCGCGGCCGGGCGGCAATCGCTCGCGCGACGCCGACGCGCTGGGCTTCGCCGCCCGACAGCTCGCTCGGACGGCGGACGCGATAGATGGCTGGATCGAGGCCGATCAGCTGCAGCAACTCGTCGACGCGCTCGTTGATCTTGTCGCGACTCCACCCCAGCAGCGAAGGTACGACCGCGACGTTGGCGGCGACGGTCATGTGCGCGAAGAGGCCCACGGCTTGTATCGCGTATCCGATGCCGCGCCGCAGCTCGACGGCGTCGACGGCGGTAATATCCGTGCCGTCGACGAGAATGCTCCCGGCATCGAGCGGAACGAGTCGGTTGACGGTCCGCAGCAGGGTGGACTTTCCGCATCCCGAGGGGCCGAGCAAGACGACGAGCTCGCCGCCCCGCACCTCGAGCGAGATGTCTTCGATCGCGCTTCGCTCGGTGCCCGGATACCGCACCGTGGCACCTTCGAATCGAATCGATGCGCTCACGACTTCCGGCCTCGGAGCGACGCGAGAAAGGCGCTCGCGACATCGGCGGGATCTTGCTGTAAGTGCTCGACTGCGGCGTTCATCGTCTGCGCGGCCCCATTGGTGATCGCCGGCGACACGGCATTGAGCACGCGCGCAATCTGCGGCCGAGCGGCGAGGGCCGCCACGCGAACGACCGGCGCGACGTTGTACGCCGACCAAAAGTGGCGATCGTCGCGTAAGACCACCAACGAATTCACGGCGATCGCACCGTCGGTCGTGAAGGCGCTGGCAACGTCGGCCCTCCCCTCGACCAAGGCGCTGTACTTCAGCGCGATGTCGTACGTGCGCACTTGCGCAAAACGAAATCCGCCGTAGAACTTCTGCAATCCGGGCAGCCCATCGGGCCGCGCGAGGAACTCCTGAATCGTTGCCAGCCGCAGATTCGGGGCCGCGCGCGAAACGTCGGATAGATCGGCGAGGCCTTTGCTCGCAGCGACTTGGCGCGTCGTCGCCAGCCCCTGCGAATCGTTCATCGGCGCCGGCTGGAGCCAAACGATGCTGTAACGCTGCCGAAAGAGCCGCGAAACGACGGCATATGCTTCACGCGGATCGGCGATCGGCGCGAGGTGAAGCACGTCGATCAGCGCGGTGCCGGTATATTCGGGGTAGAGATCGACATTGCCGCGCTGCATTGCCGCGATCGCGATCTGAGTCGAGCC
>JBARKF010000085.1:0-20556 GCA_049800655.1 Candidatus Cybelea sp.
TGATAACACGCTGAGCGCACAATCGCTCCACGGTGCGCTTCGATCCATCTCGGACAAAAAGGCGGCGCGCTTTGTCGAGCGCGCGAACCGATCGAATCCCGAGGCGGAAAAGGAAATTCAACCGTCCTTCGACTACGCGCCTCCGGCGCTCCGCTCAGGATGACAAGCTGCGCGCGCTCAGATGACAGCGCTATCTCTTGCGGGTCCTTCGACTACGCGCCTCCGGCGCTTCGCTCAGGATGACAAATGTAACAGAAATTCAGCCGTCCTTCGTCCTCGACTACGCGCCTTCGGCGCTCCGCTCAGGATGGACAAGCTGCGCGCGCTCAGATGACAGCGCTATCTCTTGCGGGTCCTTCGACTACGCGCCTCCGGCGCTTCGCTGATGTGGAAATAGCTCCGGCGAAGGCGCGGAGCGGCCATTTCCATGGAGTATTGGGTGGGCCGTCCGGGCCATGTTGTACTCAGGATGACAACGCGGCGCTCCGCTCAGATGACAAGGTGCGCCCCTTCGACTACGGCCCCTTCAACTCGCTGCGCTAGCTTTTGTCACATCAGCCCTTCGACTCGCTCCGCTCGCTCAGGATAAACTTAGGCGCGTAGCGCCCTAGTCGAAGGAGGGATGAGCAGAACGGTCCTTCGACTACGCGCCCTGCGGGCGCTCCGCTCAGGATGACAAGACTTCGCGCTCCGCTCAGGATGATAAGACTTCGCGCCCTTCGACTCGCTGCGCTAGCTTTTGTCATCCTGAGCCCTTCGACTCGCTGCGCTCGCTCAGGACAGGCGTAGTCGAAGGACGGACTTGGCTGATTTCGAAGGCTCGGTTCATGCACTTTCGCGCCGAGTCCCGCTACGCAAACGCAGTTATCGCCGTCGCAATCGTCGCAACGACGATTTTGAGTTCAGCGGCCGGGGTAGCGGCCGAAGCGAGCTGGTCGGTAGATCCGGTTCACTCCACCGCCCAGTTTACGGCGCGCCACTTCGGCATCGTACCGGTTATTGGGACGATTCCGATCGTTAAAGCGTCGGTCCAGCTGAACGGCGTGTCGCAGATTCCGACGGCAGTCTCGGCGGAGCTCGACGCTTCAAAACTCGACACGCACAACGACCGGCGCGACGCCGATCTGCGGTCGGAGCATTTCTTCAACGCAGCCTCGACGCCGGCTATTACTTTCGCCAGCACGAAGATCGACGGCAGCGATCCGAACAACTTCACGATCACCGGAAATCTTACGATGCACGGCCAAACGCATCCCGTGGTCTTGAATGCCAAGGTCGTCGGCGCAGGCAAATCGCCTCGCGGCCGGCCGATTATCGCTTATGCAGCAACCGCGACGATCGACCGCACACAGTGGGGAATGAGCTTTGGGCCGATGATCGTCGGAAATAACGTCGATCTCTCGATAAACGTCGAAGCCGACGGCCCGAGTCCTTCGACTCGCTAGGCTCGCTCAGGATAAACTTCACGAGGTTGCATTTGGCTTCATTCGTAGTCCGGTGCGAAGTAATCGCTACTAAAGCGATGGTGCAGGAAGAACCTTGACGGATACGGCGCCTTGATTTTCACGAACCGCCGCGGTTTCTGCGAAAAATCGAAGCAATCCCCGGCAGGAGACGTCGCTCGTTTGTCCGCCTTGGAAAGTTGGTTGAGGCCGTAGAGATCCTCGGCGAAGCGTAAGACGCTCGCGGTCTCGTACTGCACGTGCGAGACATATTGCTTCTTGGCGTAGGGTGAAATCACCAAGAGCGGTACGCGGAAGCCGTTACCGTCGTAATCTTGGAACGGCGGCGCCACGTGGTCGTAGAAACCGCCCCAATCGTCCCACTGGATGAAGATCGCCGTCGAGTCCCAAAACTTGCTTTCGCCGACCGTATTGACCAGCGCCGAGACCCATGAGGGTCCGTAACCGCCGCCGCACTCGAGATGGTCGGATTCCGCGCACTCCGGCGTGATCCACGTGAAGTTCGCCAGGTGGCCCTTGCGCACGTCGGTGATGAACTTCCAATTCGGGGAGATGACGTCTTTCTTCCAGTCGGGGCCGTCGAAGATGTGCTTCACCGCCTGATACGCCGACCAGGTTCCCCCGTTGCCGCCACGGTCGTCGCCATAGTGAACGGCATAGAAGCGCCACGATAGGTTCGCGTTGTCGAGCTCGTCGCCGAGCGTCTGGTAATCGAAACACGCCTGCTGCGCCGGACCGTCGGGGTTGCGGCCTTGCGTGATCGTCGAAACCGTGTCGTACGATCCTCCCGCGCAGCCCCAGTATCCCAGCGGGAGATCGACACTCGACTGCGCCTGCGCGGCGATGACGTACTGATGGGCCACGAAACTTTCGTCGACCTGCGATTGGAACATCCGATCCCCGACGACCCATTCGCGGGCCATGTCAAAGTACGGCTTTGACTCGCTATGCGGGACGTACACGTACTGCGGGTTGGTCGGCCCACCGTACGCCGGTTCGTTGTTAAAGCCGTTCATCTGACAGTCGGTTCCCGGAAGACTTCCCGTGCCGTTACAGGCATCGAACATTGCGTACGCCGAGTGGTCGATGACGTAGACCGTTTTCAGCGAGGATGGCGTTAGCGCGATCGTTTGACCGTACGAATTCATCCCTTGCGAAACGGTATCGGCTCCGGGGTAGCCCTGGAAAAGATTGTCGAAGCTGCGATTCTCTTGCACGATAAAGATCACGTGCTTGATTTTGCCGGCTCCGGTTGCGTTGACGGCGCGGACAGCCGCATCGCTGCGCATGTAGGGCAAGGCCGTCTGCGAGCCCGACGCGCAGCCCGCAAGCATGAGGAATGCGAAGACTGCACCGTAACGTAAAGTCATAGCGAGCGCTTCCCCGGTGCGCCCGATCCCGCCTGCAGTCCACCAGGCCGCAGGGCGGCGAAAGCCTTCGCGCGCATACTCTCGCCCTATGTCAACCGTTCTCATCACCGGCGCGGCCGGCTTCGTTGGATCGCATCTCGTCGATCGCTACCTGAGCGATGGGAGCTTCGTTATCGGCGTCGACAACCTAATCACGGGCGCGGGCCGCAACCTGGATTCGGCGCGGCGCTCGGAACGCTTTACGTTCGTGGATGCCGACGTCGCCGCGCCGTGGCAGCCGATATTCGAGGCCGTCGAAGAGCGCGGCGCTGCACCCGACCTCATCCTGCACTTCGCCTCGCCCGCGAGTCCGGTTGACTACTTTAAGTTTCCGGTTGAGACGATGGCGGTCAACAGTTTCGGCACGAATAACTGTCTCCAAGCGGCTCGGCGTTGGAACGCGCGGTTTCTGTATGCCTCGACCTCGGAAAGTTACGGCGATCCGCTCGTGCACCCGCAAACAGAGAGCTACTGGGGAAACGTCAATCCGGTCGGGCCGAGATCGTGCTACGACGAGTCGAAACGCTTTGGCGAAGCCTTAACGATGGCCTACGCTCGCTCCGCCGACGCGAACGTCCGGATCATTCGAATCTTCAACACGTACGGACCGCGCATGCGCGCCGATGACGGGCGCGTCGTTTCCAACTTCATCGTTGCGGCGTTACGCGGCGATCCGTTGACCGTGCACGGCGACGGGCTGCAAACGCGATCCTTCTGCTATGTCGACGACCTGGTCGAGGGCATCGTTCGCTGCGCGGCGAGCCCGCAAACGCAGGGTCGCGTCGTCAATCTCGGCAATCCCGGGGAATATACGGTCTTAGATTTGGCCAAAATGATCGGCGAGATCGTCGGTTCGTCGCCGGCGATCGACACGCAGCCCGCTCGCGAAGACGATCCGGCACGCCGCCGCCCGGATATCTCGCTCGCCCGTCAGCTCCTAGGGTGGGAGCCGCAAACGGGCGTCGTCGCCGGCTTGCGCCGCACGGTCGAGTACTTTCGCGCGGTTCAGTTGCCGGTGTGAGATAGCGGCGATGACCGCGCTGATCGTCGTTTTCATCGCCATCATCGTCCTCGTGACGATCGCCAACCGGATCAACGTTGCCTATCCGATCGTGCTCGTTCTCGGCGGTATGGCGATCGGTTTTATCCCTGGGGTGCCGACCTTTCCGCTGCCGCCTGCTCTGGTTTTGGTCGTCTTCCTGCCGCCGTTGCTCTACTGGGAGAGCCTAACGGCGCCGACAAGCGAGTTTCGCGCCGGTGCTCTTTGGATATTCCAAATGGCCTTCGGCTTGGTTATCGTGACGACGGTCGCTGTGGCAGCCATCGCGCACGCCATCGTTCCGGGGATGAGCTGGGGCGTGGCCTTCGTGCTCGGCGCGATCGTCTCGTCGACCGACGAAGTCGCTTTTGCCGCAATCGCCGACGAAC
This sequence comes from Candidatus Cybelea sp., assembly GCA_049800655.1. GTDB lineage: Bacteria > Vulcanimicrobiota > Vulcanimicrobiia > Vulcanimicrobiales > Vulcanimicrobiaceae > Cybelea. Next base: position 4,301 of record JBARKF010000085.1, read on the forward strand.
TCAACGTGCCGCGGCACGTCATCGGAACGATCGAAGGTGAAAGCTTGGTCAACGACGCGACGTCGTTGATTCTCTATGCGGTCGGCATCGCTGCGGTTGTCGGTGGGTCGTTTTCGCTGTTGCACGCTGCCGGCGCGTTGGTGCTGACGATCGTTGCGTCGGTCCTCATCGGCTTCGCCGCCGCGGCCATCGCCGTGCTGGCGTGGCGCAGCCTCAAAGACGAAAATTTGCAGGCCACGATCTCGGTGGTCGTTCCATTTCTCGCGTATCTGCCCGCCTACTACATCGGGGTTTCCGGCGTGCTGGCGACCGTCACCACGGGCGTCGTCATCAGCCGCTTCGCTCCGCTCGTCTTGCAGCCGCGCGCGCGAGAGATGCTCACGGGATTCTGGATCATCGTCGTCTTTTTGATCAATGCCTTCATTTTCACGGAAGTCGGCATTCGCTTCCACGACATCGTTAACGGATTACGTGAATATTCGATTGCGCAGCTGGCCGGGTGGGGCGCGGCCATCGCCTTCGCCTGCGTCGTGGTGCGATTGATCTGGACGTTCGCCCAAGGCTTGTTGCCCGCAACCAACGAGCCCGAACATGAGAGCGGCAAAGCGGACTGGTCGCACGTGGCGCTGTTGGCGTGGACGGGAATGCGCGGGGGTGTCTCGCTGGCGGCCGCACTCGCGATTCCGTACGAAACCACGGCGGGACCCTTCCCTTTTCGGAATCTGGTAATTTTCCTGACCTTCGTGGTGCTGCTCGTGACCTTGGTCGGTCAAGGCGGCACACTGCGGTGGCTCATTCGCTGGCTCGGAATTAAGGATGACGGCGCGGCCGTCAGAGAAGAGCGGCTCGCGCTCATGACCACGGCTCACGCCGCAATCGAACGGCTCAGGGAGCTTGCGCGTCAGGGCACGTATCCCGCGGCCGTCTTGGACCTGCATCGGCGGCGTCTGGAGGCACGATTCGCCGAGTTCGCGTCCGACGGTCGTTCGACTCAGGCCGCGCAGACGACCGCGTCTTTCCGGCGAATACAGCGGGAGCTGATTGCGGCCGAACGCGCAAAGCTGATCCAACTACGGGCCAGCGGAAAGATCGATAACACCGTATTGCGCCGGTTGCAGCGGGTCTTCGACCTCGAGTTTCTCGAGACCGAAGTCCTCGACTCGACCGGGCACTCGGACTTGGAAGAGTGATGCGCTTACATCGTCAAGACGGCGCGGAACTCCACTTTGCCGGTCAGCATGCGTGCGTACGCCTCAGCCGCCTGCGCTAACGGAAACTTTTCGATCATCGGCCGCACGCCGGTCAGTTCGGCAAAACGCAGCGTATCTTCTGAGTCGGTCGCTATGCCGGATGCCCAGCCTTGGATGCGCTTCTTGCCGGCGATCAGCTGGCTTGGTGAAACCTCGATCGGATCGGGTCCGGCTCCGGCGACCACCATCGACCCGTTCGGACCCAAGCCGCCGATCAGTTGCGACATCGCCTTACCGCTTGGGGCAGTCGAGAGGATGACGCACGCTCCGCCCAGTTTCTGCAACTCGGCCGCCGCATCGCTCGCCGCGCTATCGATGTAGATGTTCGCGCCGAGTTGACGCGCTAAGGCGTCGTTCGCCGAGCCGCGGCCGATCGCCGCGACGCGATAGCCAAACTTGGCGGCGAACTGAATCGCCAAGTGACCGAGACCACCGACGCCTTGAATCGCGACGAGATCGCTTGGAAGCGCCCCGCTGTGCCGGAGCGCATTGAACGTGGTGATGCCCGCGCACATCAGGGGTGCAGCCTCGGCGGGGTCGAGCGTCTCAGGCATGCGGGCCAACGCTTCAACCGGCGCGACCATATACTCTTGATAGCCGCCGTCGTAGCTGACGCCGCAGACAAGCGCGTTCTCGCAGTTCATGAAGTCGCCACGCCGGCATGAAAGACAGGTACCATCGTGACCGCCGTGCCAGCCGACGCCGACGCGTTCGCCCTTCTTCCACTCGGTCACGCTCGCGCCGAGTTCATCGATCACGCCCGCGACTTCGTGGCCCGGGACGCGGGGATAGGCGATGCCGGGGTAGAGACCGTCCTTCGTAACCACGTCGCTGTGGCAGACGCCGCAAGCCAAAACACGAATTCGTACCTGGTTCGCAGCGGGCTGTGGAATATCGCGCTCGACGGTTTCAAAATCCGCCCCTGGGCGGGGAACTTGTACGGCTTTCATGTTCCGTTCGGACAGCAACGCGCTGCGCGGGGTTGCGCGGCAAACAAGCCAGGAGCCGCCGCGCGCGGGCGAGTATTGCAAAGCACGCTGCAGAACTTCGAAAATACCGACCCCGCAAAACGCGCGGCAGGCTATGCCGCCGTCGATCGTTACGTGCGCGACGGCACGTGCGTCGGCCTCGGCACCGGCACCACCGCGTACTGGGCGATCGAGCGCGTCGGGCGACGGGTCGCCGACGGCGAGCGCATCGTCGCCATCGCCACGTCGAGCGAAACGGAGCAGCTGTGCCGTCGGCTGAGCATACCGCTGGTCGAGCTTTTATCTCGACCGATGCCGGTGGCGATCGACGGAGCCGATGAGGTCGCCCCGGATTGGTCGCTGACGAAGGGCGGCGGGGGCGCGCTTTTTCGTGAAAAGACCGTCGCGCTCGCGTGCGAACGGTACGTCGTCATCGTAACCGACCAGAAACTCGTGCCGGCGCTCGGAGGGTTTCCGCTTCCCGTTGAGATCGTTCCGTACGCCGCGCCCTATGTGCGGCGGGAAATCGAGCGTCACTTCAATGGCATCGACGTCACTCGACGCGGAGTGGGGCCGCAGCCGTTCGTCACGGATAACGGTAACTGGATCTTCGATTGTCATTTCGGTCGAATTTTGGATCCGCGCGCGCTCGACGAGCGACTACGCGAGATTCACGGAGTGATCGCCAGCGGAATTTTCTGCGGCATCGCCGACGACGTGCTCGTCGGAGAGGCCGGCGGCTCCGTGCGCTCCCTCAAGCGGGAACGAGAACCTAACTCCACCTGAGTCACGGTGAATTGCGCGTGGCTTGCTTGCGAGGCGCGTGCAGTGCTTCGAGTTCCTCGAGCGTACGCGGCCAGTCGTTCTTCAACAGCCGCGATAGCGCGCGGTCGGCCAGAACCCGACCGCCGGTCTGGCACTGCGGGCAGTAGTTCGTCTCGTTATCTGCATACCGGATACGTTGAACGGTCGCGCCGCAGCGCGGACATGGCTGGCCGTAGCGCCCGTGAACGGCCATGCCTTCGCGGAAAGCGGTCACCTTCGTCGGGAACGCTGCCCGCGCTTGCGTCGCGAGCCGATCGCTCCACAGCGTAAGCGTCTCGCGGGTCGCCGCAAAGAGTCGCTGCCACTGCTCGGCGTCGAGCTTGCGCGTCAGGAGCACCGGCGAGAGCCCGGCGGCGTGCAGAATCTCGTCGGAGTAGGCGTTCCCGATTCCGCTCAAAATGCGAGGGTCGGTTAGTGCGCGCTTCAGCGTGCGGTTCTCCGTGACAAGCGCGGCGCGAAACTCGTCGATGGTTAGGTCGAAGACGTCAACTCCGCCAGGGTCGAGCTCGGCCAGCGCTTCGTCGCCGCGAACTACGTGAATCGAGGCACGGCGCTTCGCACCCGCTTCGGTGAGTTCGAGCGAGCCGTTTGGAAAGTCGAAGAGCGCGAGCGTCGCGCGCGATGTCGCCTCGGAGCCCGGAATCTTCCAGCGCAGCCGGCCGGCGATCATCAAGTGCAGCACGATCCAATACGTGCCGTCAAGGCCGATAGCAATCCGTTTTCCGACGCGTCGCAGCTCGCGCACCTTCCGCCCTTCCACCTCTGCGATCGACGGTTGCGCGGTTCGCAGCACGAAGGGTTTCGCGATCGACGCGCGCTCGAGCGGCTGACCGACGATCCGCGCCTCGAGCGCCGTGATGTACGCCGTGATGTCGGGCAGTTCAGGCAAACGCGATCTCGGGCGCCACCTCGACCGGAAAATTGATCGATCGCGCGATGAAACAGAGCCGGTGCGCTTCGCGATGCAACTCCGTCGCTCGCGCAGGATCGCCGCCGGCGATGGTGACGGCCGGGCGCAACGCAACGCGCGTAAACCGCGCCGATCCATCATCGGTTTCTTCCATGGTACCGGACGCGTCGTCGCGGTAGTCCACCACGGTGATTCCGTTGACCGAGCAGAGGTGCAGGTACCAGAGCATGTGACAAGACGAGATACTGGCCACGAGCAGCTCCTCGGGATTGTAACGCGAAGCGTCGCCGCGAAACGCGGGATCGCTTGACGCTAAGATCTCCGGCTTGCCGTCGCCGCCGATTGAGTGAGCCCGCGAATAACTGCGATAGCTCTTCGTGCCTTCGCCGTTTGTCGCCGTCCAGCGTACGGTTACTGGGTACGCGTGACGCTTCAACGCAACCTACTTCCCATGAGCCCACATCATAACACGAAGAAAATGATCGTCCGTGCGATTCGAACAGCCGAGGCCGACGAGTGGGCGCGCCTGCGTACGCGGCTCTGGCCGCGCGCCACTCCGAAAGAGCTTGCCGCGGAGGCTCGCACCTTTCTCGAGGGTGCCGAGATGCCGATGATCGCCGCGGCGTTCGTTGCGCGAGAAGAAGAGGGCGCCGCAGCGATGGGATTTCTCGAGCTTGCGGTTCGGCCGTTTGCCGATGGCTGCGAGTCGCGTCCGGTTGCGCACGTCGAGGGGTGGTATGTCGAGCCGGCGGCGCGAGGCCGCGGTGTCGGCCGCGCGCTGATGACGGCTGCCGAAAATTGGGCCCGCGAACGTGGCTTCACGGAGCTCGCGTCGGATACCGAAGTGGAAAACGACGTCTCCCTGGCAGCGCACCTGCGCGTTGGCTTTTTCGAGACCGAGCGGCTCATCAAGTTCCGCAAGCCGCTTGGCTAGCCGAGAGGAGCGAGCGCAGGACTGCCCCTGCGTCGCAATCAAGTAATCCAGCATGACCATGCCACTCTCGAGGCGCGTCTGCGCTGAATTCATCGGCACCTTCTGGCTCGTTTTCGGAGGCGTTGGGACCGCCGTCATTTCGGCGGGTTTTCCGGCGCTCGGTGTCGGCTTCTTGGGCGTCGCAATCGCGTTCGGCTTAACGCTGCTGACCATGGCCTACACGATCGGCCCGATCTCGGGATGTCACATCAATCCGGCCGTCACGTTCGGGCTTTGGCTGGCGAAGCGATTCCCGGCCCGCGACGTGGTGCCGTACTGGATCGCCCAAGTTCTCGGCGCGATCGCGGCCGCCGGAGTTCTCTATTGGATTGCCAGCGGTAAGCCGGGATGGGTTGCCGGACAGTTTGGCAGCAACGGTTACGGTCCGCTCTCGCCCGGTGGGTACGGCATGGGATCGGCGATCGTCACCGAGCTTGTCTGCACCTTCGCCTTCATCATGGTTATCCTAGGCGCCACGGACCGGCGTGCGCCGGTCGGCTTCGCCGGTCTCGCGATTGGGCTCGTGTTAACGCTCATTCACCTGATCAGCATTCCGATCGACAACACCTCGGTCAATCCGGCGCGCAGCACCGGTCCGGCGATCTTTGCGGGGCCGGCCGAACTTTCGCAACTCTGGCTCTTCTGGATCATGCCGCTGATCGGCGGCGGCCTCGCGGGGCTCCTCTACCCCGTGCTCTTCGGAGAAGACGTCAGCACGCAGCCCATCATCGGTAAAGCGGAGAGGTAGCACTAACTCGAAACTCCAGCGGCATGCGCGTGATCACGCTCAAGAGCCGACTTTCGACATGCGCTCTTGCCGTTCATGAAGAGTTTTACTGGAATATATAGTTAAGGCTAACAAACGGTGAGAGTCTTCAGCGCACGTCGATGGCACTCACGGCGGGCGTTAACCTCGATACCGGTGTCGAGCACGCTTGGACATTCGACGATCTCGACAACGGGGGATATTTACGCGCACGTGATCGATCCGGTCGTGCGATGCCGCCGATAAATCGATGATGTCTTGGGGTAAGCGGTCCGGAAATCACTCGCTCGCGTATCGGCGTTGCGAACCTGTGTACATCGCGCTGGGGCTCCTGCCGGCGTTCGACTCGTGTGTGGGGCCTTGCCGTGAGGCGAACAGGTGTTCGAGCAGGGTGCCTAGAATCATTCCAAATGACGAGCGAGACTGATGCGACGCGACTCGCTTATGGACGTTAGATTCTGCCCGTGACTCGAACCCAGTTGGACAAGCTGGGCGATCGGCTGCGCGCGGGAGACTTCTCAAATACTAACCTGATCGCGCTGGCCAAATATCGCAACGAGTTTATCGCGAGTACGAACACGGTGGCCGATACAATTTCTCGGATGATTCGCGGCTTTAAGGCTGACATCAGCCAGCGCCCTGCGAAGTCGACCACGTCAATAGTCGCAAAACTTAATCGCGAGAGCTCCAGACTATCGCAGATTCAAGACATCGGAGGCGTGCGCGTCATCGTTTCTAAGCCGTGCAGAACAGGGTTGTCGAACTGCTAACGCGGGCGTACCCTTCCGCCCGCGTCGTAGACAGGCGAGCCAATCCCGCGCACGGCTACAGAGCGGTGCACGTCATTGTTCAAGAAAGCGGGCACTACATAGAGGTGCAGGTTCGCACCCACCTCCAGAACGGTTGGGCGCAACTAAGCGAGAAGTACTCCGATTTATACGACCAACGGATAAAATATGGTGGTGGCCCGCGCCCTTTCCTAGAAATATTGATTCGCCTCTCGAATTCTGGAAAAGGACTTGAAGACTTAGAGGTTTCGCTCGACGACTTTCGACGAACAGAGATTAATACACTCTTTAGAAAAAAGCGAAGCGGCGGCATGATGGTCTCCGAGCGTGCTCGGTTAAACGCCTATCAACAGCTTTTACTCGAAAAAAGACAGGCAAAGGCAGCGATGCTGCAGCTCTTTAAGGATCAGGCCAAGCCATGATATTTCTACTGGTTTACGATCGCTCGAAAGGCAAGCTACTTGCGGAGACGTCTTATTCCGACTCATCGATAGTAGAGGCGAATAACGCGCGTCTCGAAGCCGAAATTGCAAACGTCGAGGATACTGATGTCGAGGTAGTTATCCTTCAGTCGGAGTCTCGCGGGGAGCTACAAAAGACCCACGGCCGATATTTCAAGAGCCTTAAAGAGCTGAGCCCCCGGTAAGACGGTCTGAGCGACTCTACGTAAGGAGCCACACCGCACATGATGACGGAGGTCCGGCGAGTTAAAGCTCGACTGGGGCCACCCTGCTGATTGTGTCTATTACATGCGCGTGATCACGCTCAATGCCAATGGCATCCGCTCGGCCGCGCGGCGTGGATTTTTCGAATGGGCACAGACGGAAGACGCCGACGTCATCTGTCTCCAAGAGACGCGCGCACAAGAGCACCAGCTGCTACTGCCGGAGGCGCCGGCGACCACGGGCTTGACCGCGTACTTCGTCGACGCGAAGCGCCGAGGTTACAGCGGCGTCGCACTCTATTCACGCCAAGAGCCGCTGTCGATTCGACGCACGCTTGGTTGGGACGATATGGATGCGGAGGGACGCTTCGTGCAGGCCGACTTCGGAACGTTCGCCGTTTCTTCGCTTTACGTTCCTTCCGGCATCACCGGACCGGCGCGGCAAGCCTTCAAGATGGCATTTCTCGAGCGTTTGCTGGTTGTACTCGCGCAGCTTCGCCATTCGGGAAAGCCGCAGATCGTTTGCGGCGACTTCAACATCGCGCACAAAACAATCGATACGTACAGCCCGGGCCGCAACAGTCATGTCAGCGGTTTTCTCCCCGACGAGCGTGCCTGGATGGACGTCCTGATCAATCAGGTTGGCTGGGTTGACGCGTTTCGCGTCGTCAATCGCGAGCCGAAGCAGTACACCTGGTGGTCGAACTGGCCGGCGGCATGGGAGCGAAACCTCGGATGGCGGATCGACTATCAAATGATCACGCCGGAACTCGCCGCGTCGGTACGCCGAGCGTCAATCTATAAGGAGACTCGGTTTAGCGACCACGCGCCGCTGATAATTGACTACGATCTATAAAACCGGCGGTTTGTTTGCGGGGTCGAGCGGCGGCCCACGCCGAAGAAAGCGCGTCGACCCTGCTCTCGATTCCTACTCTTTGGAAGGTTGGGACGCCCATGCATCTACGATTGAGTTATCGCTACGCCTTAAGCACGGCGATGGTTGCGCTTTTCTTATCCGCCTGCGGCGGCGCGGTGGCGCCGCCCGCCGGCCCCGCCGCGATCCAGCAACAGACGGCGATCCGCGCCAATGCTGGGACGCAAGCGATCCAAAACGTGATCGTCGTCATTCAACAATTTCGCAGCTTCGATAACCTCTTTTCGGGCTATCCCGGAGCCGACGCGCCGACGAAAGGATTGACGAGCAGTGGAAAGTACGTGCGGCTCCGTCCCATACGGCTTGAAGACGCCAGACTTTGCACTTCCGGAGGCCGCGGCGGCGTATTCAAGACAATCTATGATGGCGGAAAAATGGATGGCTGGAACCTCATCGATCGTAAGCACCCGCTCTGTCCTTACACCCACGTCGAGCGCAGCGAGACACAACCGTACTGGGATTTGACAAAGCGCTTCGTGCTCGCCGACAAGATGTTTTCCTCAACGTACCACGGTGATTTCGTCAACTCTATCTATCTCATCACCGGCACGACGGAAATCGCTCGAAATACCTACGTCGCCGGTGCACCTAACAACACACCGTGGGGCTGCGATGCCCCCCCGGCAACGAGGACGCCGTTATTGAAGGACGGCCGCCTCCTGTTCGACGGGCCGTTCCCGTGCTTCGATCAGTTTCCGTCGCTGGCAAATCTGTTGGACAAAGCCGACGTCGCGTGGCGATTCTACTATGATGTCAAACCGCTTGTCTTTCCCTTCAACCCGTACTCCGCGATGAAGTACGTCGCGCTTGGCCCGGACTGGAAAAACGACATGAGCGTGCCCGCTACGAACGTCTTGAGTGATCTTGCGCACGGCAATCTCAAGCCCGTTTCGTGGGTGCTCTCGCCGATGCCGGATTCCGACTTTCCGGGTAACGGGGACGGACCGAAGTGGGTGAGCTCGATCGTTCAAGCAGCGCAGAAGAGCGCGTATTGGAAGCACGTCGCGATCGTCGTTATCTGGAACGACTCGGGTGACGGCAACTTTTACGACAACGTGGCGCCGCCGCAGCTCGACCCGATGGGTCTCGGCTTCCGCGTGCCGATGATCGTCGTCTCACCGTATGCCAAGCGCGGCTACGTCTCGCACACGCAGTACGAATTTGGCAGCATTCTCAAGTTTATCGAGGAGAACTGGAATCTCGGCAGCTTGGGCTCAACCGACCAGCGCGCTAACAGCATCGGCGACGTCTTCGACCTCTAAAGAGCAAAGGTATCAGCGGCCCGTCGTGATCCGCCCGATCGCCGCTGGCGCCGCGGCGCTCGCGAACCACATCGCGCCGTCGGGTCCCGCCGCGATCTCGTCGAGTATCGGTGCGCTGCCCGGAACGTTGTAGAACTTCATGCGCCCAGCCGTCGTCATCCGGACGACCTGGGCGCCGCCGGTGAACCAGAGCGCGCCATCGGGACCCGCCGCGATCCCCACGGGAACGACACTTCGGGATTCGATCGGATACTCGCGGTACGCACCGCGCGTCGTAAGCCGGCCAATTGCACCGGCGCCGCTCTCCGTGAACCAAAGCGCGCCATCGGGGCCGACGCAGATGAACTGCGGACCCGAGCCGACCGTAAATGATTTCTTCTTGCCGGAGGTCGTAACGCGAATGACCTGATTCGAAAGCCGGCTGCCGCCGACAACGTACTGCGCCACCCAGAGCGCACCGTCGGGACCGGTGACGATACCCTTGAGGGTCGCGTCGCTCGGCGCGACGCTGAAATGTTTGACGCGACCTTTGGTAGTCATCCGGCCCACCTTGCCGTTCGATTCCGCAAACCAAAGAGCGCCGTCAGGCCCAGTTGTGATCCCTTGCGGATAGGCGCCGCCACCGTCGGGAAAGAGCGTTACCTTTCCGCCGGTGGTCATGCGCCCGATCTGTGCTTCACTCTGTTGAATCGTAAACCACAACGCGCCGTCGAGGCCCACGGTAATTCCGACGGACACCTCGGCGCCGACGGGTTTTTGCAGCGTGTACTGGCCGGTGGTGGTGATGCGGCCGATCACGTCGTTGCCGGGATCGGTAAACCACAGCGCGTTATCCGGCCCCGCCACGATGCCCTGAGGAGCGGGGTCGCCGAAGGTGTCGGTGTAGAGCGTCACGCTCCCGCGCTTCTCCGGCGTGAAGTTGGTGGTCGCCGCGCTTGGGGGTTGCGGAGCTGTACCGGTCGGCGAAGCGCAGCCCGCCAACAACGTGAGCGCTCCGCAGAGACTCGATGCGGCCAAGACGACTCGAAAAGCATTCATTCGTCGTTCCCCCTCCAAGTGTAGGCCCGTCGTGAGCTCGCGACGTGGCTGTTTCCGGAATCAACGACGCGGGCGACGTCGTGGCGAACCATCGACGAGCCTGATGCCGCCGGTCACACCTGCCGCTAAGGATCGCGGCGAGTCATCGCTTCCCGAACGTCGCCAGCGCCTTTGGCGGGATCAAGCAGAAGAGCGTCCCGGATCCCGAGGTCGCGTCAGTTAACTCAACGCCCGCAAGCGCCGCCTTCTTCAACTCGATGTTGGCACGACCGATCGCGCGACCGATCGTCGCGCTCATCGTCGGTTCGTGGCCGACCAGCACGATGGTCTTCATATCGGCCTGCGCGGCGATGATCTCGGCAAGCCGATCGTTGTTGAAGCCGCCGCCGAGGCGCGCGTCTTCGACCAGCTTGTCGCGCATGCCGAGCCGCTCGGCCAGAATCTCCGCGGTCTGCTTTGCGCGCAGCAGCGGGCTCGTGACGATGCGCTCGATGCCGAGCGAGAGATCGTCGATCGCTCGAGCCTCGCGCTCCATCCGTTCGCGCCCCTCGCGCGTTAGCGGCCGGTCGAAGTCGCTCCCCCGCCATTCATCGGGCCCGACGGCGATCCCGTGCCGCAAGAAATAGCACTTCACCACCCCTCACTACGGCGCCGAATCCTACCGGTCATGCTGACCCTTCGACTCGCTGCGCTCGCTCAGGACAGGCTCGAAGGACGAACGGGCGAGGGTAGGAAGACCGCGGTGATGGGCAAGAGCTGGCAAACCCGCCTGATCCACCCCGGCGTGAAGGCCCCCGCGGGTTACAACTCGCTTGCCGTGCCGGTCTATCGCGGTTCGACGACGCTCTTTTCGTCGGCGTCGGCGGTGACCGATGCGTGGGATCAAGAGCGCGCTGGTTACACCTACGGACTCTACGGCACGCCGACGTCGCTGGAGCTCGCCGCGCGCCTCTGCGAGCTCGAGGGAGGCCGGCAGACGATCTTAACGCCCGGGGGCCAGTCGGCAATCTCGCTCATCGACTTCGCGTTGTTGCGTGCCGGGGATCACGTACTGGTACCGCTGAGCGCGTATCGGCCGAATCGCCAGCTCACGACATCCCTCCTCGCGCACTTCGGCGTCGAGGCGACGTTCTACGATCCGCTCGCTGGCGCCGCAATCGCCGATCTGATACAAGCAAACACGCGACTCGTCTGGACCGAGAGCCCGGGTTCGGTCACGATGGAAGTTCAGGACGTGCCGGCAATTGCGGCGGCCGCACACGCGCGCGACATCATCGTCGCGCTCGATAATACGTGGTCGGCCGGCGTGCTCTTCGACGCCTTTGCGCACGGCGTGGACGTCACGATGCAGGCCCTGACCAAGTATGTCGGTGGCCATAGCGACCTGCTCTTGGGTTCGATCACCGTCCGCGACGATGGGCTCTACCGGCGGTTGGGTGCCGCGCGACAGGTCATTGGCTGCGCCGTATCTCCAGATGAGTGTAGCCTCGCGTTGCGCGGGCTGCAAACGCTTGCGGTGCGGTTAAGTGCACTCGAAACGTCAGCACTCGAAGTGGCCCGCTGGCTGGCCGGCCGGCCCGAAGTCGAGCGGGTGCTCCACCCCGCGCTTCCCACGTGCCCCGGACACGAGTTCTGGAAGCGCGACTTCGCGGGCTCGTCCGGCGTTTTTTCGATCGTGCTCGCACCGGGACCATCCCGGGAACGCGTCTGCGCCTTCGTCGATGCGTTGCAGCTCTTCGAAATCGGCTACAGCTGGGGCGGCACGACGAGTCTTGCCGTCGCCTATACGATGGCTACGGTGCCGAATCGGCCCCGTTACGATCACCGCCTCGTGCGTTTGAGCATCGGCCTAGAATCGACTGACGATCTCATTGCCGACCTCGAAGCGGCGCTCCCCATGTTGCGCGGGCGTTACTCGTAATCCGGCGCGAAGTAATCGTCGGGGAATTGATGCATGAAGAACTTCGGCGGCAGCGGCGCCTTGATCGGCACGAACTTGTGCGGGTTCTGTGTAAAGTCGAAGCAGTCGTCGGCCGGAGAGTTCGCACGCTTATCGGCCGGCGCCAGCTGGCCGAGACCCCAAAGGTCCTCCGCAAAGCGCAGCACGCTGGCGGTTTCGTACTGAACGTGCGAGACGTGATTGACCTTACTATACGACGATAGGATGACCAGCGGAACGCGGAAGCCCAAACTGTCCCGGTTCAAGTACGGCGGCGGAACATGGTCGTACAGGCCGCCCCAATCGTCCCATTGGATGAAGATCGCCGTCGAATCCCAGAATTTGCTGTTTCCGACGGCATTTACCAAGGCCGATACCCACGACGGGCCGTAGCCGCTGGGGCAGTTGACGTGATCGGAGTCGTCGCAAACCGGCGTTATCCAGGTGAAGTTCGCGAGGTAACCCTGGCGTACGTCGGTGATGAACTTCCAATTCGGCGAGATGACGTCTTTCTTCCAGTCGGGACCTTTGTAAATGTGTTTGATCGCCTCGTAGCTCGACCAGGTCCCGCCATCGCCGCTCGATGTGCTGCCGTAGTGGCTTGCGTAAAAACGCCACGAGAGTTTGGCCTTATCGAGCTCGTCGCCTAGGGTCTGATAGTCGAAGCAGGCCGGCTCGTAACCCCCGACCGTGCGCTGCTGGGTGATCGTGGACACCTCAATGCCGCTGTTCTCGCAACCCCAGTAGAAGCTATCGGGCAGATCGACCGCCCAGTTCGCTTGCGCGGCGATGATGTACTGATGGGCGACGAAACTCTCATCGAGCTGCGACTGAAACATTTTGTCGGCGAGCACGCCTTCGTGCGCCATATCGAAGTATGGCTTCGACTCCTTATGCGGAACGTAAACGTACTCCGGATACTTGATGCTGCTCGGGCCGCCGCCGTTGAGCTCGTTGTTGAATCCGTTCATGCGGCAATGCGTGCCCGGTAACTTGCCGGTCCCGTTGCAGGCGGCGAACATCGCTTCGGCCGAGTGATCGATCACGTAGAATGCTGCGAGGCCGACCGGCTTGAGCTCGATCGTTTGTCCGGTCGAGATCTTTCCCTTATCGACGGTATCCGCGCCCGGATAGCCCTGGAAAAGGTTATCGAAGCTGCGGTTCTCTTGCACGATGTAAACGATGTGCTTGATCTTTCCCGCCCCGGTTGCGTTGAGCGTCGCGAGCGGTGCGCCGTTTTGCATGTACGGCAGCGACCCATGCGAGCAACCGGCGAGCGCGGCCGCCGCCGCACAAATAAATAATCCACGACGATCAAAGCGTGATGGAGTCATGTAAGGCTTGTCCTCTCTCATACGAAGCTCCGCCGAGGACGATTCGCACTTCGCGGGACCCCTCCCCGCAGGGGCAGGCGGTCGCAGCCCTTGAATCCGAGCCGTGGCAGTGAGCCGGGACCCGGCTGGCGAACGATTGCCTCGTCCGGAGGTGGGATGACGTGAGAAAGCTCGCAATCTTCGTTTCGGTTATCTTTGCGCTTGGCACGCCGGCGCCGGCGCAGACGTCGGAGCGTCACTTGGTCTATCAGTTCGGCTACAACACGGCGGTGGCGACTTCGGGTCAAGGCACGGGGACGACGACGATCGACATCAAGGGAGTGGCCGCAGACGGCGGCGTTATCATTAGCGGCCAAGATTATTGGTGGAACACCGCGCGGCCTCGCGCGACGAACACCTGTGAAGTCTACGCGACCGGTAACGTTTCGTGTTCGCAGCGTCCCTTTGCAATATCCCCGATTCAACTGACGCTTTTTCCGTTGCTGGCGCATGGGGTTTTCAAGGAGCTCAACGCCGCCGGAACCTCGAGCTGGACGCGCAACTACTCGGTGAAAGCCGCGATCATCCCGGGTTCTTCAAACGGATTCGCGGGGAACGCGTACACATGGAAGTGTTCGTTCCACCTGACGGGGCACGGGCCAATCAAGGGCGCGGCTCCGCTCATCCTAATTTTGGCGGACGGCACGCTCGTCCAGGAGGGTGGGCGCTATCTCAAAGCCACCTCCAAGCAGCGGATCGTCTACGATCCGGCTGCCAAAATCCCCGCGATCGTTCGCGACGTGCGCACCCATCTGCCGCAGCACACCGTCTACAACAACGATCTCGTCGAGGTAAAACTGATCAAGGATTCGCAGGGCCGGCACTGACGTGGCTTCAGCGTTTTTTCATACCTCGCCGGTACCATCGGGCGAAACGCCAGCAACGGGGGGTAAGACAAGATGGGTGAGTCGCTGCAGCCGGTAAGCCGAGGTACGTTCGTTCGGAGCATCGTCGTGCTGCCGGCGCTAGCCGGCCTTATGTACGGCGTCGCCGGCGCCCAGGCATCGAAGGTCTCGCAAGCCTCCATGCACTACCAATCGACGCCGAACGACGGCAAGCACTGCTCGGACTGCAAGTTCTTCGTCCCGGCGCAAGACCCCAACGCAAACGGCACCTGCCAGATCGTCGACGGGTCGATTTCACCCAACGGTTACTGCCAGGCGTTCGCTGCAAAATCTTAAGCTGAGTTCCAACGGTCTCGTCGTGGACACGGGCGCCTAGCCCGCGTCCTCTTCGGCGTGCCCCTGGCCGGCGCTAGCCTGAGGCGCCGATACAAGCAGAGTCGGCAAGCGGGAGATTTAGCCGATAAAGATGGAACCGAGCTTACGACCGAGAAGCTGAGCCAACGCCCTGGTGAATTTGCAAAAAATGCGGCAAAAAAGCCGTTTTTGTTTGGAACTCCCTGGGAAGAACCCAATCTGTGTCGGACTCCTCAGAATCCGACAGTGAGAATTTCACTTGTAAAATGAACGGAGCAGTTTTTCCTCAATGAAAATCTCTAACTTAGCTAAGTATGCGATTGGTATAACGACGGGCGCCGCGATGCTTGCTGCTTGCAGCAGCAACGGCGGATCGTCGCTCGCACCCTCCGGTGCGTCGTCAACCGGTGCGCCAATGATTTCGCGCGCTGGAAAGCTCTGGATGGTGAACGGCGTGCTCATGACGGCCGCGCACCCGAATTTAGCCGGACTTCGTGGTGGCCCGATTTCACCCGACAAGCACCACCATCACAAAAAGAAGAAGGCAGATCAGAATATTTCCGATTTCGGCAACGGGGACGTAGAATATTTTGACTGGCCGAAGGGCACCTCGCCGATCGGATCGGCGACCGGCATCTCGGAAGCCCAAGGCGAATGCACCAACGTGCTGTTCGGCACCGGAAAGAAGACCTTCTGGGTAACGGCTTCGGGCACCGACCAAATTCTCGAGCTCAAGGAAGGCGCCAGCAGCGCGACCAAGACCTTGACCACCCCTTCAGGCGACGTGCCGGTGGGATGCGCCATCGATCCGAAGACCGGCACCCTTGCTGCGACGATCATCAACACTGGCGCCGTGGTCCTCTACGCGAATGCTAGCGGATCGGGCACCGTGAGTCAGACGCCGCTGATCGAAGCGTTCTTCGCCGGCTACGACACCGGCAGCAACCTCTACGTCGACGGCTTCAACAACCAAGGCGAGTTCGGCTTAGTGGAGCTCAAGAAGGGCAGCAGCACCTGGGAGACGCTCTCGTTGAGCAACTCGATCGAGTTCCCGGGCAACGTGCAGTATGACGGCAAATACGTGACCGTTAACGACCAGGAAGCTCACGACATCTTCGGCTACACCTGCAGCGGCACGAGCTGCACCCTCGAGCAGACCGTTCCCCTCACGGGCTCCAGCGACTGCGACCAGACCTGGATCGGGAAGGGCTACGTCATCTGCCCGGATGCCGGCAACCTTGACGGCGAAATCTACAAGTATCCGGCCGGCGGCAGCCCAGAGGCTACGCTGACGGATTCGTTCTCGGAGCCGCTCGCTGCATCGGCTGCGGCAAAATAGTAGAATCTACCTAAAAGTAGAATCTACC
>JBARKF010000086.1:0-13534 GCA_049800655.1 Candidatus Cybelea sp.
CACGGGACGCCCAAGGCGGAGCGCGATTCGATCTTCACCGTCGCATTGCGCCGGCTCGCAGCGGGTTGGCGCATCACCGGCTGGGCGTGGTCGAGGCATTAAAAGCGCCGCTGACCGACGAAGGCGATCGCCTCGCCGCCTTCGGCTACCGTCAAGAGCTGTCGAGAGTACTTTCGCTCTTCGACAATTTTGCCGTGGCCTTCAGCTACCTCAGCCCGATGGTCGGCATCTATTCGCTCTACACGCTCGGTCTCGGTACGGGCGGTCCGCGGTATATTTGGACGATTCCGGTCGTCGTGGGGCTGATGATGCTCGTCGCGTTGGTCTTCGGCGAGCTCGCCAGCCAATATCCGCTCTCGGGCGCGCTCTATCAGTACGGCAAGTTTTGCGTCGGTGCCCGTTACGGATGGTTCATCGGCTGGATCTACGGATTCGCGCTGCTTGCGACGGTCGCGTCGGTCGATTCCGGCGCGGTTGGGTATATGACGTCGCTCGCGAACGTCTGGTTTACAACGCACCTCGACCCCGCGAAGCATCTGACGATCTTTACGATCACCGGCGCGATCATCGTTCTCTCGGCAATACTGAACTGGACCGGCGCCAAGATCATGGGAAGGGTCGCACGTTTCGGCGTGTACGTCGAGACGATTGGAACGTTCGGCGTTTTTATTGCGCTCGCGGTGCACGGTTTCCATCAGGGATTCGGGTTCATCTTCTCATCACAGGGCGTCGAGCACCTGAAAAGCAACCCGCTCGGGCTCGACTTCGGCGGGGAGTGGTGGAAGGGCGCGGCGCTGGTCGCCGTCCTCGCGAACGTCTACATCTTCTATGGGTTCGAGTCGGCGGGCGACATCTCGGAAGAGACCGTTGAGGCGCAGCGCCAGGTTCCGAAAGCCATGCGCAACGCGCTGATCTATGGCGGCATCGCGTCATTCGCGTTGGTGCTTGGTCTCCTGCTCGCCACGCCGCAGTCGGGGATCGGGCCGGTCGTCAGCGGCGGCATCAATACGATCCTCGCCGCGCTGCCCGGCTGGCTACAGGACTTCTTCCTCATCATGGTGATCGTCGCGTTCTTCAGCTGCGGCACCGCGGTTCAAGGCGCCGGTGCACGCGTCGCCTTCGCGCTCGCGCGCGACGGGGCGCTGCCGTCGAGCCACAAGATTCGAGCGATTTCGCGCCGCTTTCACACGCCCGCCAACGCGATCTTGATTGGCACGATCGTACCGTTTCTCTTCCTCCTGCTCGTCTTGATCAATCCAAGCCGGCCGGTTCGCATCCTATGGTTCGAGTATCCCGCGCACGTCAACGCGCTCTACGCGCTCGTTTCATTTGCAACGTCGGGCATCTACCTCGCCTTCTTCTTGACGGTCCTCGGCGCGCTGGTGGCCCGCGCTCGCGGGTGGAAACCCAGCGGCGTCTTCAGGCTTGGCAAGTGGGGCCTTCCCGTGACGGCCGGCGGCGCGCTCTATCTCTTGCTGATGCTGCTCAACATCGTTTGGCCGAGCTCGCTCTCGAGCGGACGCGCCATTTTCAACTACGGCTGGATCACGCTTTTGGTGATGGCGCTCATCGTGGGCACCGGCGCGATCTACGAAGCGCTGGCGCGCCCCACGCGCGACGTATCGAACACCACCTGATCCCACCGCCAGAGCTGCTCGAAAAAGTCACGCGCGCGATCGCTCCCTGCGCCGGCGATCTCCTCGATCGTGCGTTTGTCGTCGATCTCGGTCAGCAGCCGTTCTTGCCCGCCGTCGATCGGAAGATAGAGGTCGGTGTAAGTGTGGTTCCGGTTGATGAGGACCGCCGTTGCTCCCGCCGGCAGACGTTCCCGCACCGCGATCGTGTCGGGCAGCCGGATGGGGACGTAACGAGGCCATTCGCCGCTGTTGAAATCGATCGTGCCGCTCACCGGAGCGTCGGATCGGTAGGCGACAAAACTGTGGCGCACCATCGTCCCCCGGAAGAGTTCGATCGCCGCGTATTGCTCGGTTTGCGGCAGGGCCGCCAAGATCGCATGATGGGGAGATGACGCCAGCGCCCCGCACCACGGCAGATACGACGCCTGCCGTATCCACCGCACAAAACGCAGGCCGGCGCGCTCGAGAAACTCCACCAGTTGCGGGATGGAGTAGGCGCGGTCGTTTGGATGCAGCAGCGCGTCGGCGAGCCCCGCCGTCGTTGCGAAATCGGGCGAGCTGCGTAAGAGCGGAACGATTGGATGATCCGGCGGCAGCGCCTTGAGGCTTGCGGCCAGATCGCGAATCTCGTCCGTCGTCCAGCCGATGCGCAAGCGCCGGCAGTACTCTTGCAGCATGTAGACGCCGGCGCGGCCGTACGGTGCATAGACCATGAGGTGCATCGCGCCCTGCGGCGCGAGGACGTCGCGCAGCGCGCGCAGACCCGCATCGGGATCGGACAGATGATGAAGTACGCCGGTGCACACGATGTACTCGAAGGTTTCGTCGAGCTCGCGCGCTCGCTCTACGGCGAGTTGCTGCACTTCAAGGTTCTCGAGCGAATGCTTACGCTCTAGCTCTTGCGTGAAGGCAATGCTGGTTGCGCTGACGTCGATGCCGGCGACGCGCGCTCGAGGCCAGCGCACCGCATAATGCGCGGCCTGCGTCGTACCGCAGCCGGCGACGAGGATGTTTCGATCGTCGCGATACGGCTCTGCCGGCCAGAAGCAATGCGAATCGGCGCGGCGACGGTGGTCGTCCCAGCCGCGCCGATAGGCATCGAGATCGTCGACCGGCGGCGGGTAGGGGTGACTTTCGTAAAAGTCACCCACCGCCGCTGCTGTGTCCGAAAGCGAGCTGTTAGCCGTGGGGCTTCTGCGCCTGCGCGAGCACCTCGTCCAAGTTGAACGAAGCAGGTTTCTGGCGAGGTGGGAACTTGACGAAATTGTCGAGCTCCTTCGCTACGAAAGCCTGCATCAGGTATACCTGTGGTACGTGGTCGACGAACCAGTCCCAGTAGATGTTCGAGTTGAAGTCGGCGCGCTCGAAGGGATCGCGACGCAAGCTCACAATGTGCGGTAGCCGCAACTTGATGAACGGCTCGGCCCACTGTTGCATCTGATTGGCTCGTTGCAGACCCAGATTAAACTTGTAGTCGCCGACCCGCACGGCGACGATGTCGCCGTCGTCGCTGAAATACGCGATCCCCTCTCTCGGGCTCTCTTTCACTTGCCCGGAGAAGTAGGGCTTCATGTCGTAGCCGTCGAGATGAACGTGGAACTTCTTGTCACCGACCTTGCTTCCGTCGAGCAGTTGTTTGGTGACGTCAGGATTGCCGGCGGCGGCCAACATCGTCGGGAACATGTCGATATGGGAGACGATCCCGTTAAACACCGATCCCGGTTTAATCACGCCCGGCCAACGAATGAATGACGGAACGCGCCAGCCGCCCTCCCAGTTGGAGTCCTTCTGCCCGCGGAACGGCGTGTTGGCGCCGTCGGGCCAGGTGTCGTTCTCCGGTCCGTTGTCGGTGGAGTACATCACGAAGGTGTTGTCGGCGATGCCCAGCTCGTCGAGCTTGTCGAGCATCATACCGATTTGCTCGTCGTGCACGACCATGCGATCGCTGTAGGGATCCTGGCCGCTCTTGCCCAGGTTCTTTGCGGCAACGTGGGTGCGGAAATGCATGGCCGTCGCGTTGTACCAGAGGAAGAATGGCTTATCGGCTTTGGCCTGTTTCTCCATCCACGCCATTGCGCGGTCGGTGATCTCCTCGTCGATGGTCTCCATGCGCTTCTTGGTGAGCGGACCGGTGTCTTTGATCGTCTGCTTTCCGACGCGGCCCCAGCGAGGATCCGTGGTCGGGTCGTCGGTGTCGGTCGCTTTGCAATCAAGCACACCGCGCGGCCCGAACATTTCTTTGAACTTGGGGTCCTTGGGATAGTCGGGCAGTTCGGGTTCTTCCTCGGCGTTGAGGTGGTACAGATTGCCGAAGAATTCGTCAAACCCGTGGACGGTGGGTAGAAACTCGTTGCGGTCGCCTAAATGGTTTTTGCCGAACTGGCCCGTGGCGTAGCCTTGCGGCTTGAGCAGCTCAGCGATGGTCGGGTCCTCCGGTTGCAGGCCGACGGTGGCGCCAGGCAGTCCAACCTTCGTGAGGCCGGTGCGGACCGGATTTTGGCCGGTGATGAAACAAGCCCGGCCGGCCGTGCAACTCTGTTGTGAATAGTAGTCGGTGAACAGGGCGCCTTCGTTGGCGACCCGGTCGATGTTGGGGGTCCGATAGCCCATCATGCCATTGCTGAATTTGCTGACGTTCCAGATGCCGATATCGTCGCCCCAGAGAATGAGAAAGTTCGGTTTCTTGGCAGCCATTTCGCTGTTTTCTCCCTCCGTGCTGGTTATGCAATCGTCGTGGGGGCCTATGGCATTCAAAAGCATGCCTCTGCCCTCCTGGGTCTGCGGTGTGGGTTGCCCAGACACACCTTCGTAATGCTATCATCGCGTGGGTTAGCTTTAGTTAACAGTTCGCATCGGGTGGGCGTTTTTCAAAGGTTAATGTGACGGCACAAGTAGGACAGCGGACGCGCAGCCTCGTAGAACCCGGCCGAAAGGGGCACCGCTACTTCGATGAGGTCACTCATGCGTCCATCCCTGCTCATCTCCACACTCGTAGCACTCGCAGCCGCCGTTGCTCCGGCTGCTGCGCAAGAGCCGCCGGCATCGCCTGCGCCATCCGAAACCTCGGCGCCAACGTTGATGGACCGCGAGTACGACGGCCACACAAGCGTCCTGATCGCCCCATACATTTGGGGCGCTAGCGTCAAGGGAAACTTTCAGTTTTCGATCCCCACGCTGCCGCACCGTCCGCCAAAGATCGTCCAGCCAAGCGTGCAAGTCGGGCCGAGCGACTATGCCCCGAAGCTCAATAGCGCCGGAATGCTGGCATTCGATCTTCGCAAAGGCCCGGTCGATCTTTTCGGCGATGGCATCTATCTCAATGCATCAACGAGCGCGACCGTCGACTCGACGATCAGCGGGCCGCTCGGAAGGATCCAAATTCCGGTCAGGGTTGACGCGTCGGCACATCTTGCCACCGCGATTTGGGAACTTGCGGCGGGATACTCATTTGCGCACGGCCACAACGCGGATTTGAGCGGGTTCATGGGTATCCGTCAGTTTCCGGTGAATCTCAACATCGGCTATTCTGCGACCGTCGGACGGCGCGACATCCTTGCGCCGTCGGGTTCGCTGACGGCTTCGCAGTACACCAATGACATCATTTTTGGATTACGCGGCCGCGCATTCTTCGGCAACGACCGTTGGTACGTGCCGTACTATATCGACCTCGGGACCGGCATCACCACCAGCAATCAGTCGTGGCAAGCCTATAGCGGCGCCGGCTATGCCTTCCCGCACGGCCAAAGCATCCTCGCACTCTGGCGCGCGCTAAACTACACCTCCTTTCCACCAACCTCGCACACGCAGAAGCTCACGCTCTACGGACCGCTCCTCGGCTACACGTTCCACCTATAGCAACCGCGCGGCGGCGATGAGGAAACCGCCGGAAGCGGCAGCGACGATCGCCGTTACGACCCACCCGGCGCATGCGAGCGGCGCGCCGATGGGACGACCCCGCATCGTTGTTCGATCGCGCGCGACCAGCACCGCGAGCGCGAGCGTAACCGGCGTTACGATTCCGGCTGCGACCGATGCCCAAAAGAGAAAGGCGATCGTCGGAATCGGCAAAAGTGCGAGCACCGCGGCGACCGCGAGAGAGCCATAGATCGCGCCGTAAAAGAAACGCGCATCGCGAGGTAGCGATGCGAGCCCGGCGGGTCGTCCGAGCGTCTGCGCTATCACGTAGCCGTTCGTCGCGGTAATCACGGGAATCGCGATCGCGGCCGAAGCGAAGAGGCCCACGCCGAATAGCACCTCGTCCCATCTGCCCGCAAGCGGCGTCAACGCACCCGCCGCATCGGCGGCGGTCGCTATCGCAACGTGGTGCTTGCCCAAGGTCGCCGCCGTCGCAATCAGGATAAAAAGAAAGCTCGAGCCCGCAACCAGCATTCCAAGCACGGCGTCTGCGTTGACCGCGCGCAGCTGCGAAAGCGGCGGCCGGCGCTCCGCGACCTCGATCGATTCCCAGAAGTAGACGTAACTCGTCAGCGTGGTTCCCAGCAGAGCGATTGCTCCGGTGAGAAAGAGCGGCGTGAAGGCGAAGCGTGGCCAAAAAATCGCGTGCAGCACCGCGTTCCAGTTCGGCCGCGCGAGTATCGCGCTTGCAATGTAACATAAAAAGATCAGCGTGAACGACGCAAGAAGCCGCTCGATCTTCAGATACGACTTCGTCGCGAGCAGCCAGCCCGCGACGCCGACGAGCGGCACGACGAAGTAGTAGCGAGGGACGCCGGAGAGTAATGCCAGCGCCTGAGCCCCCGCCTGAACGTCGGCGCTCAGCGTGAACAGGCTGATAACGACGACTGCGATGGCCGCGGCGATGGCGACTCCTCGTCCGTACTTTTGCAGAATCGCCTGTTGCAGGCTCATCTGCGAGACGGCGGCAACCGAAGCGGCGATGGCCTGAATCACCGCGAGCATCGGGAGCAACAAAACGACGAGCCAAGCTAAGGCGTAGCCCGTCGTCGCACCGACGACGGCAATCGATCCGACCGTCGTCGGATCGTTGGCCGAGGCGCCGGAAACGAGTCCCGGGCCGAAAGCCCGGATGAACCCCCGCCGGCCGCTCTTAATCGCTAACGCAGCGAAAGCCGAGGTGCGACATGCCGGTGTCGATCGCTTGGGGCGAGCGCGCCGCCGGGCGGAAACGCAAACAATAGCTCGGCGAACAGAGAAACGATCCGCCTTTCAGCACTCTTCGCGGGATGCGAATGTTTGGTTGACACGGATCGTAGCTGCGCTCGCGCGCATCCCCTGCGCAACAGGGCGATGACACCTCGCTGCGATCGCTCACGAACCAATCGCTGGTCCATTCCCACACATTGCCGGCCATATCGTAGAGCCCATATCCGTTCGGCGGAAAGCTCCCGACCGGCATGGTGCGCGGACCATGGCGCGCGGTGCTGCGCCACGGAAAATCACCTTGCCAAGTATTTGCGGCGGGCCTGCCGCCGGGTTCCATCTCCTCGCCCCAAACGAAATCTTTGCCCTCGAGACCGCCGCGCGACGCGTATTCCCACTCGGCTTCGGTCGGTAGACGCTTACCAACCCAACGAGCATACGATTCAACGTCCTCGTATGCGACGTGCACGACCGGATGGTCGGGCCGTGAATCGATCGAACTCCCGGGGCCATCGGGATGCTTCCAGCATGCGCCGGGAACCCACGACCACCACTGCGAGTAATCCCGAAGGTTGACGGGTCCTGGCGTCATGTGAAAGACGAGGGCACCCGGGACGAGATTTTCAGCCGGCGCGCCCGGATACTCGGCGGCGTCTAGGGGACGTTCGGCGACGGTAACGTAGCCGGTCTTACGAACGAATCGCGAAAACTCGGCATTCGTCACCGCGTGCGCGTCGATCCAGAAGCCGTCGACGTGCACCTCGTGAACCGGCGCCTCCTCGGGGTAAAAACGATCGGAGCCCATTAAAAAACTTCCGCTCTCAATCCGAACCATACCTTCGCGCACCGCCGTAATCATAGCTCTAGGTTACGCCGCATGCAGTGCCGGCCCTCGTTTCCCGTTAACCTTGGTTAAGCTTGACAGGGCGCGGCAGAGTAGCGCCGAAACGTCGCCAACCCCCAGTAAGAGAGAGGAACAATAATGCCCCAGAACGTCCCGAACATCGTCGCAATTATGGCCGACGATATCGGTTGGTTTAACATCGGTGCCTACCATCAGGGAATCATGGCGAGTCGCACGCCGAATCTCGATCGGCTTGCGTCCGAGGGCATGCGATTCACCGACTACTACGCCGAAGCGAGTTGTACCGCCGGCCGCGCGAACTTCATTACCGGCGAGCTTCCAATCCGCACCGGTTTGACCACCGTCGGTCAAGCCGGAGCAAAAGTCGGAATGCCCGATGAGGCACCGACCATTGCAACGGCGCTCAAATCGATGGGCTACGCCACCGGTCAATTCGGCAAGAATCACCTGGGCGATCTCAATCAATACTTGCCGACGATGCACGGCTTCGACGAGTTCTTCGGATACCTGTATCATCTCGATGCGATGGAAGACCCCTCGCATCCGAACTATCCGCAGCAGTTGAAAGATACGGTCGGCCCGCGCAACATGCTGCATTGCTGGGCGACCGACACCGACGATCCGACCGTCGACCCGCGCTGGGGCAAGGTCGGGAAGCAGAAAATCGAAGATTGCGGCACGCTTTATCCCGAACGGATGGAGACCGTCGATGACGAGATTCTCAGTGCCGCGCTGAATTTCATCGACAAGTCGAAGGCCGACAACAAACCCTTCTTCGTTTGGCTCAACCCCACGCGCATGCACGTTGTAACGCACCTTTCCGATAAGTACCAAAAGATGCGCACGCCCGAAAACGGCTGGTCGGAATCCGAGGCGGGCATGGCGCAACTCGACGACATCGTCGGCGCCGTCATGCAGAAGCTCAAGGACGACGGTCTCGAGGGGAACACGATCCTTATGTTCACCACCGACAACGGTGCCGAAAACTTTACGTGGCCCGACGGCGGCCAGACGCCGTTTGCCGGCGGCAAAGGAACGGTTCTCGAGGGTGGCTTCCGCGCACCGTGCATCCTCCGCTGGCCGGGTAAAGTCCCCGCCGGAAAGATCGAAAACGGAATATTCTCCGGTCTCGATTGGTTCCCGACCTTCGTTGCCGCGGCCGGAAATCCGAATATCGTCGACGAGCTCAAGAAGGGCAAGCAGCTCGGCGACCGGACCTACAAGGTCCATCTCGACGGCTACAACCAGATGGACCTGATCACCGGAAAAGGGCCATCGAACCGGCATGAGATCTTCTACTTCGCCGAAGGTACGCTCGGCGCGGTGCGCCTCAACGATTACAAGTATCGTTTCATCGATCAACCAGGAGGCTGGCTTGGCGGTACGGTCAAAGTCGATTGGCCGCTGCTTACGAACATTCGGCTCGACCCCTTCGAACGTACCGGCCTTGCCGGCTCGCTCAACTTCTACCACTTCTTCGTCTACAACTTCTGGCGCTTCGTTTTGGTGCAAGAGGTAGTCGCGAAGGCCGCCGAGAGCGCGATCGAATTCCCGCCGATGCAGAAAGGCGCGTCGTTCAACCTTGAAGCGGTCAAGGAGCAAATCCAAAAGGCGATGGCCGCGCACGCCGGCTCCTAGCAGCTGGCGGTAGCAACTGAGAAAGAGCGCCTCTCAAGCGGGGCGCTCGCTCTCAATTACGGCGAGTGAACGCTCCCGATTTCGGGTGGCTGATACGCCTGATAGCGATAGCCCGCATCGTGAAGTTTACGCAGGCGCGTGAGCACCTGCGGGCTCGGCTCGAAGAACACGTTGAGCGCGGACCAGAATCCGCCGTAGCGGCGTTCCTCGGCGAGGTAGGCTTCGATATTGACGTGATCCATCAGCCGGCGGCCGATGGCGTTGATCAGCAGGCCGCGAAAGCCGGTCGGCGCGAGTGCGGCGCCGTAGCGATCGCGCGAGTACGTGCGAACCCTCTGAAGCGGGCTGATCAGCCACCTGACCGACGAGATATACGTGAGTAGCATCTCGTTCCAGGCTGCCGTTTGGTTCAGCCGAATCGCTCCGAGCTCGTGCCCGATAATGAACGAAATGACGTCCATCGTTTTTCGATCGTCGATATCGAAGATGATCTGATGGAGGACGATGTACGTCTCGCGCCACGACGAGAACGTCGACGAGTATGGCGGGATCGAGCCCGAGGTCAGGAAGAGCTCGGGCATTTCCGTCATTCCGAGCCGCCGGCAGTGATCGCGCAAAATCGCGTAGACCTCGGGGAACTGCTGGTCGGAGAGGCGGACCGAGTTGCCGCGAACCCACGACTCGCGGCGATTCCGATTCAGCACCAGAAGCGGAATGCCGAAGAGTGCCGTGACCGCGAGGACGCGTAAGAAGCCGATGTCCTTGCCGATAACAGGGTGCGCCTTCATCCATTGCGGCTGATAGAATACAAACGTAATCGCAACCGCCATCAGCGCGAAATTCAAGAGGATCGAGCCGATCAGAATCGGCCGCTCTAAGGGATCGCGCAACTTCGATTCGTCGATGAGGCCCGAGTCAGGCGCCGCTGTCACCATAGATAAGCGCGGTCTTCGTCGTCCCGTCGGAGAGGTAATCGCGTAGCGGCAGCTGCAGCGCCTTGAAGAAATCGTCAGCCGCTTTCTGCGCCTTCTCCTCCTTCTCATCGTCGCCGAGCACGCGCGTCGAGAAGCCGAATTCGGCTACAAGGGGCTCAAAGCGGTCGGGGATCGGGCGCGCCCACAGGGCGAGCGTGGCGTGGGCGTTCACGCCGTGCCCGAACGAGAAATTCCCGAGCGTCGATTGAAGTTCGAAAACCTTTGCCCCGTTGACGATCGCGAGTTGATCTTCCAGATCGAGCCCCACCTTCTTGAGGTGCGGCAAGGCGTTTGCCAACCGCGAGATCGGAAATGACTGTTGGACCTCGGGATACTCGACGATGACGTTGTTTGAGTAGATGCTCGCCATCGTCCCAGGCACATCACCACGAATCAGCTCCTCTTTAAATTTTTTCTTCTGCAGCTGCGTGTACGTCGTGTTGGTGTCGAAGTCGGCGGCTTGCTTGTAATCCGGCGTACGGCACTTGAAGGTGAGCTCCCAGCTGTCGTCGGGCCAGCCTCCTTCGCGAATCTGACGGATGCGAAAGATCAGCTTGTTTTTACGCAGATCCTCATTCTTGGTATCGTAGAACTGGACGATCCGAACCTGAGAGTCGAGCGACTCGACCGGTTCGTACTTGACGCCCAGCTTTTTTGAGACGTCGACAAGCAGCTCGTTGAATTGCAGTAGAGCGCGTCGGGTTGGGAACTTCTCCGGCTTGAGCAGCAACTTGAACTCCCGGTGGGTTACCAAGGAGGACGGCTGCGATTTCTCGGCGGTTTTACTCATGAAGCTCTCCCGGAGGTTTATTGGTTAGTAGAGTCGATTTCGAACTCGGCGTGCAAGCCTTCGCCCAATGTTTTGCGCGCCTTCTCACTGCCGGCGACCTCCGGCGGCTCCCACGGCTCCCATTCCTCCCAGCCGAGCGCCTGCGACGCCAGGCGGAAGCCGAAGCCGACGAAGAATGCGATCGCGGTCGATGGGATCACCGACAACCCGAAGGTCTGACTGCAGAGAATGTATGCAACTCCCGTGAGGATCGCCGCCGTCACGAAGAACTCGCCCCGCACGAGCTGTTTGGGAACGACGAGGCAAGCGCTGTCGATGATCCAGCGTCCCGCGGTCGTGGCGATCACGCCGATGATGACCGCGGCGAAATAGCCGAAATTCGCGGCGAGGCCGACCTGGGCGCCGACGATCGCGTACCACGGCAGCGAAAAGGCGGTCATGAACTGAAAGAGCCCATCCTTGAACTTCATCTCCGAGGCATAGTCAATGTACAACGCCAGCGACGCAGCCAAGAGGCAACCGATGAGGTACCATGGATTCGCGAGCGGCGTCGGAATCTTGTTGACCAAAACGTCGCGCACGACGCCGCCCCCGATCCCGCCGGCGTACGCCAAAATGACGACGCCGATCAGGGTGAAGTTCCGGTAGTGATCGGGACGCCGGGCGAGCAGAGCGCCGTTGAAGGCATTCGTTATCGCTGCGATCAGCGATATGACGTCCGTCGTCGTGAACGTCCAGATACCGAACTTCGACAGAATGAGCGGAGTCATACCGCCGGCTTTTCCGCGGTGCGCGTGAAGTAGATGCCCGTCAGCGTGACGCAGATGAACTGAACGATGAAGTAACACATGACGCTCGCGATCACCTGAACCTCGTCGCGAAAGCTCGTCGTCGCGATGAGGGCGCAGAGGCCGATATTGCGCAACGTGCTGCCGATCGCCAGCACGCGCCGGTTTTCGCGAGTGGGTCCGC
The DNA here is from genome assembly GCA_049800655.1 of Candidatus Cybelea sp. Lineage (GTDB taxonomy): Bacteria > Vulcanimicrobiota > Vulcanimicrobiia > Vulcanimicrobiales > Vulcanimicrobiaceae > Cybelea. Next base: position 11,998 of record JBARKF010000086.1, read on the forward strand.
CGAACGTCCAGCCGACGGCAAGCGATAAAAGCACGAGGCAGAGCATCGCCAACATGCCGTTCGAACCGTAGACCTTCGTCACGGACTCGACCAGCTTCGGGAAGACTAAGACGATCAGCGCTATGGCGGCGATGAAGAATACGAGCTGCAACGGGCGAGCAACCTTCTGCGAAACCGTGGGCGCTCGATATCCGACGACGAGCCCGGCGAGGAGCGGCACGAGCTGGAAGAGCACGAGCGTCTTCACGAACTGCCCGACGGGGATCTCCCCCGCCGCAGCTGGGAGAACCAGCGCCGCCGTCAACGGCACCGTGATGATCGAGAGCAGCGGCAGAAGGAGCTCGAGCGCGACGGCGAACCCGAGGCTGCCGCCCCGCTTGCGCACCGATGCGAGAACGAGTGGGACGCCCGGAGCGATCGCCATTAAGAGGAACCCCGTTGCGACGTACGGCGGCAGCGCAAAGAGCTTGGCGAGCAGGACGCCCAGCCCTGGGATAACGATAAAGTTCGCAATCAGCGCCCAGACTAGGAGATTGATGTTCTTGAACGCCGCGACCAGATGCGCGCGGTTGACCTGAGAGCCCGCGCCGAACGTCAGCGCCACGAGCATGATAACGGCCGTCAACTTCACAGGATTCATTGGCTCGATTCCTGACCTTCCTCGCAATGCATAGCTACGCTTGCATCACTTCCCACAGCGTGCTAGGGGTCCCCTCTTTTAAAACGAGAACTTACGGGGGTGCCGGATTTAAGAGCCGTTGACCGATTCGTGGACGTCGCAGGAGTCGCGCTCATCTCCGTCGCGGCGGTTCTGACGGCGGTCTGCGGCTATCAGTCGGGTCGCTGGAGCGGCGCGCAAATGCGCGACTACAATGTAGCGAACGCGCATCGCGTTGAGTCCGCCGAAGCGGCCGACCGAGGTTTCGCGCTGACCGCGATCGATGTGAACCTCTTTCTGCACTACGTCGACGCGGTGAGTGAAGGCAACGCCCGCGATGCCGACTTCATCTATCGGCGCTTTCGGCCGGAGATGCGCCCGGCAATAAAGGCCTGGCTCGCAACGAAACCGCTGACGAACCCGCATGCGCCGTCATCGCCGTTCGCCATGCCGCAATACTCGCTGGCGACAAATTCATCCTCGCATAAACTCGCCGCGCAAGCCTCCAAGGATTTCGACGCGGCGCAAGTCGCAAACCGTCACGCCGACGATTTTCTCTTGCTGACCGTCATCTTCGCCGGCGTCTCATTTCTCGCCGGCATGAGCACGAAGATGACCTATCCTCGCCACGCGATCGTTATCGCGCTGGGCCTCGTGGGCTTGGTCTACGGACTCATTCGTCTCGTCGAGCTTCCCTTTATGTAGTTACCGTGTCATCCTGAGCGGAGCGCCCTTTGTCATCCTGGGCGGAGCGCCCTTTGTCATCCTGAGCGGAGCGTCCTGAGCGAGCGCAGCGAGTCGAAGGGCGCGTAGTCGAAGGACGGCTAAAAACGGTTGTCGCTCTCGCGTCCTTCGACTACGGCGCTGCGCGCCTCCGCT
>JBARKF010000087.1:0-11540 GCA_049800655.1 Candidatus Cybelea sp.
AGCCGGCATCGGGGGCGAAGAAACCCGCGCGAATCGCCGCTGGCAGCGCGACGGCCAGTCCCGCGGCCATCAGCAGCCACAAGGGCCAGATGATCCAACCTGGACGCGCGATGAGCGGTGCGAACGGTTGAGCGTTCACGCCCCGGCCGATCGCCTCGAGTCCCGTCAGCACCACGCGCACCATCAGAGGAATCAACGAAAAGCCGAAGGCGACGAACAGCGTGAAGAAGACGATCTCTGCCGGCATCTGGTATTGCAGCGGATCCTTGACGACGCCCGATCCGATAAGCGCGTCGCCCAGGGCGATCGCCAGCATCATCACGCCGAAGATTCCGCCGGATATTATCGCGAGCACCCCGATGCGCGGCATGGATCTTAGCAATTGTAAGCGGATAAAAACCGCTGCAGATCGTCGATCCGTCCGGCATAGTAGAACGGGATCGGCCCATAATGGATGTCGTAGATCTGATACGCGCTGCCGTTCTTCCTAACGATCACGGTGATTCGCGACGTTGATTCCGTACCTGCGAAAGCAAACGTAACCGGAACGAGCGTCACTGGGCGAAGGAATTCCGGTCCCGTGCTCTCGATGGCGGCGCTGCCGGTCCACGAAGGTCCTATTCGATAAGATGTTGCCGCCGACGCGGCGCCGACGAACGGGTCGAAAGCCGACATCTTTGTTGTGGTGTGTTCGGGCGTCGTCGAAACGTAGAAGGGCGGCGTCGTATCGCCGATGCTCTTGGCATAGTTGTCGTCGAGCCCACCAAACAGTGCGGGGTGAAAAAATCGTTGGGCTTGGAAGTACTTCGCGGTGTGGTGGTGCAGTGCGAGGTCCCAATTGATTCGGCCGTGCTGGGACGCGTACCAATCAACGTTGCCGTGTTGGGCCAAGTACCAGTTGTAGAACTGCGTGACGACTAGCGTCGCTTCGGAGTCCGCGGCGCGGGCTGCAGCGGTGGTCGCGGCGACGACCAAACAGCAGACCGCGATGGCCTTATGCACCGCCGCAGTCGTGCTCGCTGTTGATGCCGGAGTACGATGCATGTTGACGGTAGTCGTACACCTTGAATTTGCGGCCGCGCAGGTCGGTCTTGGGATTGCAGCCCTCGTCGGGTTTCGGCCCTCCCAAGAAGCAGATGCGTACCCGGTCGCCGGGCCGCTCCTCAATCATCACGCCGTTGCCGGGTTGCCCTCCGTAGTGAACCACTTCCGCCCAAATCACGCCGTTCGGCTGGCCGATCTTCGTGTTGAATGTGACGGCCGGCCCGCTGTCGATGAACTCTTGGCGAGTATAGCGCTCGTTTGGAGTGCCATTCGTCAGGCGAGGCTCTACCGTGCGCACCGTCGTGTCGACGCACGGCGCTGCGGCCGATGAAGTCATCGATATCGCGATCCACATGAACGCTGCCTTTCCTTCAAAGTAGAATCGACGCCGGCCTCTTACAACGGTCCTGGGCCCCATCAGCCGAAGGGGGACGGGCCCGTGACGAAGCGCAGCTCAATCCTCGATCATTGTGAACTGAAAAGCATTGTCCTGGTGCGTACCGTCCGTACGCGGTAGATCTACATGTGACCCGCCTTGCGTAGTTCGGACGCAAGGATGCGTCCCGGATCGAGAATATGCGTGCTCAAAAGCGAACAGGCTTCTTCCGTCTTTCCGCTTTCGATAAGGGCAAGCAGCCTGCGATGCTCACTCTGCGACGAAACGAAGTTATTCGTGACCTCGACCTCTCGACGCACGTATCGCTCGACGTTGCGCTGCAAGCTTAGAATCTCGCTCAGAAGACGCGGCCGCGCGGCGGCCCCATAAATGATGGAATGAAACGCGGTATTCAGTTCGATCCACCTCTCGGGCTGCTTATCTAGCCGATCGAGCAACTTTTCGGCTTTTCGAACGTCGGCGTCCGTCATGTTCGGGATCGCCTTTCTTAAAGCCAAACATTCTAGTGCGGTACGCATCTCGTTGAGCTCTTCAATTTCGGCGGCCGACAAATTGGAGACGATGGCGCCACGGCGTGGCCGGATCTCCACGAGCCCCTCTGCCTGGAGTCTGAGGAATGTTTCGCGGATCGGCACGTGACTGACGCCAAGCGAGCGTGCGATTTCGTCCTGACGAAGCGGCTCGCCGGGCGCCAGCTGCCCGCTTACGATGTCATCGCGGAGCTTTTGAAGGAGCAGTTCAGGCATTGAAGTGAAAGGAAACACGCGTTATGATATAATATATTATGTACTGTCGTCAATCGAGCATATTAGCGCGGGTTTCGGGAATAGCCGTGGCGTCTGTGGCCGCGTGTATCGCGCTGCCGGCAGTCACCCACCCCCCAGACGCGACAAGCCTCGTTGCGACTACGCTGCAGCAAAGCCGCGACGCACTCGGCGCGACGGCACTGCGGCGCGGCGGCGTGCTCTTGATCGAAAGCACCGCGATCGTAAGCGGCTTGAACGGAACCGGTAGTTCGGCGGCCGAGATCGGCGCTGCGCGGCTTGCCGAACGAACGTCGACTCCGCCGATTGCGACCGGAGACGGATACGACGGCACCGCCTTCTGGAATCAAGATCAGTCGGGTCTGGTCTGGACGGACGGCAGCGACGCCGGCGTTTCGCAAGAGATCGACACCGCGTACGCGGCCGGCGACACGCTCTTCGTCCCCGGCAGCGGCGGTGCGACGGTCGCGTGGGACGGCGTTCGAGCCGCCGGCGGCCGGCAATACGCAACGCTTATCGTAACGCCGCGCCACTCACTGCTCCCCATGCAGGTTTGGATCGATGCAGCGAGCCATTTGCCGGCGCGTTACGTCGTGACGGTCGGACCGGTGAGATATGAATCGGACGTCTCGGATTATCGCCCCGTCGACGGGCTGTTAGTGCCGCATCGCGCCGTTTCCAAGTCGAGCGAGGGCAATTCGTCCGACCTTACCGTGACCTCCGCGCGGATCGTCACAAACGATGAAGCTGCGTTCGTCAAACCGAAATCGCAAGTCGACGACTTTTCGATAAATGGCGCTAGCACCAGCACTTCGGTGCCGATTGACCTGATCGACAACCACGTCTACCTCGACGTCACGCTCGATGGGAAAGGACCCTACCGGTTTGTGTTCGATACCGGCGGCAGTAACATCATCGATCCGGCCGTCGCGAAAGACATCAACGCCGTGGGCTCGGGTTCGGCCCAAGATTCCGGCACGGGTCCGGGGACGGAGTCGTCTAGCTATGCAACCGTCGATTCGCTCAAAATCGGCAACGCCGTGCTACGGCATCAGGTTTTTTTGGTGGAGCCGATACGTGAAGGATTCGGCGCCACGGCAGGGGAGCGCGTCGACGGGCTCATCGGATTCGAAGTCTTAGCACGATACATCACGACGTTCGATTACGCAGATCGCACCCTCACGCTTGCGATGCCGGGCATTTTGCGCGCAACCGGAGCGGACGTAGTTCACTTCGTACTTTTGGGAACTAACCCGCAGGTCGGCTGCGCGATCGACAGTGTTCCGTCGGAATGTACGGTCGATACCGGTGACGGCGGCTCGGTGAACCTTTTCGAGCCGTTCATCGCCGCCCATCCACAAATCGTTCCGGCTACGCACAGCGCCGTTGGCGTCAACGGCTCCGGCGTGGGCGGAGGCCACCGCGGATTCATGGGACGTCTCCGTTCGCTCCAGATCGGAAGCTTCGCACTGCACGATCTCGTCGCCGGTTATTCAACTCAAAAGCAAGGCTTCTTCGCGTCCCCGTTCCTTGCGGCGAATGTGGGTGGCGGCGTTTGGAAGAGGTTTACGGTGACGTTCGATTACCGCGCCGAGACGATGGCGCTGCTGCCAAATGCAGGTCTCGGGAAGCGCGACAGCTACGACCGATCGGGGATGCACCTTATCAACGACGCCGGCAAGATCGTCGTGTATGACGTGCGTCAGGGAACGCCGGCGGCGAAAGCGGGGTTGGCCAAAGGCGACATGATCCTCTCGATCGACGGCGTCGCCCAACGATCGTTAGAGCAAGTCCGGCACGCCCTGCGCGAGGCGCCTGGTACCGTGCTCCGCCTTCAGGTCGTCGATAAAACCGGAAGGCCGCGAACGATGACGCTCACACTGCGCGACTGGGTGTAATCGGCGTCAGGCTGGGATTGAGCCAGGGCGTGGGCGAACGTTTCAAGCCCTTTATTCGTTCGGCTACCGGAGGCAGAGCACATGGCAGACTTGGTTCGCTCAGCGCTTATCATCGGCGCGGTTGCGTTATTTGCCGGGTGCGGGGGATCGCAGCAAATCGGGCAAACGGCGTCCCCGCAACTGCAAGGGGACGCGGCTTCAACGCCCTTGCCCGGCCGCGCGGTGTCGCACCGTGTGTCGAGGCCGCTTCCGCGCTACCCTCGACGCAGTCATGCCCTGTTGTATCTCGCTGACGACGACCTTCCGGCCATCGACATCTTTCCGCTCACCGGGCCGAATCGGAGACAGATCGGCTCGATCTCAAACGGCGTCGACTACCCGTGGGGATTGAGCGTCGATGCCAACAAATCACTCTACGTTGCTAACGCGGGATACGACACCGGCACCGTCACCGTCTACCCATATGGCTCCACAAACCCGTCGATGACCTACTCGCCAATGTACAGAGCGTTATACGCATTAGCCGATTCGGCGGGGCACGTCTTCGTATCGGGTTACAACCGCCGCCATCTGGGACATGTCTTAGAGTTCAACGCTGGCCGTAACCACGTGATCGCGTACCAGCAATTAGGCTACGAAACGGATGGAATGGCCGAGGACGGGCAAGGCGACCTCTATGTGGCATACCGTGGGAAAGCTAGCGGTTCTATCGCCGAGTTCGGACCAGGCCTGACAAACAGACGGCATCTGGGCATCAGGATCGATCAGCCCCAGGGATTACTCATTGACCGTGCCGGGAACATCATCGTCGTTGAGTCGGCGGCCGATCGGATCGACGTGTTTCCGCCCGGAGCAACGACGCCGTCGGTAACGGTAACGATCTCCGGGATCAGTAATCTCGCGGAGCTGGCGATGCAGAATAGCGAGAGGACCCTATGGGTTTCTTCGTTAGGGGGATACGTGTACTCGATGCCCTACCCGCTCACGCCGAGTACGGTACCGACCGAATATGAGAAAATTACTGGGGAATCAAACGGAATCGCCGTCAGTCCCTAGCCCTCGGCTTGATCCCGGCTTTGGCGGCAAAACGCTTTCGATTCCCGTTGACGCTACCAAGAAGCGATAGCTGCCGAACGTCAGCGCCTGTGTCTTGTCGATCCGCGTATCGCAATCGAAGACGAGCATGCCGTCGATCTGCGGTGCCTTGCGCTCCGCAGTGTAGGCTTGAGATCGGGATAAACTCGCACCGCGATCGGTAACGCAGTCGTCATGAAGCGTTACCTGTAGGACGATGGGGTTGCAGGTACGAGAGCCCTCGCAATCGCCCAAATCATTACCGTTGGGATGAGGTTAATCACAGCGAATATCGCGAAAAAGACGAAGGAGTTGGTCGCTTGCGTCTGCCAAGAGGGCACGAATCCCAGCATCGTTGGCAAAACACCTTTGGCACGGCAAAGCCACGGAGAGCATACGGAGTTTTGGATTCACAACGGAGTGGCTTTCGAGGGCGCGAGGCCATCCTTGGGGCGGTCGGGGCCGTATTTTGAATCCTTTAAGTATCCTCACGGAAAGGAAATTGAAAAGGTTAAACTCCCAAGTGGCAGCTACTCAGCATGGGGAATAACTCTCTCCCTCGCCCGTCCCCACAAATAAGGAAGCAGCAACAGCCGTGTTTTTCCGCCGAATAACCCCGCAAAATATGCAAACGCCTTCGTTACCAGGCCGCTACGCCTTAACGATTGGCGCGGCTTCGGCATTGCTGGCCGGGTGCGGGGGATCGCAGCCGCCGATCGGCGCGCCGGGCGCGATGCCGCAAGCCTCGCCGCTCGCAACGCACGCAGATCGTGGCAAGTCGTGGATGCTGCCGGAAGCGTCGAGCGAAGCCTTACTTTACATCTCTAACACAGTCTCCAGGACAGTTTCCATCTATTCGTATCCTTCGCACTACCTTGTAGGGACGCTGACCGGTTTTACTGATCCAGAAGGCCAATGCGTCGATGCTCATGGCGACGTTTGGATCACCGACCGGGCGAGCCTAGTCGAGTACGCTCATGGCGGTTCGTCGCCAATGCGGACTTTAGGGATCAAGCAAGGCGCGGGCGCGCTCGGCTGTTCGGTCGCACCCAACGGGGACTTGGCGGTCTCCGCGGCCGTCGAAGACGGCCCTTCGCATATACGTTGGGTTATTCTCGCCTACAAGGGCGCGTCGGGTAATCCGTCGACCTACGCAAAAAGCAAGTGCACAGCTGATTTTTTGGGAAGCCCGGGATACGACGACCAAGGCAACCTCTACGTAGAGGGCTCCCACAAGCGCCAAACTCGCGGTACGGAGATACAGGTCGGTGCCGTCTGCGAATTGCCATTTGGAGGTAGAAAGCTGAGGAAAGTTGTCTTTGGCAAGCCGGGCCGGCGAGGAATTAACGTCAGCAGTTACTCAAGCAGTGTGATGTGGGGTGGTAAGTATCTCGTTTTTGGAGTTATTCTACCCCACACGAGGCTGTATCGGACTAAAGAGCTGCCCGGCGGCGACCTTGAACTTGTCAGTCACACCACGCTACGTGACAGCACTTGTAGGTATAGCGAGGAATATGCACTTAACTTTTTCCTTGTTGGAACATCAAACGCACTCGTCAATCATCGAGAGGCTAAGGTTGTGCTCAGCGGTAACGAAGATGGAGAGTGTTCGGGTACGACCTATCTCAACGCGTGGCGATACCCGGGCGGTGGCGTGCAAAAATGGTCCCTTGGCCGCGGTTACTCGCTAGGGCAATCCGTCAGCTTCCCACAGTAGCATAGGTTACCGTAGGGATGTGAACCTCTGTCCTCCCGCCTTCCCCGTCGCCGCGGCCGCGAGGCCGCATCGTGCTAGCCGGCAAATCCTCGTTCACGGAGCGGAAACTATGAAGAGCCTGAACCTTAGCCGTTGCGCACCAACCTGCGTGGCCTTAGCGTTGCTCGCAGGGTGCGGCGGATTGCAGCCGCCGATCGGCGCGCCGGGCTCGATGCCGCAAACCTCGGCGCTCGCAACGCACGCAGATCGTGGCAAGTCGTGGATGCTGCCGGAAGCTAAGAAGATCAAAGAACTGCTCTACCTTGGCGATGGCGGCGACGTATATGTCTACGACTATAAGGCGGGACGCGAAGTTGGCACGCTCACCGGTTTCAACAACACGACCGGAGAATGCGTTGACAAGAAGGGCGATGTATTTCTCACAACATCTATCAGCTCCACCGGTGCAGTCCTTGAGTACAAGCACGGGGGAGATAACCCGATCGCGACGTTCAATACTGACGGCCATCCAATCGGATGCTCCGTCGATTCCGCTAGCGATCTCGCCGTTAACAATGGTGTACCTGGCGGTGGAAGCGACGTTGAGGTTTGGAAGCACGCATCCGGAAATCCCACCAGCTATGAAAACGAGCCAGACTGTTACCAGATGTGGCCGCCGGGCTATGACAACAAGGGAAATCTCTTTATAGAGATCGGCCCTAACGTGTGCGAATTAGCGGCAGCTGGCACATCCTTGATCTCTGTGCCGTTCAACCACTATCTCAGCTTCCCGGGCAGCATCATGTGGGATGGCAAGCACCTCGCTCTAACGGATGGAGGTAACGGCGAAATTTATCGCGTGAAAGAGGCGCGAAAAGGACTCGACGTTATTGGAACGACGCAGCTGGAGGACAAATGGTGCAGTGAAGTTGAGGTATCGCAACCGTTCATCGTGGGCCAGAAGAATACGCCGATAAACGATGAGCAAGGAACCGTAATCGTGGGCGGCAATGACTTTTGCCTGCAGTTGAGCGAGCAGACCGTGCCGATAGCATATTGGCACTACGGGAGCGGCGGTGAGCCGTACAAGTTCGCGCATCCGCGTTTGAGCGGCGCTTCCGGCCAAGCGGTAAGTATAGAGCCGTAGCCCCCGCCGCTCGCGCCGCGCCCGCGAGGCCGCATCGCGCTATGGGCTTCGCTTAGCATCGCGACACCTTAACTCGCAGAAGCGTTGTCGTTTGCCGCCTCGATCGCAGCGCCCGGCGCAGGTGTCTCGTCTTTGCGGCTCTGTCTCCTTGTATCCCCCAAGGCAGCCTCACGGGAAGGAGTTAGGCCCCTAGAATTGTGCGCCCCCAATCCGCTAGGCCGAGCGATCCAATTCCCGGCGCGCGGCGAAGCTAACGCCGAGCAGCACTTGCGTAACCATCGCTGGACGCGCGAGCACGATAGTGCCGAACACGATTGCGGCTGGTTCGAGCGCGAGATCGCGCCGAAGCTGCAAGGCTATCCGCTCAGCGCGATCGCACGAGCGACGGGCTTATCGCTGGCAGCGTGCTCACGAGTCCGGGCCGGGTCGCAGATTCCGCACCGCCGTCATTGGGATGCCCTGGGCGCATTACTTGATAAATGAGCGCTAGTCGGGGCGACCCCGGGGCGCGGAGCGCGCCCGAAAAGCTTTTCTTTGCAGGGACGAGTTAGTTTGAGGGCGGGAGGCTTACCGTCACTCCGTACGGGCTCTGTGGGTCGGTGATCGTTTTAATGGGTCCGGCCCCGCCGGGATACGTATAGACTTGGACGGGCGGGTTGTAACCGAGATACGTCGGCACGATAACTCTTGCGCCATGAATCCAAAACTGCCCCATGCGCGAATTGACCTCCACTGATCCCACTTGGGTGCCGGATCCGCCTTCGATCGTGTACTGGAAGATCTGGGCGTACGTATCTCCGATCGACAAGCTCTGACCGTGCCACTGAACGGCGCCCGGACCGCCCGGAGAGTTGTCCAGAGAAACTGTCTCGGCTGAAGTCTGGCCCTTTCGGAGCTCTGAAAGCACGAACCGAGGCTCTTCTCCCCAACCCATGCCGTCAACAAAGAGATTTCCTTTTTTGTCGTAACCGCAGAATTCGGTCGTCGCATAAGGTACGGAATACAGATTTGGTGAGCCTGTAGCCTTGCTGAAGATCGCAAACGCGCCGTCTTGTGAAGGTCCGTTGACGCTGTTGAGGATGCCCGTCACCGCGAGGTTCCCCGTCGTTGGGTCAACGGCACAGCCACTGGGATGCGTGCCCGGATCGCTCAACGTTGCAACCGGCTTAGTTCCCCCGTGTGCATATTTGATGATGTTCGCCCCATTGTAATTGGTGATGAAGACGTTCCCATTGCTATCAGAGCACAATCCGGCTGGAAAGTTAAAGCCGACTAGTTTACCAACGAGCTTTGCCTTGGGATACGTATAGACATAGACTTGGTAGTTATCCGACGAAGAAACATAGAGCAGGGACTCCCGCTTCACAGTCGGATTCATCCACGATCGCCCAGCATCTGGGCGTGTGGTGATCGCACGACCCTGAGGCATCGCTCCGGTGTTGCCGGTCAGCGGCTGCGATCCGCCGCAACCTGCAAGCATGGTGGCCGCGACACAAAGCGTGGCGGCGAGGTAATGAAAACGTGCCATTTTGCTCCTTTAGCGGGGCTTGGTCTCCAAGACTCGTCCGACCGCCATCGTAACGGCCGCAAGCCTGGCTGCAAAGCGCCAAACTCCCCAGACCTAGGGTCCTTGGTCACACTCGCGACACTCTCCGGAGCCGCGTCTCCCCGCGAGAGTGGGCTAGGTCGCGTGGCCGCCAGATCGCTTAAGGGTCCTTGTGTTAAGAGCTCTCGAAAGAAACCCGCCCGCGAGGCGCATCGCGCTAGAGGCTTAGCATGGCCTCGCAGCTGCGCAGCACGGCACCGATCGCAAAGCATTGCAGCCTCACGGGTTAGGGGTTGGCGAGGCCAAGACGAGACAAGCCCGGCGCCTGGCCGCTCGGTCTCTTGCATCGAAGCTGCTGCGATCCGAGCCGCAACGCGTTAAGCGCCGCGATCCAAACCGCTAAGCTGCGAGGTTGCTGCGAGCCAAGCCGCCGCGCTGCGAGGCGCGCTCAGCTGCGATGCGAGCGACGCGCTCCGATCTAAGCTGCAAAGCCCCTAACGCGCAACGGCCTCGCGATCGCGAAGCCGTGCAGAGGGGCACTCACAGTTTTTTGCGAGTCCTTTAGCGTGCACGAAGTCTTTTTGTGGCGTCGTCCGGCCTACGGTAACGGAATCTCCCTTTGCTGACACGCTCCACAATGCCGTGCTGGCGCAAATGATAGAGCAACGAGCCGATACGGGGTTGCGAGCACCTGCGGCCGGTCGCAGTCCGCCTCGCGCAAACATTCCGTGAAGCCCTAGCCAACAGCGACGCATCGCCTCGCAGCCGATCGGGAAGCGAACAACGAAAGCGGCGAATTGCCTCTGCATTCGATCCGTCGCCGCTGCTCGCAACGCCTCGCAAGGCCTCGCAGCCGCGGCCGTACGCGACGCGCAAATGGTGCACGCCAACAGTCGAAGCAAGGCCCGCAAATCCCCTCGCATGCGCTATGTGCGGCGAGCCGGTGCTCAAACGCAGGCGCCGACATTGTGAGGCGTGCATGCCACAAGCTCGACGCGAGCATGGCCTCTGCGCGATTGCAGCGGCGCGCAAGGCCCTTGCAACGCAAACGGCAGCGGGAAATGATCCACGCCGCAGCGCCGACCTGAATCGCGTGCGTGGCGAAGCGATCAGCGAAGGCCATCGGCGCAATCGCAGCTGGGCGCGCGAGCATCCAGGCCAGCGCAACGAGGCATGGTTCAAGCGCGAGATCGCGCCGAAGCTGGACGGCTTTTCGCTCAAGGAGATCGGCAAGGCTGCGGGCCTCTCACTCGCAGCCTGCTCGCGCATCCGCGCGGGCGAAAGGGTTCCGCATCCACGCCACTGGGATTGCTTGTTCGCGCTGGTCGAAGCCGGGAACTGAACCTCAGCGCCGAACGTCGTTGGCTGTCGATCCGTTACGCGGATCGGAGGAGCACGGGAGAATGAAGAGCTTTGGCCTTGTTTCGTACGCCCTAAGTGGAGGCGTTGCGCTTGCATTGCTCGCTGCGTGCGGCGGATCGCAGCCACCGATCAGCCTGCGTGGCGACGCCACCACCTCGATCGGTCGTCCCCGAACGCACCATCGAACCTTCCATTACACAGGAACAGAACAGACATTTAAGGTCCCGCGGGGCGTAACGCAAGTCACCGTTACTGCGAGCGGCGCAAGCGGCCCCTACGGCACCGTGAACGGTTCATGCACACTCGCCGGCGGCTTGGGCGGTTTGGTGCAAGCGACGATCCCGGTAATGCCAGCAGAGACGTTGGCGGTGTTCGTTGGCGGCGAAGGTACAATTGGGGCTGCCTGCAACAGCGCATCTGGCAACGGCATCGGTGGCTTTAATGGTGGAGGCGATGGTGGCTCTGCGGGCTACGGCCACATCGGTCACGGCGGAGGCGGTGCGTCCGACGTGCGGGAGGGAGGCTCCGCGTTGAGTGATCGCATCCTGGTCGCAGGCGGCGGCGGCGGCCAGGGCGCCTTCGCCGCCCTAGGCGGGGGTGGCACCGGTGGCG
>JBARKF010000088.1:0-7847 GCA_049800655.1 Candidatus Cybelea sp.
GGGTCGAACGAACCTCTGGTGAACCGGTTGTTCCGCCAGGAGCATAGCCGGGTAGCTATGTTCGGATCAGATAAACGCTGAAAGCATATAAGCGTGAAACTGACTCCAAGATGAGATCTCAATCCCGTAAGGGTGAAGAGTCGTGGTAGACTACCACGTTGATAGGCCGGAGGTGGAAGCGCCGCAAGGTGTGGAGCTGACCGGTACTAATCGCTCGGAAATTTTGACTAACGTTTCTCGCGGCACTGGAAGTTCTTCTCTGTACAGATTGCAAGGTTTGTACTGCAAGGTTCCCCACGCGATCGGCTCGAGCTACGGCTCGCCATCGCGGCGGGGAATCCAAAAAAAATTGAAAAGTTTCTGGCGCCCATGGCGGCGGGGCACCACCCGTTCCCATCCCGAACACGGCAGTTAAGCCCGCCAGCGCCGATGATAGTCGGGCCGCAGGGCCCCTCGAAAGTAGGACGGTGCCAGATTAAGTAAAAGCAGTAAACCCGCTGTTAAATGCAGCGGGTTTATTGCTTTTATTCGTGTGATGGCGGCGTGGTAGCGCTTGACCGAAGTAGGACGGTGCCGGCTTAGTTAGAAGCAAGGCTCAAGCGCTTTCTTCGACGCGAAAGGGCGATTGCGATGCCGACTTGGACTGCGAGCGCACGACTTTTCGTACCGTTCGTTGTTGCTTTCTTTGCGGGCTGTGGCGGATCGCCATTGCCGAGCGGAGTGCCCGCGTCGGCCCCGCAGCACGCCCGCGTGGTCCCGAACTTGCGATTTTCCCATTTGCCGGCCAACGTGGCTTACGCATCGGACTATGTCAACGATCTGGTCCTGATTTACAATCAGGCCGGAAAGCATCAGCCGGTCGGCCAGATCAGCGAGGGCCTCGACTATCCCGAAGGACTCGCCGTCGATCGCGCAGGGACTTTGTACGTCACGAACGGCTCGAACAGTACCGTTACCGTCTATCCGCGCGGGAAAACGAAGCCCGTTCGAACCCTCAGCGGCGCCACCGCGCCGGAGAGCATCGCCGTCGGAACCGATGGCACGGTCTACGTCGGCACGATCTGTTCGGCGTGCCCGGAAAAGGTAACGGTCTATTCGCCCGGCGCATCGACGCCGTCGTATTACATCCGCGACAGCAAGATCTACCAGACGACCGGCTTGGCGCTGGACGGCGCGAATAACCTATACGTCGGGTACACCGACGCAACCGGCTACGTCGGCCGTATCTCCGAGTACCCACCCGGCTCCCACGGCCCGGGGACGCAACTGCCGCTAAGCTTTTCTTGGCCGCACGGAATCGTCTTCGACGCGAACGGCAACCTAGTCGTCGTCGATTCGCGCGATCAGGCCGTCGACATCTTCAAACATACGAAAAAGCCGCCGCACTGGGCGCCTTCGGGAGAGTTTTCCGTTCCGGGCAACCCCTGGTACTGTGGTTTTAACCGCGCGGGAAATCAGCTCTACATCAGTCAGAACCGCAACGACAACGAGGTCGACGTCTATTCATATCCCGCCGGAAAGCTGCTCGGGACGCTCGTCGGCATTCCCGGCGGCGACCTCTTGGGCTTGGCCACATATTCGGCCGGTTCGCAGCGCGCGGCCCCGAAACTGCCTCGCGAGTTGCTCTACGCATCGGACTCGACAAACGACGTCATCGATGTCTATAACGAAGCGGGAAGGCACCAAAAACCGCTCTATCAGATTACGCACAGCGGCTCCCTCATGTTGCGGCCGATCGGAGTTGGTACCGATGCGGACGGCGACCTCTACGCTACGACCACCTACACGCTCGCCGTGGCTATCTACGCGCCAGGAGCAACGTTGCGGTATGCTTACTTAAACGACGGTACGGGATATCCGTACGATGTCGTCGTCGATCGAAAAAAGAACGCGTACGTCGCGAATATGGATCTTCTGGGGGGAAGCGGCGACGTTAGCGTTTTTCTCAAAAGCGCAGAGGAGCCCTCGTACTATATCAGAGATCCTAGCATTAAAGATTTGTACGGCGTCGCACTCGACAACAGTGAGAAGTCCCTTTACATGAGCTTCTACGATGCGACCGGCCGCAGCCGCGTCAGCGAATTTCCGGTGACGGGCGGCTCGGGAACCGATTTGGATTTGCAGCGGGGGTCGTACTTCGGCATCGCGGTCGACGGTCAAGGCAATCTCGTCGCTGCGAACTTTTACGCGTCCGAAATCGACGTCTTTCCGCCCGGCGCGCACAAGCCGTCGCGGCGCTTCGGACACCGCGGCCGGCCCTGGTACATCGCCTTCAATCACGCGAAGAATCGGTTGTTCGCTGCCGATTACAGCCAACGCAATCAGATTGACGAGTACACCTACCCCGAAGGCGTGTTGATCAACACGATCGACGGCGATCCCGGCGGCAACTTCGTCGGCGTCGCAACAGGCCCCTCAAAGTAATCCACGGCGCGGCGAAGGTTTACGGCCGCGCGACGTACTCGAATGCTTCGCGGAATGCCGCGGGATCGAGCGTCGTCACTCCTGCGAGCTGCGCGAGCTTTTGCTCGTCGGTAAAATCCCCGGGTTCGAGGTAGACCATGTAATCGCGTGCGACGCGATACGCCTCGGTCGTAAGATCGACTTGGCGGGTGCGGATGCGCCCGGTCTGCGGGTCAAGCAGATCCGCTAAGTCAAGCGGCGTCACGTGTCCGCCCGATAGCGCGATGAGCGCGCCGCTGCCGCCGTCGACCAAGTAGCGAACGGCACCGAAGCCGAGCGTGCGCGTGTAATCGACGTCGAACGCGACCGGCTTCGCGCAGCGCAGCTCGTAACCGATGTCTTTCGCGTGAAGGGTTTCGTCGACGCCGATCGCTTCGAGGCGCTGGCGAATCGCGTCGCGGAGGATCGTGCCGAGGGGAACGTCGGCGAGCGGAACGTTACCGAACGAGTCGTGTCCGAGATGCTCGACGGCGTTCAAGATGTCGCCGCCGATGCGCTCGGCGATTCCTTCGGCGACGACGGAGATGCCGTGCCGGCGACCGAACGAGCGCCGCTTTACGATCGCGCCCACGATCGTGTCGACCACGGATGCGAGCGTCGCATCGTGCGGAAACTCCTCGGGCAAGACGGCAAGCGTGGAGCCCGCGGCCTTGCACATCCCCAGCGCCAACGAACCCGACTTGCGTCCCATGCAGACGACAACGTACCAGCGCGCGGTAGTCCGGGCATCCTCCATCAGGCTTTCGAGAATGCTCGCTCCGACCGATCGCGCGGTTTCGAACCCGAACGTCGGAGCGTTTTCGGGCAGCGGCAGATCGTTATCGATCGTCTTAGGCACGGTTACGACGCCGATTCGAGCCTGTGTTCGCTCCGCAATGCGGGCAGCGCCATACGTCGTGTCGTCGCCGCCGATGCAAACGAGGTAGCGAACGCGGAGCGCGTCGAGCGAGCGAACGCAGCGCTCGAGTGTGGCATCGTCTTTTGCGGGATTGGTCCGCGAGGTCCGCAGAATGGATCCGCCGCTGGTATGGATGCGCGAAACCTGATCGAAGGTCAACTCGATCGTCTGCGGCGTGCGTCCGGCCGCCAAATCGCGGTACCCATCGTAAATTCCAATCGGGCGCAGGCCGCATTTGGAGGCCTCCATCGCGGCTGAGGCGATCACGCCGTTGATGCCGGGTGCCGGACCTCCGCCGACGAGGATCCCTAAGGTTTCATTCACGGTGGAGTGGCCGCACCCGGTAAATCGCACCGGCGGCATCGTCGGCGACAAAGAGCGAGCCTTTGGGACCGACGGCAACTCCGGTCGGGCGGCCAATGCGGGAATCGCAACCCGTTTGGAAGCCGGTCAGAAAGTCAATCCATTGCCTCGTCGGATCTCGCCAATCGACGGGCTTCGCCGGGTGATCGTCGCGCATAGGTACGAAAACCACCCGCGGGGGTTGGACGCTGCAGCCTTGGCGATTGGTGTGCCACGATCCATGGGTTGCGACGAAGAGTCCTCCGTGATATGCCGGCGGAAACAGGTACGTTCCGATTTGACGCGCGGGATAGAAAGCCGCGCCGATGATCGTGGCATAGGCGGGCAGGACGACGAGCGGCACGACAGCGTCCGCGCAACTATACCCCGTGACGTAGACGTGATGGTTCTCCTCGCATTCCGGCCAGCCGTAATCGGCGTCGCCCGCTCGCGCCGAGAGATTATCGAGGATTTCGTAGGGATGACCGGACGGCAAGTTGTCCTGACCCGCGCCGCCGATCCAAAGCGAGCGTGTCTCCGGATTCACGGCAAGCGCGATTGCGTTGCGAATGCGTTTCGCCCGCTGCGTGAAGCCGGATCCGTCGGGCTTCATGACCGATATTGCGGCTCGCGTGGGGTCGACTTCGGTGCATGGCTTTCTACCCTCGTCCATCGCAGCGTTGCACGACGAGCCGGCGGCGGCATAGAGTAAACCGTTCGTGTAGGCGACCGACGTCGTCCAGTGGACATCGCCATCGGTTCCCGGAGCGACCGGGCCGGTTCGCACGTCGGCGATGCGGCGAATCGTGGTCGCTTTACGCTCGTCGCGATAGGGAATCGCCCAGACGTGATACCGCGTGCCGACGAATATCTCGCGGCGTTCGGGCGCGAACGTGACGCCGGCCGCGTCTTCATCATCGAACGCCGCAAAGACCTCGGGCGCGCCGGCGGCGCCTTCGGCGTCGGGGACGATATAGACTTCGCGTCCTTGCGTTCCGACGAGTAAATCGCCGTTCGGCAGCGATGCAAGCTCACGCGCACCCTCGACGTCGGCGATTTTCTGGATTGAGAATCCGGCGGGAACGCGCAGCGGGGCGGCGCCGGTTTCGCGAGCGCACGCGGCGACGGCCGCCGCGAAGAGAACGAGATGCGAAAGCGCAACGCGCATGACCCATGCTTCGGGCGCATGCGCGCTATTACCCGGTTAGAGGTTTCTTACTTGATTGCGGCGGGCGGCGGTCCCGACTGTTGACCGTTCGGAGGGCCTTGCTGATCGGGAGGCGCCTGTTGGTCGGGCGGTTGCTGCTGTCCAGGCGGTTGCTGCTGTCCAGGCTGTTGCTGCTGTCCAGGCTGTTGCTGCTGCATCTGCGCGCGCCGTTGCTCCATTCGCTGGTGTTGTTCGCGCATTTGTTCGCGGTACTGATTTTGTTGATCGCTATTGAGGACGCCCATGAGCTGCTGGTGCAGCGCACGGCTCGCGTTGCGATCGACCGGGCTACCTTCAGGGTGCGCTTGCGAGTATTGACCGATCAGCGATTGAATGCGCTGCTGTTGGTCGCTGGAGAGGTTGAGGTGACCGAAGCGCTTCATCCAGCGATGCTGGAGTTTGCCTTCACTGGGGGTGGTGTGGTGGCCGTTGGATCGCGCCGGCGGGGGTTGGCCTTGCTGGGCGTAAACGCCGAGCGGCATGGCGAGGGCCAGCGCGAAGAGGCCGTTGGCCAAGAGGTTCATTTTCATAGCCACTCGATACTAGCCGCTCCGCCCGAGGCGCGCCTGAACGCCGGATTAGGACCGGGCAAGCGGCCGGATCGCGACCGCGTTGACCGAGTCCACCACGTGCATTTCGAAGCGCTTGAAGTTATCGAAGAACAGCTGCGAGAGCTTGCGAGCTTGCTCGTCGTAGGCGGCTTTGTCGGTCCAGGCGTTGCGCGGATTGAGGACCTCGCTCGGTACGTCCGGGACGTGCTTGGGGATCATCAAACCGAAGAAGCGCTCGGCCTCGTAGTCGTTAGGAATTCGGCCCTCGATTGCGGCGTTGACCATCGCGCGGGTGTGGGCGATCGACATGCGGTGGCCGACGCCATAGGGGCCGCCCGTCCAGCCGGTGTTGACCAGCCAGCACGCGACATCGTGTTCCGCGATCTTGCGACCGAGCAATCGCGCGTAGACGGTCGGGTGATGCACCATGAACGGCGCGCCGAAGCAGGTTGAGAACGTTGCCTGCGGCTCGCTGATACCGCGCTCTGTTCCGGCGACTTTGGCAGTGTAACCCGAGAGAAAATGGTACATCGCCTGTTCGCGCGAGAGCTTGGCGATCGGGGGCAGCACACCAAACGCGTCCGCCGTCAGCATGATGATCGTCTTGGGATGACCTCCTCGGCTACCCGGTACGATGTTCGGAATGAACTCCAGCGGATAGGCGGAGCGCGTGTTCTCCGTCTTCGCATCGGAATCGACGTCGAGGGTGCGGGTTGCTTCGTCGTAGACGACGTTTTCGAGAACGGTTGAGAAGTGGTTTGTCGCCGCCCATATCTCCGGCTCCGCCGTCGGCGAAAGCCGGATCACCTTGGCGTAGCATCCGCCTTCGAAGTTAAAGACACCGTCGGCCGACCAGCCGTGTTCGTCGTCGCCGATCAACGGCCGGTGGGGATCCGACGAGAGCGTGGTCTTACCGGTGCCGGAGAGACCGAAAAGAATGGCGACGTCACCACCGCGACCGGCGTTCGCCGAGCAATGCATCGGTAGCGTCTCGCGCAGCGGAAGCAGGTAGTTCATCACGGTGAAAACCGACTTCTTGATCTCCCCGGCGTAGCGCGTGCCGCCGATGAGGATGATTCGCCGGGCGAAGTTTACGAGGATGAACGTTCCCGTGCGGGTGCCGTCTCGCTCTGGATCGGCCTGGAAGAGCGCCGCGTCGACGACGGTAAACTCCGGCACGAAATCGGCGACCGGACGTTCGGGCGTGATGAAAAGATGCCGCGCAAAAAGATTGTGCCAGGCGAGCTCGGTGTAGACGCGCAACGGCACGCGATAGCGCTCGTCCGCGCCGACGTAGCAGTCGAGGGAGTAGGCTTCTCGCTCGGAGAGATAGGCGGCAACGCGTTCAAAGAGGGCATCAAAGCGTTCGGGGTCGATCGCCTGGTTTGAATCGTTCCAGTCGATGTGCTGCTCGCTCGAGGGCTCGCGAACGAAGAATTTGTCCTTCGGCGAGCGTCCCGTATGCGGCCGGGTATCGACGATGAGTTGCCCGCCCGCTCCAAGCACGCCCTCGCCCCGCGCGATCGCATGCTCGATCAACGTCGGAGCCGAGAGATTCTCCCAGAGCTTGACGACTTTGAGTTTTTCCGGAAGCGAAAGAATGCCGAACCTCCTCGTTTAGACTGGTCTTTTTTTTCCCACGCGGCAGAGAGGCGCCCTGCAGGCCACCCTCGGCGCCTGCGTCCAATGCAAGGTGAATGCGCTGGATGCTTTTATTCCCGGGCGTCTTAGCAATGACGCTGTTAGCGGCCGCTGGAGCCCGCGCGGTTTTGCCGTTTCACTTCGGCTTCTACCCGCCCGGCCCCCTCGATGGAATAACCGACATCCCCGGCGTCCGCGTCGGGCACCTTACGAAGATCGAAGGCAGCGACATCCGGACCGGAGCGACCGCCGTCTTGCCGAACGCCGATCCCTGGGACCACAAGGTATCGGCGGCTTTCTTTGCTTTCAACGGCAACGGCGAGATGACCGGGACGCACTGGATCGAGGAGTCGGGGTATCTAGAAGAGCCGGTTGTGCTGACCAATACGCTCGATGTCGGCAGAGCGGCCGACGGCGTCGTCAGCTGGGTCATCGAGCACCATCCCGCCGTCGGCAGGGGCGACGACGTGCCGCTCCCGGTCGTAGCGGAGTGCGACGACGCGCTGCTCAACGACATCCAAGCTCGCGCCGTCACGGCACACGACGTCGTGGGTCTGCTCGATTCGGCCGCACCGGGCCAGTTTGCTCGGGGCAGCGTCGGCGCGGGCACCGGCATGAACGCGTTCGGCTTTCGCGGCGGCATCGGGTCGGCGTCGCGCGTGCTGCCCAGCGATGCGCACGGCTATCGCGTCGGCGTGCTCGTCAACGATAACACTGGAAGCCGCCGTCGCCAGCTCACCATCGT
>JBARKF010000089.1:0-8841 GCA_049800655.1 Candidatus Cybelea sp.
TGCCCGGCGGGCTCGATTCGCGGCTCGGGCGGCTCATCAAGGAATCGTACCGCAACGAATATGGGCGTGATACCGGCGATCTTAGCGCGCTCAATCTCGTCATGCAGCTCGGCCAGCAGAATCACTATGCGAGGACGCGCGAGATGAACGTTCTCGGCTACTCGGATCAGCGCTACATCTTGGCCGACGGAAGTCAGTCGCTTCCGGAAGCGATCGCGGCCTGGCTGCCCGCCGGCACGGTCCGCTTCGAGCATCGGCTGCTGGCGATCCGGCGGACGCCCGGCGGTTTGTACGAACTGCGCTTCGACCATCGCGGGAGCGGCGAGAGCGTCTATGCGGAACGCGTCGTCCTTGCGATTCCGTTCATCGGGTTACGCGCGCTGGATTACTCCGGCGCGGGCTTCGATTCGCCGAAGCGCTACGCCATCGAGAATCTCGGCTACGGTTATCACACCAAGCTGCACTTGCAGTTCGACCGGCGCGCCTGGATGCGCGCGATACATCCGTGGCCGGAACCGACGACGGGCCAAATCTGGACGACGCTGCCGGTGCAGAGCGCACTCGACTACTCGCTCGGCCAACGCGGCGAGCAGGGGCTCATCGAGGTCTTCACCGCCGCCGATCCCGCGATGCCCGATACGCCGCCGATGCCGTACGCGCAAATCGCCGACTCGACTGCGGTCGACCGCCACGTCCAGCGCTTCTTCACGCAGCTCGACCGTATCTGGCCGGGCGTCGCGTCGTTTTGGAACGGCAAAGCGACGTTCGGCAACGCGCAGGCCGATCCGAATATCTTGGCGAGTTATTCGTGCTGGCTGGTCGGACAGTGCACGACGATTGCGGGGCACGAAGCACGCGCGCAAGGGCGCGTGCACTTTGCCGGCGAGCATACGTCAGTCGCCTACCAAGGCTTCATGGAGGGCGGCGCGGAGTCGGGGGTCCGCGCCGCGGACGAGATTCTTTCGGAGTATCGCATCCAGACCAGATCTCGCACCGGCACGTAGGCGTCCGTGCACGTCATCGGAACGGCCGGTCACGTCGACCACGGCAAGTCGGCGCTGATCGCCGCGCTGACCGGTACGAACCCCGACCGTTGGCTCGAGGAGCGACTGCGCGGCATGACGCTCGATCTCGGCTTCGCGCACTTACGCTTCGATGACGGCGTCGAGGCCAGCATCGTCGACGTTCCCGGTCACGAGCGATTCCTGCACAACATGCTCGCGGGCGCCGCAGGAATGGAACTGCTCGTGTTGGTCGTCGACGCAAATGAGGGCGTGATGCCGCAGACGCTCGAGCACTTGCAGATTCTGCAGTTTCTCAACGTACTGCGCGTCATCGTCGTTGCGAACAAAATCGATCTGATCGATCGCGATCTTCGCGAGCCCGCTTACCGGCGGATCGCCGAAGCGTTGGAGGGGACGATCGCCGCCGATGCCCCGATCGTAGCCGTTTCGGCGACGACCGGCGAGAATCTCGACGAACTCCGCCGGATGCTGCACGACGGGTTGGCGGCGCTGCCGCCGCCAAATCGTAACGCGCCGGTTTACCTGCCGATCGACCGCGCCTTCGTGCTGCCCGGCCTCGGCACCGTCGTCACCGGCACGCTGATGCAAGGGAGTATCGCAACCGGCGAAACGCTCGTTCTCGAACCGAGTGGCACGCCCGTTCACGTTCGGAGCATCGGCGTCTTCGAATCGACGCAGCCTCAGGTTGAAGCCGGCTCGCGCGTCGCGCTCAATCTACCGGGTCTCGACCGCCGTCAGGTCGCTCGCGGACAGGCGATCGTTGGGCGCGAGTTTTCGGCACAGCGCACCTTTGCGGTGCGATTCTTACCGCTGCGCGGGGCCCCGCCGCTTGGGCACCGGCGAACTCACGTGCGCGCCTATTTCGGATCCGCGGAGATCCTCGGAACGCTGGTGATCGCGGACGGATCGGCCGGCGGTGAAGAAGTGCGCGCGCAGCTGCAACTGCGCGAACCGGTGGTAGTCTTTCCGGGCCTCCGTTTCGTGCTGCGCCGTCCGTCACCGATGACGCTGCTCGGCGGCGGTTACGTGGAGGGTGTCGAGGCGGCAGCGCCGCTCGAAAACGTCGATCCCGACGAGGCCGCGGTGCTCGCGCAACTGCATGAAGCCGGACTCGATGCCGTCGAACTTGGCAGCATTGCACGCTCGGCCAACCTTCGCGAGGACACAGCGCGAGCGGCCCTCGACCGGCTCGTCGAGCGCGAAGCCGCGATTCGCGTGGCTCGGCCGCCGGCCTACGTCGAAGCCGCCGCCGCCGCCGCGCTGCTCGCGAGCTTGCTCGACCGTTTGGACGAGGCGCATCGCAGCGAACCTTGGGCAATGGGGATGACCTCGATCGCGTTATCGCGTTCGCTCGCCGTTCCCGAAGCGCTGCTCGTGCGCGTTGCCGAACACTTCGTTGAAACCGGCCGGCTCGTCCACCGAGGCGGCTACTACGCGACGGTTGCACATCGCCCGGCGCTAACACCCGAGCAGACGGCATTCTTCGAGCACATCGTAACGATCGACGCCACGCAGCCCTTCCTGCCGATTCCTTTTGCCGGCGTCGCCGCTGCCATGAAAGGCGCGCACCTGCCGGGCGTGGCCCGAGCGTTCGAGACGTTGCTCGCGCACGGCACGTTGGTGCGCGTGGGCGACGACCTCTATCGCGGTTCGCAAATCGACGCAATTCGCGCGCGCGTCGAAGTGCATCTCGGAAAGGTCGAGCGCATGACGGCTTCCGAGTTTCGCGACCTGTTGGGGACCTCGCGAAAGTATGCCGTGCCGTTGCTCGAATGGCTCGACGCGCACGCGATAACGATTCGTAGCGGCGACTATCGAACGCTGCGCAAGAAATCGGGCGCAGCCGGCGGAAAGCCTGCTGGAATATGAAAGGCGCCGAACTCACGCTCGTAGATTTTTTGACGCGCCTGTGCGTTGCCGCGATCCTTGGCAGCGCCATCGGTTTCGAGCGACAATGGCGTCAACGATCGGCCGGGCTACAGACGAGCAGCTTGGTATCGATCGGCGCCGCCCTCTTCACCTTGCTCGACGCCATCATCGCAGCCGGCGACAGCACGCGCATCGTCGCCGGCATCGTGACCGGGGTCGGCTTCATCGGCGGCGGCGTCATCTTACGCACCGGCCTAGGCATCAGCGGGGTCAATACCGCGGCGACAATTTGGGCGAGTGCGGCGGTGGGGGCATTAGCCGGGTTCGGGCTTTGGCGCGAAGCCGCGCTCGGCGCCGGCGCTATCATCTTTCTGAATCTCGTCCTTGGGCCGTTTGCCGATGCCATCAACGCGCGCGCGCGCGAACGCCAAGGCGGCGAAACCATCTACAAGCTTGAACTCACGTGCGACGCAGAGAGCCAGCCTGCGGTAGGCACGGCGCTGCTTGAGGCGATCAGCGAACTGCCCTTGAGTCTGCAGGCGCTGACAAGGCACCATGCCGAGGACGACCGTGTCGAATTGCGTGCCGAAATTTTTGCACCAAAACCGGTGGACGGAACGGTCGAGAAGCTGACAACGCAGCTGCTGGCCATGCCCGGCGTCATTCGGACGCATTGGCGAAGCGCCGCCCCGTAACGTCCGCCCGGTTGCCCACACACTTTCCCCTACAGTTGCTGACACAGTGGCGACTGAATGATGCCCCCGCGTTGCCGGCATGCTACCATTGCACCTGCGTATCAAACGAGAGCGCTGCACGCTCTGGTGCGCATTAAAGGGTCGAAACTAGATAGCACCTGCCGGGCCGACGACGGTTCCTCACTGCCGAGTTCGACTGCTCAGCTTTGAGTATGGCAAGAAAACAGGCTGGGAACAACTCAGCATCACGAATTCGATCTCGTCCCGGAGCTTCGCACCCCGCCCCGCCTCGCAGCTGTCTTACGGTCTCGACGGCTGCGGGGCGGGCGCTTACGCCAAGGAGAGTCGTTACACGATTGGAAGAAAGTCGAGCCATGTGTGCTAACATCGCCGCCCGATTCTCATTTTGCGCCTTCGCCTCGATTACGTTGCTTAGCGGTTGTGCCAACGGCTCGGCTCCTAGCGCCGCGCCGCAAGTTTCCGCTGCGCAGCTGGTTATGAATCCCGGATCCCTGCTTACGCCGGCGAAGGTCAACACTTCGTGGATGTACACGGCGCAGCTCTACGGCAACGATGCCGAGATCTATACACGGCAAGGCCCGAAGCTTACGCCGTACAAATCGATCACCGGGCTCTCGTTTCCATCGGGTTCATTTACGACGCCGAACGGTTATTGGTACATCGCCAACGGCGGCGCTGCGAACGCCGTCATCTACAAGTCGACGAATAAAGGCCCGGTCGGCCCGGTCGGCCACCTCGACGACTCGGGGTGGTTTCCGGACAACGTCGCGGCGACTTCCAGCCGCCGCCTCGTCGCACTCTCCAATCAATCGACGACCAGTGGCGGTGCCGGGAGCGTTAGCGTGTATTTGAATCGTCAGACCGAACCGTCGCGCATCCTCACCTACGGGGGCGGTCCGATCCAAGGCGAGGGCATCGCGATCTCGCATCGAGGCGACTGTTACTGGAGCTTCAACGGACCCGAGTCGGGTAGCGGATCGATCGTGGAGTTCGCGGGTTGCAGCGGAAGCGGCAGCTTGATCCTCTCGGGGATTCCGAAAGCCGGTGGCATCGTTTTCGATCAGAGCGACGATCTCTACTATGTCAATGAGGTCGATAGCGGCAAGACCGACGCCGGGATTTATGCGTGCAAGAAAACGTCGAACTGCGGCAAGCAACTGTTTGATGACTATAGCGGCCAGCCGATCAATATCAACTTCGACCACAAAGCGAAACTGTTATGGCTCGCGGACGCAACCGGCTTCATCTATGCCGTGAATCCCAAAAACGGAAAAGTTATGTCCTACCCCGCGTACGGCGCTCCCCCGTACGGGATCGCACCCGCTCCCGGAGATTAGGACTCGCCGGGCGGTTCAATGGACGACGGCGCTGCGACGATGGAGCTCGCTGCGCTGCTCAAAACCTTTCGGGTAAGAGCAGGCCTTTCGCAGCAAGAGTTGGCCGATCGTGCGCTGGTAAGCGTGCAGGCCGTCAGCGCGCTCGAACGCAGCTATCGCAAGGCACCCTATCGTAAGACGCTCGAACGCATCGCCGATGCGCTTGAGTTGCCGGCCGATGCACGCGTGGCGCTCGAGCTCTCGGCGCGCCGCGCGCGGGGAACGCGCCTCGCGGAGCCGGAGCCCGCACCCGAGCACAATCTCCCACGCCAGCTGACGTCGTTCTTGGGGCGCGACGAGGTCGTGCGAGAAATCGCCGAGCTCGTCACGACCGCGCCGTTAACCAGCATCGTCGGTACCGGCGGCGTGGGAAAGACCCGGGTCGCGATCGAGGTGGCGATGCAGCTGCGGCGACGCTTCCCCGACGGCGTGTGGTTCGTCGAGCTCGCTCCGCTCAACGATCCAATGTTAGTGGAACACACGCTCGCCGGAGTGCTACGCGTGCAAGAGTCGCCGCAGCGGCCGCTGCTAGCGACGTTGCTGAACTACCTCGCGCAGAAGAATTGCTTGCTCATCTTCGATAACTGCGAGCACGTGATCGCGCAGGCGCGGCGGGTCATCGGCTCGTTATTGCGCGACTGCCCAAGCGTCGAGCTGCTCGTTACGAGCCGCGAAGGGCTGAGCATTGCCGGCGAACGCATCTATCGGATTCCGCCGCTCGCCGTGCCACGTCACAACGTAGCCTCGCCCGAAGAAGCGATGACCTACGGATCGGTGGAGCTTTTTGCCGATCGCGTGCGCGCAACTGACGCGCGCTTCGCGGTAACGGCCGACAATGTTGAACCGGTGGTTGCGATCTGCCGCCGGCTGGATGGACTGCCGCTTGCCTTGGAGCTGGCTGCGGCGCGCGCGCCGGTGCTCTCTCCCTGGCAGATCGCCGACCGCCTCGGCGATCTCTTCGAGTTGCTAAGCGGCGGCCACGCGTTGCTTCCGCGGCACGAAACGATGCGCGCGGTCATCGACTGGAGCTACGCGCTGCTATCGTCACAAGCGCGCGTGCTCTTCGCGCGGCTCGCGATCTTCACCGGCGGCTTCACGCTCGAGAACGCCGCCGCGATCGCCGCCGACGAGTCGCTTCCCGCGGGCGACGTGCTCGATCTGCTCTCATCGCTGATCGCGCAATCGCTCGTGGTGGCGGAGTTCGCGCGCGGCGGCGCGCGCTACTATCTGCTCGAGGCGACGCGCCAGTATGCGCTCGAGAAG
Source organism: Candidatus Cybelea sp. (assembly GCA_049800655.1). GTDB lineage: Bacteria > Vulcanimicrobiota > Vulcanimicrobiia > Vulcanimicrobiales > Vulcanimicrobiaceae > Cybelea. The sequence goes on from JBARKF010000089.1 coordinate 6,250, forward strand.
CTGGTCGAACGCGGTGAAGAGCAGCTGCTCGCGCAGCGCCATGCGCGAACGATGCTTTCGATTGCCGAGCGTCTCGACCGCGATTGGTATGGCGCGCGCGAGCGATCCTGGTTTGCGGAAGCCGAAGCCGAGCTAGATAACTTCCGTCGCGCGCTCGAATGGTCGGTAGCTGAGGAAGGCGACGTGCGCACTGGTTGTGCGCTCGCCGGCGCGCTTGCCCGCGTCTGGTACTCGCTCTCGCCGGTTGAAGGGCGCCGCTGGGTCCGTTTGGCCATCGATCGAATCGACGACGAAATGCATCCGGAGGTCGTCGCGCCTCTGCATCTCGCCGACGCGGAGCTCTGCGGTGCGCTCGGCGAGTATAAGGCTTCGCTTGTCGCCGCCGAACGGGCGCTTGAAATGACGTCGGGGCTCGCTGAGCTGCAACTCGCCCGCGCACGACAGGCGGCCGGTAGTGCGCTCGGCGCGCTCGGGCGCGGAAGCGAGGGCGACGCATTGCTCGAAAAAGCGCTCGCCGCGGCGCGGCAACTCGACAACCGCCGTTTGCAAGCGCTGGCGCTTAGCGACCTCGGAACCGCTCGTTCGCGTCGCGGTGACATCGAGGGCGCGCGGACGTTTTACGCACAAGCGTTGGCGTTTTACGTTGCCGCGGGCCTCGAGCGGCCCGCAGCCTCAATCGCCGGGAATCTCGCCGAAGTCGAGTTTGCCGCCGGCGACGCCGCGGCCGCATTGCAGCGCGCCGAAGAGGCGCGAGCCGGGCACGAATCGACGAACAATCGCCGCTCGATGGCCAACGATCTCGGCAACATGGCGGCGTATCTGGTCGCGTTGAACTGCTTCGACGACGCGCGCGTGCACGCATCGCGCGCGCTTGCGTCCGCGCGCGGCTTTCGGGCGACCGTGCTCACTGCGTGGGTGCTCCAACACCTGGCCGCCGTGGGGGCGCTGCAGCGTTACGCGACCGCTGCGCGCGCGAAACATGGCCGCGAGCAGGCGGCGATGCTGCTTGGATTTGTCGACGCTCGGCTGGCAACGCTCGAAGTCTCGCGGGAGTATACCGAACGGCAGGAGTACGAGCGGGTCGTTACCGCGTTGCGCGAGTCGCTCGGCGAGCGGCTCGAACACGTCATGGCGCTCGGCGCAGCGTGGACGGAAGACGGCGCCGCCGCAGTAGCACTCGAGCTCTAACGCTCCTCATACGGCGCTCACTGGCCTCCGTTAACTATCGATTTATGGTAAACTTTGCACTGCCGCGCGAAAGGAGAAAGCTATCTGTGATGCGATGGCTTATCGTGTTTGTTGCCCTCGTCGGGTTAGCGTTACCGGCGAACGCGCAAGTTGCGACGCCCCCGACCTTCGTTAGTCCGGACGGCCAAAAGCAGTTCGGACCGTACACGTGGGTTTGGCGATCTAAGACTTTTCAACCAGCGCAGACTGCAGTCACGGTCGAGGCACGCTGTCCACCCGGTGACGTTGTGCTCGGTGGGGGCGTAGTCGCCGCACCCTTGTGGCGCGACATCGCCAACAGCAGGCCATCTCCAAACTTTGACGGGTGGCGCGTTCGCTTTTACAAGGAGGCACAGGACGGAACGTTTACCGTAACCGTCTATGCATCGTGCGCTCCGACTCAGTGAGGCGACTCCGCAACGAAAAGCCAAGATTCGAGTAAGGGTTGATCACGCGAGCGCTCTACGCGCTCGCACCGGGCATGCAACGAGGGTCGCGTTTAAGTCGCGGCCCTCTTGCGTTGGGGGCTCTGACGCTAGGGCGTTGCGAGTAGCGTCTTTAGCATCTGGCGGACTGCGTCTAACGTAACGTCGCCCACACTACCCATAAGGTCGGCGCGCCGCTCGACCCAGTCAAGGCTTTTTACTTGATCCACTAGCACGACACCCGTTACGCCAAATGCGGCGTCTAGCGGAACTTCAAATGGGTAGTTCTTCGACCTATTCGTAACGGGGCAACACACCGCGAGATTTGTCTTCGCGTTGTACTGCTTCGGCGTTAAGACAAGGGCTGGTCGGCGACCCGCCTGCTCGTGACTCTGCGTGGGATCTAACGTTAGCCAGACGATATCGCCGATGTCAGGAACGTAAACCGCTACCAAGCTTCAGCGCCGACGATCCGGTCAAAGATCGAGGCATGGACATTCTCGGGAGTGATCCCGGCAATCAACTCGGCAAGCGAGGGGCGTGCCGCCTCGTGCAGCAATACAAGGCGACCCTCTTCAGCAATCACTTCGAGGCGATCACCTTCGTGCATATCCGCTTCCTCAAGAGCGTCCTTTGGAATGCGAACCGCCAGGCTATTGCCCCAGCGTGAGAGCGTCACAGCCATTTCAGTAAGTCCCCGTTTTCTTCGTTGCCAGTATATACGTAGTATATCCGTCACCCCGGGTCACATCAAGGGGTAGCACCGGGCGGAGGAACGACGTCAAGTGGCCGGCGTCTAAACCGCGGGCCGGCCGCAGGTCCATGCGTACTCATGAGGTCACGGCATTTTCCTCGACCGTCCCCAATCCGTTCGTGAACGAGAATTTAGCAGAAGCGCCGCGTCACGCTTTGGAAAACGTATTGCGAGAGTGGTTTGCGG
>JBARKF010000090.1:0-11138 GCA_049800655.1 Candidatus Cybelea sp.
CTGCCCCTGGATTCGATTCAGTTTACGTCAGCTTCTGAATAAACGTGATGGCCCTGACACTGACGGCAGCAACGCAAACGCCCGCGTCGGAAGCATCCGTTACGTTTTGGACCGAACCGACCAAGTATCGTAGCTTCAGCTGTGCGATGCCCATATCGTAGCCGAGCGGATCGTTTTGCGTATTGGTCTCGCGTGGCCCATGATTGCCGTTCTGACATGCTGGGTCGCCCATGTACGACTGCCCGCGTGATTCGGCCTAGCCTTCCAGAGTCTAGCACGCACTGCGAGGGCTGCTAACCCGTAGATTCTACGATTACACTGTAAACGCCGCGCTAGGACTGTTTAGTTTTGCAACTTGGCAACTTCAGACAATTATCACCGCCGACGAAACAGCGATGGTTTAGAAACGTTCTCTAGGTACGCATAGCGTTGCAAGCAATGGCGTAACAATTTTGTTTTATTAAAAAGGAGTGAGACGCACGCAACGTTGAAAAGCGCGCGTCGCAAAACATTTACGCCGCCACTCAGAGGCAGCGGCTACTTCATATAGGAGAACTTTGACAAGAATGCACACAGGAAAAGTGTCGGTGATTGGTGTTGCCTTAGCAGGCGCGTTGTTCGCCGGTTGTTCCTCGTCTCAGGGAGCGAACTCGCTCCCCGGCTCTGCAACGGCAGAGCAATCGACTGTTCAGCATGCTGGTGCTCCGCACTGGATGTACCCGAACCGGAAGTTTGCCGGCTCGAAGGAGCTGTTGAAGCTTCAGGCAGAGGGCAAGATCCTCTCGCCGCTCACTCCCGCTGCGGCGAAGTGGGTATACAACAGCGTTGCAAGCGAGGCGCGACCGCCGTTCCATAACCTCCACAGCAGCACCACTCCGGCGATGTGGCTGTCGAGCACGGGCTTCAGCTATCTCATCGGAATGAATAGCCGCCACAAAGCGGTCGTAGCCGTCGATACCTCAAAAAACGGCTGCTACGACGCGGTAAGCGTCAAGGTCGACCATCAACGCAACGTCTGGCTAGCGTGCCAGACCAATGCGACGTTCAACGCGGGCGCCGCGCAGGAATACGACGGCAGCGGAACGCTCCTCACCACGTATGGGGCCGGTTGCCCAAGCAACATCGCGCCGAGTCTCTGCGCCGAATTCTTTAGCAACACGGTGGACCAAGCCGAGAGCGCAACGCACGTATTCGTCGGCCTGACGTACTACGTGACGTGCGACTCCCTCTACAACTGCATGTCGGTGAACGGCGGTGGTCTCGAAGTCTGGAAGGCCGGCCATGCATCGGCGCAGCCGACGGTCAACCCGTTTAACCTCTCCGGCATCACGCTCAATGGCTCCGGATATCTCGACGCAGACGCTTCGGGCGACGTTTATTACACGTACAACGGATGCGAGAACGCTTACCCTTACACGTGTGGCTACGGCCTCGCGGAGTATGCAAACGCGACGAGCCCATCCGGTGCGCAAACCGTGCTGCTTCCTCCCGGTTCGATCGGAGTTTTTGGCGGCGTGACCATTTCGAACCACGGCAAGATCCTTAACGTCATCGACCAAAACGCGCGTACGGTTACGCAGTACGCGCTGCCATGGACGGGCGTGCCGCTGCAGACGCTCGGCCCGACGCTGACCCCGCCGTTCGGCGCGGGCGACCCGGTCACGGGCGGCTTCAATCGCAACGACTCCAAGATGATCGTTGGCGACGCCTACGGCTGGCTCGACGGAATCGCGCTGAAATCTAATACGGCCAAGATCCAAAGCACTGCCGATTGCTCCAGCGGTTGCCAAGGCGCGGCCTTCACGCCCTCGGACAAGTAGGCTCCGCAAAGAACGGATCTGCTACCGAAATCGGAGTCGAGAAAACGGGGTCCGCGTCTACAGGCCCCGTTTTCATAAACCTAAGTTGACGAGGAGGGTGGCGCGTCGCAGCCCGAATAAGGCGGCTGAAAAGGAGATTCTCCGCCGTGCATTTGTTATCGACAGGGATCTCCGCCTCGCTTGCCCTTGTTCTTCTCTCGGGATGCGTGGAAAACGCATCGTCGCCGAGCTCGACGATGCCGAGCGCAGTCGGCCTCGCCGTACTCCGGGGAAACGCCGTTAGCGTCATTCCGAAGAAGTATCTGCCCATCAGAATTAAGCCGATGCGCGGCAGGGCGGCGCCGGACTTTGCCAAGAGGGGCATTTACGTTTCGGCGTTGTCAGACACGCATCTTTACGGATTTCCGAAGAACAACAGCGGCAACGCGCCACCGCTCTGCAGCATTCCCGCGACGGGAGTCCAAGGTTTCGGCGTCGACAATGCCGGCAACCTCATAATCCCCGAGGGCAACGACGGGATAACCGTTTGGGACGGCCCGGCGATGTGCGGGATTGGCCCGCCTGGAACAATCACCGATGCGTTTGGGCAAGCCACGGATGCTTCCGCCGTCAACGCGCTCACCGGAAACATTGCCGTCGCCAATTTTGTCGACACCGGCAGCACCCCAGGCAGCATTTCGATCTGCACACTGTCGAGCGGAACGTGCGCGACAAACCTGACCAACCCGAATTTGTTCAGAGCCGTCGGCGTCGCGATGAACGGCGCCGGTGACTGCTGGGCCGACGGCAGCGATGCGTCCGACGCGGCGGTACTCGTCTACTTCGCGGGCTGCACCGGATCGGGGCAACTCGCTACGGGTTTTAGGAACGGCTTCTACGGCGGCGTAGACGTCGACAGCCAGGGTAATCTCGTAACCATCAGCGGCGGCCTGCCGAGCAGAGTCAACGTCTACTCGGGATGCAATCCGGCATGCAAGCGGCTCAGCACGACGGTCCTTGCGGGACTTAGCATGTACGGCCATGTCGGCAAGCAGAACGCGCGCTACGTCACGACCGACATCGAGATCGATACCGTCGAGGTCTACCGGTATAAGAAGACCGGGCTCTCGCTCCTCTACAGCTTCACCGGCGGCCTCCCGTGCGCCACCGACCTATGCGAGGCTGCGGCATACAATCCGAGCTCGCCAAAGTAGGCAGCCCGATCGATTTCGTCGAGGTGCAGCCACGAGGGCTGCGCTATTGGAATGAGAACAGGACAAGCGATGATGATAAGAGTCTTCGCTCAAACCGTTGCATTCGTACTAGCTTCCTCGCTGCTCGCCCTTGCGGCTCCGGCGGCGACCCCGAACGATGCCGACGGCGCTTACGTGGCGTTCGCGCACAGCTACTACTACGGGAACTTTGCGGTTAACCCGATCGACGCAACGCAGCTCGGCGTGCACGATTACGACGACCAGATCGGCGACTTTTCCGCCGCCGGCATCGCCAAGCAGTTGGCGACCGACCACGAGTATCTGGCAAAGTTGAACGCGATTGACCCTTCGCGCCTTTCCCCGAGTGTGGCGCTCGACCGCACCCTCCTGAGATATACGCTGCTCGACGATCTCTTGCTCAACGAAACGCTCGCGCAATGGCGGCATAATCCCGACGACTACGTCCAAGCCGCGAGCGGCGCGGTCTTCGGCGTGATGAGCAAGGATTACGCGCCCCTTGCCAAGCGGATGGCATTTGCGATCGCCCGCGAGCGGCTCATTCCCCAGATGCTGCAGAATGCCGAGGCGAACGTTACGTCAGTCGATGCGGTCACGCAGCGCATCTCGGCAGAGGATGCCGCGGGAGCCGTCGACTTCTTCAAGACCTCCGTTCCGCAAGCGTTTGCCGCGGTGCCGGACGCGAGCCTGCAGGGCGACCTGAAGAGCGCGAACGCCTCAGCCGCGGCCGCGATGACCGCGTACGCGTCGTGGATCAAATCGCTCAAACCAACCGGCACGTTTGCGATCGGCGCCGAGGCTTATCGCCAGCGGTTACTCTACGAAGAGGGACTCGACATGCCGCTCGACCAGTATCTGGCGGTCGGTGAGAAGGCTCTGGCGCAGACCCGCGCGCAGTTCATCGCGGTCGCGCGCAGAATTAATCCGCACGCGTCGCCGCTGCAAGTATATCTCTCCATCACGCGAATTCATCCGCCGCCCAATGCGCTGCTCGATACGGCGCAGCGCGACCTGCTTCGGCTGCGCGCTTTCGTCGAGACCAAGCACATCGTTACGCTTCCGCCCAACGCGAATATCAAAGTAATCGAGACGCCGCCATTCGAGCGCAGCACGACCAGTGCGGCGGAAGACTCGCCGGGCCCACTGGAAACTGTTGCGACGCAAGCATACTACTACGTTACGCCGGTCGACCCATCGTGGTCTCACCAACAGCAAGAAGACTTCCTGGCGCAGTTCAACGACTTCGAGTTCCCGATCATCTCGGCGCATGAAGTCTACCCCGGCCACTTCACCAATTTTTCGATCGACCGAGGGCTAGACCTCAGCCTCACCCGCAAGCTCTCCGTGAGTTCGGAATTCGCCGAAGGCTGGGCACATTACAGCGAGCAGATGATGGTCGACGAAGGCTGGGGGAACGGCGATCCGCGCGTGCGCCTTGCGCAGCTCGATGAAGCGCTCCTGCGCGAGTGCCGTTACGTGGTGGGCGTAAAACTGCACACTGCGGGCATGACGATCGAGCAGGCCGAGCATCTTTTTACCGGAGAGTGCTTTCAAACACCGCAAGTTGCCGTTGAAGAGACGCTTCGCGGCACGCAGGATCCGATGTACGGCTATTACACGCTCGGCAAGCTGATGCTTCTCAAACTTCGCAGCGATTATAAGAAGAAGCTCGGCAGTGCCTTTACGCTGGAGAAGTTCAACGACGAGCTCTTGTCGCGCGGCGACCCGCCGATACCGCTGCTTCGGCCATTCATCTTGGGCTCGGACGACGACGGCAAGCCGCTATGAGCCTGGTTACCTAACCGTCGTGTTCGTTTGCATCTGCAACGGTCTTACCGAACGTCGAATTCGAGCCGCCGCCGAAGAAGGCGCGCGAACCCACGAAGAGGTCTACACCCGCTGCGGCTGCGTCGCGCAGTGTTATGCTTGCGCGGCGGAGGTTGATGCAATTATCGCCCTCGCTACTCCGAAGTCGGAAGCTCCGCCATCGCCTGCTGCAGATAGTTTTCGCGGCCCAGCGACTTGACGAGCGCGAGCTGCGTTTCCAGAAAATCGACGTGCTCTTCGGAGTCTTCCAAAATCCGCGCCGCGATCTCGCGGCTTGCGTAATCGGCCTTGGCTTCGAAGAGGGTAATCGCTTCGGCGGTATCGTCGCGCGCTACCATCTCGAGCCGAAGGTCGCACTCGATTGCTTCAATGCCGTCTTCGCCGATGTGCACCTTGCCGAGATTCTGTACGTTTGGCAGTCCTTCCAGGAAGAGAATGCGCTGTATTAACCAGTCGGCGTGCTTCATCTCGCCGAGGGATTCGTTATAGATTCGTTCGCCCAACCGGTAGTATCCCCAGTTTTTATGCATCCGAGCGTGCAAGAAGTACTGATTAATCGCCGTAAGCTCGTTGGTGAGCATCTTATTCAAGTGCTCGATGACCTCTGGCTGACCCTTCATGCGAAGGCAATACGACGGTGCTCTGCTTAGAACCTCGGGCTTCATCCCGGCTCCTACGACCTACTGGACTTGCAAAACGACACGGCCTCGCGATTGCGAAGCCGTGTGTGCGGTCGGGAACTTATCCTTTGCGCGTCGTCCTCAGTTTAGGACAGGGCTTCTCTAATACGCCTTGATGCCGTTTGGCGTTCCCCACCCAGCCGGGCCGGAGTAAGTCCCGAACTGCTTCGTTCCCGCCGTGCAGAGATATTCGCCGCCGCAGGAGCCGTCGTTTCCCATGCTGATGTAGTGCAGCTCCTTGTTGCGTTTCTTCTTCGACATAGTCCAGAAGTGCTCGGCAGCGTTCTGGCTGCTGGCGTTCCCGGCGAGTCCGAAAACGCCGGCATTCACCGCCATCGAGACAGTCGTGCCATATGCAGTCGTCCATCCGTAGTAGCCATACGTGTCGTAGATCGAGACGTTCTCGGCGACGGCCGACACATCGGCCACCGTGCGAGATGAACAGTCCGGATCGTGCTGCCAAGATGGCTTGCTGACGCCCGCGGCGCAGCCGGCGCCGCTTTCGTGCCAAACGACCTCATTATAATGGGAACTCGAAATCTTCGTGAGAAGTGTGCCGCCGACAGAAACGACGCTGGCGAACACCGCCGGGGCGCCGGTTTCGTTATAGCCGTCGCTGCCGGAGCCTGCGAGATAAACAACGCCCGGAGTGTCGAAGTCGGAGCTAAAGACGCAAGTGTCCGATTGGTAGCAGATCCAGCCGTTGGCCACGATGTGTGCGCCGAGTTTGACGGCTTCTAGCTCGGCCGCCTCGAGATCGATGGCGCCGCCCGAGTTTGCTTCGATCAGGTAGATCGTGCACTTCGGGCACGCCGCCGAAACCATCTCCGTTTCTATGGCTTTGTCAACACCCCAGCCGGTGTTTCCCGTCGGATAGTTGCTCGTTTGGCCTTCCTGATTGTACTTTGTGAAGTTGGCAGTTCCGAGATTGAACTCCGTGCGGTACGCGGCAAGATCGGACGCGACGTTAGGATTATCGTATGGATCAACGATCGCGACGATCTGCCCCGACCCCTTGGTAGACGAAGGCAAGTTGTAGCGTGTCTGAATATCGCTCGGCTCCAGGCCCCCGACCGTCGGGCTGATGCCGCCCTTCGATTCGACCCGCGCCAAACATGTCGGTTGGCCGACGACTTGGGGACATGCCGGCTGTACGGCGCCTTGCCCTTCGACACTGCGTTGCAGTGGGGGCTCGATCGTCCCAACCGGCGCCTGACCGCTGCTGCACGCGCCTAAGCTGAAACCCGCGGCGATGAGCGTCACTGCTGCAGCCATTCTCATAAGATCAATCACCTCTGAACCCTCCCTTGAATCTTTATAGTGCGATGCTCCCAGACTCGGAAGAACGGGGTCATTGTGGCACCCCGCAATGATCGCCGGAAGGGACGGTCGGACACCTTATCCGCACACTTTGGGCTTCGCAACTGAGGATGCCGTCGGTGCGCCCGCGAAATTCGCGAAGCGATGGACGACTCGGGGCGAGCGTTGGATCTCGCGGACTTTGGAGCGCTCCTGCGACACTACCGGCTTACCGCCGGTCTCACGCAAGAAGCCCTTGCCGAGCGCGCCAGGGTTAGTCTAGATGGAATCAGCGCACTCGAACGCGGCTATCGCCGTTCACCGCAGCGGGAAACGCTCGCCCTCCTCGCAGGCGCGCTAGCACTCAGCGACGACCAACGCCGCGTCTTCGAGGCCGCCGCGGCCCCGCCCGCCTCCCCCCGGCACCGGCAAAGGGCCTCCGTCACGGTTGGCCCGTGGGCGGATAGCGCATTCGCAAGCCTGCCACTCGCGCTGAGCAGCTTCGTCGGGCGAGATCGTGAACTTGCTGAGATCGGCAAACTCGTGCGCGGCAATCGAATGGTGACACTAACGGGGGCCGGCGGAGTGGGCAAGACCCAAACCGCCTTGCACGTGGCGACCGCACTCAACGAATCAGGCCACGATGCCGCCTGTTTCGTCGCGCTGGCGCCACTCGATAACCCGTTGTCGGTCGCCGCAGCAATCGCGTCGACGGTGCGCGTGCAAGAAGTGCCCGATCGCCCGCTGCTCGAGACGCTGGTTGCCTATTTCAAGAATAAGGCGCTCCTGTTGATTCTCGACAACTGCGAGCACGTCATCACGCAGGCCGCGATCGTTGCCGACGCGCTCTTGAGCGCTTGCCCACGCGTGCGGATCCTGGCCACCAGCCGCGAATCGCTGCGGGCGGCGGGCGAATACAACTATCGGCTCCCTACACTCAGCTTCCCATCGCCGGAGGTCGCCGCTGAGATCCGTGCAACGGAGGCCTTAACGTACGGAGCGATCGTGCTCTTCACCGATCGTGCCGGTGCGGCGGACCAGCGCTTCGCGCTTACCGACGAGAACGCACCGGTGGTTGCTGAAATCTGCCGGCGTTTGGACGGCATTCCGCTGGCGATCGAACTGGCCGCTGCGCGCGTTAACCAATTCTCGTTGAAGGTGATCGCGGAGAAACTCGACGATCGTTTTCGAATTCTCACGGGCGGCTCGCGCACCGCGCTGCCGCGACAGCAGACGATGCGCGCGACGATCGATTGGAGTTACGATCTGCTCCCTGCGCCGGAACGACAGGTGTTCGAGCGGCTCTCGGTGTTCGCCGGCGGCTGCACGCTCGACGCCGCAACAACGGTTTGCGGAGGTGATGAAGCATCGCGAGACGACGTCTTCGAGCTGCTCTCATCGCTGATCGAGAAGTCCCTGCTAGTGGCCGATCTCGAACGACACGAGCCACGTTATCGCCTCTTGGAATCTTTTCGCCAGTATGCGCGCGAGAGACTCGTCATACGCGGCGAGGATCGGATCGTTGCGAATCGTCACGCGCTCGCCTATATGGAGGCGGCCGAGCGGCTCGGTCCAATGCGCGACAGCGTGCCACACGAAGTTTGGATCGCGCAGCCCCGGGAAGAGCTCGATAACTGGCGCGCGGCCGTGCAATGGTCACTGATCGATGGCGCTGACGTGCCATTGGGACAGCGCCTGGTGGGGGAACTGGTTTGCTTATGGGGGGGCGGCAACTTCAGCGACGCAAGCCGCTGGGTCTCTGCTGCTCTCGAGGTGGCCGACGAGCAAACGCCGGCGAAGGTACTGGCAAGGCTCCGGCTCGCGGGAGCGATCGTCGCGAAGCATCTCGGCAACCACCGCGTCCAGCTTACGAGCAGTGAAATGGCGGTAGCACTCTATCGCCAAATCGGCGACTTGAAAGGTCTCGCGCACGCGCAGGAAACCCTGGGCAACGCACTGTTGGCACTGGGCCGAGTTGCCGAGGCGATTGCAATTCTGACAGAGGCGCTGATAGGCGAACGTAAATTTGGTTCGCCCGGCGACACAGCGCAGGTGCTGCGCAATCTCGCCTCTGCCTGCAGCCAGCGCGGTGACTTTACTGCGGCTCACGCGTACTATGCTGAGGCCATCCCGCTCCTTGAAGCTGCCGATGAAAAAGGGAACCTCGCCTATACGAAGGGCGATCTGGCTGAACTTGCGCTCGCTGAAGGCAATCCCGCGCTGGCACTCCGTCATGGAACGGAGATGCTGGCGGTTGCGGGCGATGTCGAGCTCAATGCGCGCTGCACCATTTATGCGCTTACGAGTATGTCGACATCTCTGATCGCGCTCGGTCGATACAATGAGGCCAAGGACTGTGCGAGCCAGGCTGTTGGTTTTGCCCGCGAACAACAGTTTGACGTTCCCGCCGCGTACGCTTTGCAGAATCTAGCGATGGCTGTAGCCCTACGAGCTCAAAGCGACGCCCGAATTGCGCCCGGCGAGTATGAAAAAGCCGCCCGAATCTTGGGCTTCGTCGACGCACGCCTCGCAGAGCGGGGAGCGCCGCGGGAAGCCACGGACCCGCCCTACGATCGCCTCCTCGCCGTCCTGCGCAACGCGATCGGCACGGACTCCGTTGAAAAATTCATGACGGAGGGCGCAATGACAACTGAAGAAGTCCTGGTTGCAGAAGCCATGGCGACCTAGATCGAGTAGTTCCATGGGTCCCAGAACACCGAGTTGGTCGGCGAAGGACTGAATCCGCGAAGGTCATTGTTGTAAACGAACGGCTCGCGAATAAAGTTCGTAACGATCATGGGAACATCAAGCATCAGTTGCTGCTGCACGATCGTGTAGTCGCGCTTTCGCCGCGCCCGGTCGACCGTTTTGAGCGCGTCGTTCATCGCGGCGGTGGCGCTGCGATTGTTCCACCGCGTGGTATTTCCGCCCCGGGGAGCCAGATCGTCACCCGAGAGTACAGCGCTGTCGTCGGGATCGGCACTCCCTAATCCGCTTACAATCGCCACATCGTAATCGCCACCTTGCAGAATGCCGTTGGGTGAAGCGTCAAAGAAACGTTTGCTCGGATAATTCTTGATGTCGGCCTGAACGCCGATCGCGCGCCACTCACGTTGAAGAATTATCTGCATAGCAGTTTCACCGCGACCCTCCGAGCGAGCGCTAAGCGAAAACTCCAAACGTCGCCCCCTCTTAACGCGAACCCCATCGGGTCCGACTTTCCATCCGTCCGAGTCGAGAATCGTTCGAGCCTTCGTCCGGTCGAACGGATAATGCGTGATGTGATTGGTGTAGGCCCACGAAAGCCTGGGGTTTTGGTCGGTTTCTGAAGGAATCGGTAAACCGTGAAAAGGCTTAAGAAGCTCTTGGCGATTGCTGGCATAGGCAAGCGCTACGCGCACGCTGCGATCGCCGACGATGGGACGCGTGACGTTGAAGTCAACGTGCGACCACGCAAACAAGTCGACAGGCCTGGCAACGATGCCGTTTTGGGGGTCGCTTGCCAACGCGGCGAACATTGGCCAGTCCATCTGCGAACCCATCACCATGTCGACCATATGCGTTTGCATGCCGGCATCTCCCAAGCCGTTGTTGCCGGGCTGAATCTTAAAAATTACCGCGTTGAGCTTCGGCCTACCGAAATAAAAGTGCGGGTTTGCTACCATCCGGATATCCTGCTCACGGTCCCACGCGACAACTTTGAAGGCACCGCTACCGATGGGAAGCGAATTATATGGAGCGTTGTTGAAGGAGCCCTTGTCGTCGTTGTATTTTGCGAGGATATGCTCGGGCAAAATGGGCGCGTAACCGTTCGGGCTCCAAAGCTGTTGCAAGAAGGGAGCATATATTCTTTTCATGTGGACCACGGCAAGGTACGGATCCGCGCAGCCTATGCTGCGGATGTCCTTATAACCATCGGTCGTCAAGGCGTTGTTGTGCGGATTCATTACAACCATCCACGTAAACTTCAGGTCGTTGCAGGTAAGCGGCGGCCCATCTTGCCACTTGATGTTACGCCGCAATTTGTACCTGAGCGTCATGCCGTCTTTGCTAACGTCTCCGTTCGCTAACGTGGGAATTTCACGTAATGCATCGGGAAAGGGATGCACCTTGTCATCGTATCTAACGGCCCATGAAAAGACGAACATGGATAGATGAATGCTTTCCGAATCGAGCATTGGGTTAAGGCTCGCCGGATCAGTACCTGCGCCAAAGCGGAATACGCCTGGCACCGTCCAAGGGTGGCGTCCGCCGCGGTTGCCGTCGCTTGAGATTCCACTGCAGCCGCTGATCACAATCGC
>JBARKF010000091.1:0-3393 GCA_049800655.1 Candidatus Cybelea sp.
GCGCATCGGCGCGCTCGCGCGGCGCGGGCAAGTTGTCTGCGTGACGCATCTCGCGCAGCTCGCAACCTGGGCCGATCGCCACTACGTGCTCGACAAGCTCGAGCAGAAGCGCGCTTCGACCAGCGAAACGACGATCGCCGTGCGCGAAATCGCCACTTCGAAGGAACGCGAGGCCGAGATCGCGCGGATGCTCTCGGGCGAACCGCAAGCAATCGCGGTCCGGCATGCCCGAGCGCTTCTCGCCGCCGCGAAAAAGTAGCTGATCACCGTCAATCCTTGCGCTAGGCGAGAAGTGCTTTGGATGTTTAGAAAAAAGTGGCGAAAAACGAGCCTACGAACTAGGGCTAAAGGTTACCGCTTGGAAATCGAGGCCGTTCGCAAACTTGGCGACCGTTTGCAACGGCTTACCTCCCGCTGGGTATTTCCAAAGGCCGACTTTCGTTTTGTCAACGCGATTTCCACGTGTTCCGTAGGGGACTAAAATGAGGTGGTTGTAAATCCACGACTGCGAAACACTTTTCGTGATTCCTTTGAACTTGGTGATGCCAGAAATCGTTGCGGTTGAGCCGGCAACGCTAAGCCAATAGATGGATGCGCCTTTAGAAATGCCTATTCCCTCCACCGTTAGGTAGTTGCCTGCCATTTGCACTTGCCCGGGGCGAGCCTCTATGCCGGGGGTAACCGAGATATTGAAAAACTCGTCGCTGCTTTTAGATAGCTCGTAAAGACTAAACTCTTTCCCATAACCACCGTAGCCATCGACAAAGAGATCTCCGTTCTGATCGAAGGCGCAATACTGAATATCAAAGCTGATTAGATACGTTGTAGGTGGACTACTTGGGGTGCTAAAGACTGCTACATTGTAAACGCTTGATTGGTCAATTGTTGTGGCGACATCGCCAGTTTCGAGATCGATGGAACAGCCGTTGCTCCGTACGATACACTGAAAGTGTTGATAGGCGTCGTACCACCGCGGGCAAACTCAAAGAGGTTGTTGTTATCCGCGATGTAGACGTTTCCGGAGTTATCGGCGCACGCACCAGCGTCTCCAACATCGAGCGTTCCAACCAGCTTTCCCGCGGGATACGATAAGACGCATGTTCCACTGCAGCCCCCCGTGGCATATATCAAATCCTGGCTCTTGGCGTTAGGCAGAATCCAGGAATGCGCGCCGCCCTTCTGAGGAGTGGTAGCGGCGCTCGCCGGCGAGAAGCTCGCAGCGCCAGCGCCTTGAGAGCCACCGCATCCAGTAAAGATAAACGAAACCGCGCAAAAACCAACGACGCGCCTGAAGCATACTAATGACATTACCTGTCTCTCCGCCTTACTAGAGAACGCTACGGAATCTGATGAATTTTAAGGACGTTGGTGCCGCCCGAACCGACGGGCATGCCGGTCGTGAAGGCGATCAAGTCGCCGGAGCCGACCAGACCCTCGCGGACCATCTGCCGTTCGGTCATGTAGAGCAAGACGTCGATCGAGGCATACGTATCGATCAGCAGCGACTCCGTTCCCCAGACCAGCGCAAGGCGGCGCGCGACGCGCGCATCCGGCGTCAGCGCGACGATGCGTGCCTGCGGCCGAAACGCCGCGATGTGATGCGCGGTGTTGCCGGTTGTCGTCCCGGTGACGATGTAAGGGATTTTTAGCTCGGCGCTCGCGCGCGTCGCGGCTTCGGCGATGGAGGATGCAATCGTCGGTTCGAAGTTTTCCAATCGGCGGTCCCGCAGCGAAGCGTGCGGATAGTACTTCTCGACTTCACGCGCGATCTCAGCCATCGTGCGAACGGCCTCGGTCGGGAATGCCCCGAGCGCGGTCTCAGCTGAGAGCATCACGGCATCGGTACCGTCCAGAATCGCGTTGGCGACGTCGGTCGCTTCGGCGCGCGTGGGACGCGGCGAAGCGATCATCGACTCGAGCATTTGCGTCGCGGTGACCACGGGCTTGCTGGCCCGATTGCACTTGGCGATGATCGTTTTCTGGATAATCGGCACGGTTTCGATCGGAACCTCGATACCCAGATCTCCGCGCGCCACCATGATGCCGTCGGCAACGGCGATGATGTTATCGAGTTCGTCGAGCGCTTCGTGTTTCTCGATCTTGGCGATAACCGGAATGCGTTTCTTTCGTTCCGCCATGAATGCTTTGGCGCGTTCGACGTCTTCGGCCGAACGCACGAACGAAAGCGCGACGTAATCGACGTTCTGCTCCAGGCCGAACTGGAGAAACTCGAAGTCACGAGGCGTGACGGATGGCAGGTTCAGCGTGCCGTCGGAGTAGTTAATTCCCACCGAGCCGCGCAGATCGCCGCCGAACTCGACGGTCGTCTCGATCTCCGTCGCGCTCTTGCCGACGATGAGCAGCGCGATCTGTCCGTCTTGTAAGTAAATGCGCTTTCCCATCGCGACGTCCGAAGGCAGATCGCGATAGCTCGTGCTCACGCGTTGCGCCGTCCCGGCGACGGGCTCGGAGGTTATGACGAAACGTGCGCCGCGGTCGAGGCGAACCGAAGGAACACCGTCGGCGAGCGGACCGGTGCGCACCTTTGGGCCCGGCAGATCCTGCAAGATGGCCGTGTGAATGCCGAGCTCGGCCGAGATCTTGCGCGCGCTTGCGATCACTTCAGCGTGCTCGTCGGGCGTTCCGTGCGAGAAGTTCAATCGCAAAACGTTGGTTCCGCTGACGAAGAGCGAACGGAGAATTGCCGGATCGCGTGAAGCTGGTCCGACGGTTGCAACGATCTTCGTGCGTTTCTTCAGAATGGGTTCCATCATGGTTGCCTTGTGCGTCCATAACGGCAGGCTCCTGCGCACGATTAAGCGCACTTAACTCTCGCCGTGAAGTTCCGCGATCATCGGGACCGCCGATATCCGGAGCGACTAGCAGGGAGCTTCCTACTATCGCTCCTCTTCCATGCGCTACTCGCCGCATTGCTTTTTTCCGTGCTTGCCAGCTCCTCGCAGCAAGGGGCAACGGAAAACGTATCGGCCGGAGAGGTCGTAACGATACAACGTACTTCCCCCGTTGTGGTCGCCAATCAACCGGCGTCGGTTCGAGCGGTAGTGCCCGTTCCGCACGTACACACGATCGCCCCGCCGCAACACGCGCCGCTAACCCAACCCCAAGCGCAGCGCCTGCCGGTGAACCGTCACGAGCTTGCGAAAACCGCGCCGAGCGCGCCGCCGAACCCCCGGCCGATTCCGCAGCAAACCCCGCAACCCAATCCGCAGCCGACCGCGAATATCTTCGAAACGCGCCCGGCGCCGTCGTTGCCGGCCGCGCCCATCAGCATGCCGACGGTCGCGCCGGTCGCGGTCTCCATAAAACCTCCGCCGACCCTTGCACCGTCACCGGCCCCAACCAGTGCGCCGACGGCGCGTCCATCGCCAAAGC